>CAISKQ010000057.1 GCA_903885965.1 uncultured bacterium
AAATGGAAACCAACACAGCGACAAAATTAATCTTGATAGTAAAAAAAAGCGAATCTAATATTGGAGAGCCGGATGCGGGAAAACTGCTTGTCCGGTTCAACTAGGGGTTTCAGATGAGAGTCTAGGAATCTACTATAAAAGAAGAAGGTTAGTGAAAAATATTATTTTCAATTATTATGCTCGGACACAAACTTAAAAAGAGATTAGCTGATGAGTTTGATCTAGTTAAACAGGCAGAGGATCTTGGTGTCAGTGTTTGGCAAACTCCAAGTTTTTTATTCATTGTAATGGGTTTTGTTATTCTGGTTGCCATGACTGGGGTATACTTCATTTCAAATAATTATGATTCTCCGGACGTGCTTGTTATTAGCGAATCGGCGGTAGTTGCAATACTCTTTACTATCGGAAATTTCATCATTAATAGTTTTAATCAGGTGGCTAAGGCCAACAAAATGAAAACTGAGTTTGTTTCAATCGCCTCACATCAACTCAAAACTCCGATTGCTGAAATGAACTGGCAAATCGAATTGCTTTTATCGAAATTTCCCGAAGGTCTTAGTGAGAAACAGCAGCTTTTAATTGGGCAAATTGAGCGATCAAGTCAAAAAATGGCCAGGCTTGTCAATGATCTTCTTGATGTGGCGCGTATTGACCAAGGGAGGTTGGCACTAACAAAAGAGGCGGTTGATTTATGCGATGTAGTCAGTGATGCTATCGCTAATCAACAACCATTTTCTACTATTGCTGGTATTGAACTGAAATCAGCTTGTCCGGTGAAGTCTCCAAAGATTTTAATTGACAAAAAAAGAATTGGGGTTGCATTGGATAACCTTATTTCAAATGCGATAAAGTATACAAATAAACAAGGGGTGGTAGAGGTTTTCTTAGAAGTGAAGAATGATCTTGTTCAAGTTCGTGTGAGAGATAATGGAGTAGGCATCCCAAGCAACGAACAATGCGATATTTTTAAAAAGTTTTTTCGTAGTAATAATTCTATGAAAAATAATACCGATGGAACCGGACTTGGTTTATATATTGCAAAAAATATTATTGAACAATCAGGTGGTAAGTTATGGTTTCAATCAATTGAGGGCGCTGGATCAGAATTTCTTTTCAGTTTACCGATAATTAAAGCATAAGAAAGAAATTCTAGCTTGATTGGCAGTCTGACATTAAAATTCTATTATCGTTTCAGAAAGAAGACCCAAGTAAACGTTTTTTGTTTTATTAAATAGTAAGGTAATTAAATGTATATGGAAAAAAAGAAACTGCTTATCGTCGAAGATGATCTGGTTTTGCAAAACTCACTCGAAGAATTTTTGCTTGCAGAGGGATTTGATGTGGTTTGTGCTATTGATGGAGAAGAAGGAATTCAGAAAGCTTTCTCAGAAAAACCAGATTTAATTTTATTGGATATTGTACTTCCCAGGAAAGATGGGTACGAGGTATTGAGAGAAATTAAGGAAAATCAAGAAACAACACATGTCCCGATAGTGTTGCTTACAAATTTAGGAAGCATTGCGGATGTAGAAAAAGCTCTTGAGTTAGGGGCTACGACCTATCTAGTCAAGGCAGATTATAGACTTGATGAAGTGACGCAAAAAATAAAAGTAATTTTGAATAGAAAATAAGACTAGTACTACTTTATCAGGGATGTCTTATGGGGTAGGTAGATATAGAGGAAAAAAATAAAAAAACAAAAGCCTAGAGCACCTTGGGTGGCTGTAAAACAAAAAATAATGCAAATAGCAAATAAACAATTGAGGGATTTCATCATTGATTCAGGAATGCTGGATAGCGGCGTGATTGAAGAAAATTTCAATGAAGCAACCAAGCAAGATAAGAAGTTTGGCGATTTATTGATAGAGAAAAACATTATCAGTGAAATTGATCTTAAGAAGTTGTACTCTTACATCTTAGGAATTCCATTTGTGAATTTGGAAAAAGAGGTAATTGAAAATGACATCCTGCATATAGTGCCAGAACCAATTGCGAAAAAATATGGAATCGTAGCTTTTGAAAAAGATGGCAATAATCTGAAGGTAGCGATGAAAAATCCGGAAGATCTTCAGACAATAGATTTCATTCGAAAAAAAACAGGCCTCAAAATTGTCCCTTGTCTTACTAGTGAGGACAACATTAAGATAGTTTTAAAGCAGTATGAAAAGAGTCTAAAGGCTGAATTTGGAGATATCATTAAAAAAGATTCTGAGGATGCTGCATTAAATGATTCGGAAGATGATTTGGAAAAGATTGCTCAGGATCTTCCAATTGTGCGCATAGTTGACACCCTTATTAAGCATGCAATTTTGCAATCTGCCAGCGATATTCATATTGAACCTGACGAAAAAGAAATCCGAGTCAGGTATAGAATTGACGGAATTTTACACGACGCCATGACTCTTCCAAAGCAGGTCATGGGTGGACTGATAGCTCGCATTAAGGTGTTGTCAAACTTAAAACTTGATGAACATCGATTGCCTCAGGATGGTCGCTTTAAGATTGAGAAAGATGGGTACAAGATTTCATTTCGAGTCAGTATATTGCCAGTTTTTGAAGGTGAAAAAATCGTTATGCGTCTTTTAGATGAGACATCGAAGGGCTTAACGTTGGAAAAAATGGGTCTCTTTGGGGATGATCTTGAGAAAGTTCATCAACATATTAAACGCCCAAATGGCATGATACTGGTTACGGGTCCCACTGGTAGTGGAAAAACAACAACTCTGTACACGATAATGGATATTTTGAATACATCCGAGGTTAACATTAGTACCGTTGAAGATCCCGTGGAATATCGCATGCAGCGAGTTAACCAAACGCAAGTCAATACAAAAATTGGAATGACTTTTGCTGCAGCACTTCGTAGTCTCCTTCGTCAAGATCCTGATATTATCATGGTAGGTGAAATTCGAGATGGAGAAACTATGCAGATTGCGATTGAAGCTGCGATGACTGGTCATCTCGTGCTCTCAACTCTTCACACGAACAGTGCTGCTGGAACTTTGCCACGCCTTTTAGATATGGGAGCTGAAGCATTTTTGGTTGCATCGACAGTCAATGTTATCATTGCTCAACGGCTTGTGCGAAAATTATGCAATGACTGCAAGGTTGCTTATAAGTTTGAAGAAAAAGATGTAAAGAATTTGCAAGCAAGTTTTGACATGGCTGAAATATTGGAAGTTTACAAAAAATCACCACAGCTGAAGGGCGTTATCGATGCAAAGAGTACTTGGAAAAATATTCAATTTTATAAGGCGCAGGGCTGCGAAAAGTGCAGCAATGAGGGATATCATGGACGACAAGGAATTTATGAGGTTTTAGTTATGGATGAAAAAATTGGAAAATTGATTACCTCAAACGCGTCAGCTGATGAAATAGAGAGAGAGGCAAGAAAAGACGGAATGCATAAGATGTATGAAGATGGTTTCATTAAGGCGGCTATGGGTGTAACATCCATCGAAGAAGTATTGAGAGTGACCAAGGAGTAGCTGTACATAACTTAGTGTTATTTTAGGTTTCATATTTAGTTGGGAGGTAAGTAGTTAAATTTATGCCAAAATTTATATATACCGCTAAAAATTATAGTGGTGAAAAGAAGGGCGGTGAAATTATCGCACGTGATGAAAAGACACTGGCTAGTCAACTCAGAAGTGATGGTTTCTTGGTCACTTCCATAGCACTTGTTCGTGAGGATCAATCCGCGAGTGGTGTTCAGGTAAAATTTTTTGACAGATTTAGCAATGTTCCGTTAAAGGAAAAGATGGTATTTGCGAGAAATCTTAGTGTAATGATAAGCTCAGGACTCACTGTTTCGCGAGCTGTTGGTAATCTTGCAATGCAAGTTGAACACAAAGGCTTTAAAAAAATTCTTAATGATATTTTTGAAGAAATACAAAGCGGAAAAACACTTAGTGAGGGGTTTGCCAAATATCCAGGAGTTTTTGGTGATCTTTTCATAAATATGGTTAAGGTCGGCGAGGTGGCTGGAAATCTTGATGAGGTGCTTAAAATAGTTTCAGTGCAAATAGAAAAAGAGCATGATTTGAAGGGAAAGGTAAAAGGTGCGATGATTTATCCAGCTGTCATTTTATCGGTGATGATTATAATTGGAATACTCATGTTAACCTATGTGCTTCCTCAAATGATGGGCGTGTTTAAGGGTATGAATGCTAAGTTGCCGCCAATGACTCAGTTTTTGGTTGATCTTAGTGATGCAATGAAAAACAACGGCATAGTTGTGGCGATAGGATTTATTAGCTTGATAAGTTTTTTGAACTATTTTCTTCATCAAAAAGCTGGCAAAAAAGCTCTGGGATATTTTACAGTACACGTTCCTATTTTCAGCCCTATCGTAAAACAAGTTAATTGCGCTCGCTTCGCTAGAATATATAGTTCATTGCTAAAGAGTGGAGTCAATTCTGTTGAGGCTCTTGGGATTATTTCAAATACCCTTTCCAATTATTATTACAAAGAAGCATTATTGAAAGGTGTGGAGGACATTCAAAAAGGAGTTCCATTGAGCACTATTTTATCAAATCGCCCGGATGTTTTTCCAATTCTTGTATCTCAAATTGTTCAAGTCGGAGAAGAGACTGGAAAAACAGAAACAGTATTGCTTCAGTTGGCAGAATATTACGAAGATGAGGTTGACCAGGTAACTAAAAACATGTCCTCAATCATCGAGCCTCTCTTGATGGTTGTGATAGGTGGGTGTGTTGGTTTTTTTGCCGTGGCTATGCTTTTGCCTATGTATAGCCTGATGGACAGTATTAAGTAGTTATTATTGTATGGGGATATGAACATGTTGGCATGTGAATATCTTTTTATTTTCAATAAAATATGTTTTTTCAAAAATTGAAAAAAAATAAATGCAATGGCTTCACTCTCATAGAGATGATGGTTTTTATGTTTATGCTTACTATTGCAGGAGTTACTTTCTACAAGGTATTTGCAACAGGAACACTTGCTATGAGTAATGTTAAAAGTAGACTTGGGGCAGTTCAGCTCGCAAATGAGAAAATTGAAATAGCCCGTAATCTCAAGTATGAAGATGTTGGAACAGTGGGCGGTATTCCAGACGGGAAACTTTCACAAACAGAAACAGAGATTCGTTCTGGTAAAACGTATTATGTTCATAGTTCAGTCGTGGCTATAGATGATCCTTTTGATGGAACCTTGGCAGCCGGAACGGACTCTCGACCAGCTGATTACAAACAAGTCAAGATTATTGTTTACTGGGAGGATGATAATCCTGCAAAGTCAACATCGGTAGTGGCAACTATCTCTCCGCCAGGAGTGGAAGCTATGTACACAGGTGGAATTCTTTCTTTGAATATTGTTGATAGTTCAGGTATCGGTATCCCAAATGCCAATGTTAAAATTATCAATGGTTCTGTTTCGCCAGTAGTTAACGCTCAATATACAACAGATTCTTCTGGCAATCTTTTTCTCCCTGAGGTTATTCCATCTTTGCAAACCTATAGTCTTCAGATTACAAAGAATGGCTATTTTCCAGTTCAGACATATGCGCCTTATCCAATAAGTAGTGTTAACCCGATTGATATTCACGCCAGTGTTGTTAATGCAAGCATCAATCAAAAAACCATTGTAATGGATAAACTTTCAACAATTAATTTGTATACCAAGTCACCGCTTGGAGAAATAATTCCAAATATTGATTTTTCACTAGCGGGCGGTAGAAGAACTTCTAATACTATAGCTACGCCGCCACTTCCTGTTTGGTCACTTGTTCAAACGGTTTTCAACTCATCAGCTGATGGAAAAAAAACTTTAACGAACATAAGTTCAGGGCCTTATTATTTTACATATCCGTCTGGAATTCAAAATGATAAGTATGCGCTTTTGTATCTTGATGCCGCCGCAGATTTATCTAATGTATTTAACTTACCTCCAAATACTGCGTTGGATGTCAATGTAGTACTGGCTAATAAGGAGACCGATTCTTTGTTGGTTACAGCCCTTACTGATGCTGATAGTGCGCCTATCGCGGGCGCTTCAGTTGAGCTCAAGAGCGTAATTGGAGCATATGATGTTACAATGACAACGAATAAATTTGGAAAAGTTTATTTTCCAGACTCTAATGCAACTCTTGTTGCCGGTGGTTACAAGTTAAGCATTGTGGCTGCAGGCTTTACTGACATCATAGATAAGGATGTTACGATTAATAAATTTACCACTCAAGAAGTCAAAATGGTAATAGAATAAATATGATTTTTTTGAAAAAAATAATGAATTCAAGAAAGAGAGGAATAACCCTTGTTGAAACGCTCGTCGCTGTAGCGATTCTTATTATGGGCATCGGTGGTTTCACTATGCTCGCCGCGAAAAGTTGGAAAATGAATGCATTTGTGATTGAATCCGGAAATGCTACAAGCAAGGCAACAAGTGCGCTAAATCAAACGATTAAAAGTTTAAGGGAGATTAGGCAAGCTGATGATGGAAGTTACCCGGTTAAGGATGTCGCTAAAAATAGTCTCACCGTGTATCTGGATGATGACAAGGATGGAAAGGCTGAAAGAGTGCATTATTATCTTGAAACTGCTACACAAACGTTTAAAAAAGGAATTACAAAATCAAGTGGCACTCCTGCTGCTTATCCTGCCGGCGATCAGACGGTAAAAATTATCTCCAATTACGTCGTTAATACAATTTCTCAGCCAGTTTTTGAATACTACAATAATGATTACCCAATTGACGCTATAAACAATCCACTTAGCAGCCCCGTTCCTGCAGATGTCAAGTTAGTAAAAGTTCGTCTCTGGATAAATATAAAACCACTCACTGCCCCGGACAATATAAATCTGGAATCTTTTGCTGAGTTTAGGAACCTTAATGAAAACAATTAATATGAAAGTTGAAAATAAGAAAGCTGCTGTATTTAGAAATGAAAAAGGTTCGGCCATTGCTTATGCGTTGGTTATTATTGTGATGATTTCAATATTGCTTTCCTCGATGGTGCAATTTATTGTAAATAATTCCAAAAGTGCATATCAAACTCAAAGTAAAGAAGAAGCATTTCAAATTGCTGAGGCTGGGGTTAATTTTTATCGTTGGTATCTTGCTCATGAAACAGATGGGAGAACTGCTATGCAAATTCGGGATTTTTGGCAAGGTACAAGTCCTGACCCATATGGGCTGAGGAATAACTCCCCATATGAGCGAGACTATGTGGATGCTCAAGGCGGAGTGCTTGGAAAATACAGTATTGAAACCTCTGCTCCAGATCCTAGTTCAACAATTGTTTACGTCGCTGTTACGGGCTGGACTAGTAAATATCCAGCTATTAAAAGAACTATAAATGTGCGCTTCAGGAGACCTTCTTGGAGTGAGGATAGTGTGCTGGCTAATGACTTTATGCGCTTTGGCGAGGGAACTACTGTTAATGGTAAAATACATTCTAATTCTGGCATTCGCTTTGATGGAATTGCAACCAATGTCGTTTCGAGCTCCTTGAGCACTTATGATGATCCGGATCATACGGGAGGTAGTGAGTTTGGGGTACATACGCATGTTAACGCTCCGCCAGCTAGTGGAATAAACGACAATCAGAGACCTTCGGAGGCTCCGCCAAGCGTCGTTTCTCCGCGAATCGATGTATTTAAAGCTGGAAGAGATTTTCCTACGCCACAAGTTGATTTTGCAAGTGTTGTTTCTGATATTTCTTTTATGAGAAGTCAGGCTACGGTGAAATTTGACAATAGTGGGGCGGGACGCAGAATCATTTTAAAGGCCGATGGCAATTTTAATTCTTGCAAAGTAAATTCTTACTCGGTTTATAATCCTATCGGGTACACTGGCTCAAGCGGTATTACTGATTACAATGGAGTCATCACTGGAGCGTCAGGTTCCTATGCTTCAACTAATGGACTTAGTTGCGTTACAGTTGATTGTTGCGATGCAGGTAGCTGCTCCCTGATTCAAGCTAGTAAGCCAAGTAAAGGCAAGTGCATAAGCATTACAAGCGGGGTTATTCCTAATGGGGGAATTATTTTTGTGGCAAATAATCTCTGGCTAGAAGGAACAATAAGTGGCAAAAAAGTTTCTTTTGTTGCGGCCGAACTTTCTGACGAGCCTGGATATACTGGCGGAAATAAAAATGTTTTTTTAGGCATGAATAATTTGCGCTATACAAATCATGATGGTAACGACATTATTGGTGTAATAGCACAGGAAGACGTTGAGGTAATCAAAGATAGCCTTAATGATTTATTTATCGATGGAGCTCTTTTAGCAAAAGGTGGTCGCGTTGGTAGATATTATTATGGAAATTCTAAAAATAGCATCACAGTTAATGGTTCAATTGCAACGTATGCCAGATATGGATTTGCATACACAGATGGGACAGGATATCAAACGCGTAATCTTGATTTTGATAATAATCTATTATACTTTCCTCCGCCGTATTTTCCTACCGGCACACAATACTCCATAGATTCTTGGGAGGAGGACTAGCACATTGCGTTTTAAGTAATTATGAAATATGAAGAAAATAGTGTAAAATTAAAAGGCTAAAAATGCCTGAAAAATATAAAAATAAAAAATGAGCTTTCTAAATAAAAAAATTTGTAGTAATTCTTCCAGTATATTCGGACTTGATTTGAGTGACCTTTCGGTTAAGCTTATTAAGTTTGAGAATAATGGTGTGGAAGAGAAAATTGTCAGCTATGGATGTGTGTCTCTGCCAGTTGGCGCCGTGAGTGATGGTGAGATAAAAAAGAAAGAACAGATTGTGGTGGCAATAAAAAAACTTATTGAAACTTCAGGACCAAAAAAAATAAAAACGAAAAAAGTTATCTGTAGCCTTCCTGAGACAAAAGCTTTTTTGCGAATTATAAGTATTCCAAAAATGAATGATAATGAAATAGGCGAAGCTGTTAAATGGGAAATGGAAGCGAACATTCCGTTGCCGCTCGAACAGGTTTATTACGATTGGCAAATCGTTACTGAGGCCCTAACTACGGAAAAAAACAAAATAAATCTATTAGTCGTTGCAGTGTCAAAAACAACAGTGGACGAAACCATAGAGGTTATTGAGATGGCAGGACTTGAAGTTGTTGGGCTGGAGATAGAATCAATTGCGCAATCCAGGAGTCTCCTTTGCTGCGATGACTACAAAAAAACAGTTTTGATAGTTGATATTGGAGATAGAAGAACGAGCTTTTCAATTTCAAAGGAGGGTGTTCCATGTTTTACTTCCAGTGTTCCCCTTAGTGGACAATCTCTTTCTGATGTCATCGCTAAGGGAATGGGTATTTCATTTGAGGAAGCTGAAAAAATAAAACTAACCCACGGTATCGGCTGTGATCCTAAAAATGATTCTTTGTTCAAGTTAGTAGAACCAGTTCTTGAAAGTTTTTCTCAGGAGATAGAAAGATCGATAAATTTTTATTTATCAGGATTGGGATACTCAAAAAATATTGATAAGATAATTATTTGCGGTGGAGGTGCGAATACAAAGGGAATTGTGCCATATCTATCAAAAAAGTTAGGACGAGAGATTCAACCTGGAAATCCATGGTCGAATGTAAATTTAGGAAAAAAATTGCCAATTATTGAAAAAAGTCAATCATTGCAATATTCAACAGCTATAGGTTTAGCATTAAAAGCACTCCAATATGAAGATTAGTCTTGATTTGCTTCCTCAAAACAAAAAAGATGAAATACGAAGAAGTAAATTTTTTCGTGAACTTTTGCGTACGGAGATATTGTTCTTTTTTCCTATTTTAATTCTCATCGTTATTTTAATTAATGTGCTATATCTGTTGAAGATTCAGCAAAATGGAAGTATTGCAGACTATGAATTTCAGCAGAATCAAAGTCAATATCAAGAGTTGGATAAATACGACAAGAATTTTAAAGCTATAAATGAGGCTACTGGTTTTTTGATAAAAATTCAAAATGGACATTTGCAATGGTCAACCGTCTTGAACCATTTGAGTCAGGTTATTCCAAGTGGTATTGTTATAAATAATTTTTCCAATAAGAACTATGACATTTATTTGACTGGGCAGGCCAAAACCCGCGATAAACTGCTTGAATTTAAGGGTAATCTAGAAAAGGATGCATGTTTTGGAAAAATTAATGTCCCACTCTCAGACCTTGTTGTTAAGGAGAATGTTGATTTTCAAATGGATTTCAATGTTAGCCAGGATTGTTTGAGAAATAAATAAACAGCGAATAATTCAGGATGATTTTATTTATTAGCATGAAAATTTTCTGTGGGATGCAGGTTGCTTGAACTAAAAAAATAGCGAGCGTTTAAATCATTTTTTATATTCTTAGATGACAAAATTTCTAAAAAATCAACGAGAACTTGTTGTGCTAGCACTATTTTTTGTTGTGATTGGTGGGCTTGGGTATTTTGTCATTATGCCGCTATTGAAAAGTATTACGCTTGTCAGGGATGGAATACAGGAGGAAGCCATTAAACAAGACATAAGAAGGCAAAAACTAAATGAACTGCCAAAGATAAGGGAACAGTTTGCAAAAATTAATAATCAACAAAATAAAATAGATATACTACTTAGTAAGGATCAGGCAGTTGTTTTGATTGAGCGATTGGAGAAGCTCTCTCAAGATACGGGTAATACAATAGTAATTTCGATTAATGATGGTCTGCAACAAGCAGCTAATCCAGCCCTTGCTAAAGCAGGCTCAGCAACAGCTAACTTGGTAGAGTCATTGCCAAGCAATGACTATTTGAAATTAACAATTTCTTTGACTGGGGACTACGATGGACTTTTTAAATTCATTAGTGGCCTAGAAACGTTTGAATATTATGGTGATATTATTGGTATTAATATTAGCCACTCAACTGATAGTGGCTTGCCATCCGCGGCCGGTGCAGCGCCGATTAATGGAGTTCTGAATCCATTTAATGCCCAATTAACACCTGGCGCATCTTCCACAAATACCGCAGCCAAGCAAAATGGCAGCAAATTGGATACCTCGTTGGAAGTAGTTTTTTATACTAAAAAATAATAGCTATATGAAAATTTTCACCTTCACAGATTTTAATAAATCAAATGTCATTTCAATCGTGGAATCTTTCCGGAGAAAGATATATCGAGTTATATTTTTTTTATTGCTTTTGGCGTCAATTTTTTTCGGAGGATATATTTGGCATCAAAATTTATATTCTTCAACATGGACAGCCGATAGAGTGCAGGAGTTTGTAAATACTCAGGATAAGGGAATTGTTTTTAATGAAAATAATTATAAAAAAGCACTTGATATTATAGGCCGTCGTAATCAGGAAAACGCTAAGTCGCCAAGTGCTGGAAGTGACTTCTTTGTCGGCTACTAGTTTTTTGATATGAAAATAGGCAATTTTTGGTTGCTTAATGAACTATCCACGTTAGCTTGCTGTGGGGGGGTAATTCATTTTTGTTGGTTGGTTGTTTTCCAGACAAGCTTGAAAATTTGTTGCATTACGTCAGCGATATCTGGGTTTTCAATCAAAATTCCTTGCAAGTAGCGATGTGAAATTATCTGCGTAAAATTGTCATAGACTTCAAGGGAAATATTGCTGGAATAATCTTTTTCAATAAGTGTCCTTAAATCCATTTTTAATTTCTTTTTTGTTTCTGCTGCTAAATAGTTTTTAATTGATGGGTGGAGAGTTGTGATTGCTGTCCTTTTTATGTTATTTTTTGCGTAGTCATCGTTTAATTGTAACCAGTATTCCTGTAGAAAATTGGGAGTGTGTTTTTGATGAGCATAAAAAGCAATAAAAGATCTTTCAGGAAGAGGTTTCTTTTGCATTTTGGCGATAAGCTGGTCATACATTTTTTTAATTCCTTCAAATCCCTCAAAATACGCAACGCTAACTTTTTCATCAGCTTTCTTTTGAATTGCCAGTAGCTCTGGCAGCATTTCTTTGGTGGCAGATAACTTTTCTTGAGCAATGGCAATACATTCACGTGGTGATTTGGCAATGAAATAATGTTTGTCTGCCTGGGGAATCTTAAGGGCAAATCCTTTAGAAACTAAGTTATCCAGAACAACATAAGCGGTGGCATTTTTCAGCTTGCTTCTGATTCCAATGGTGTAGGCCGTTGCTCTTTCCAAACCTAAAAGTGCCAAATAGACACTGGCTTCCTTTTCATTTAGGCCTAAATTCAAGAGTGATTCTGTTAATTCCATAAATCAAGCCTAGCAAGTTTTCATTAATTAGTCAATAAATATGATGACTATGAGATATTAACTTAAAAATAGGCTTAAAAAAGCTATAAAAGATAAAATATTAAATCACTAAAGTTGATTATATTTGTATTTCAGCTTAATAATTAAGCTATTAGTTGATTTAACAATTTACTGTCGGAGGGTATCATGGAAAACTTTGCAATGAATTTGTGGCTCGAATATATTATTGGGAAATCTGAAAAAGATGATATTGGAGAAATGTATGCCCAATTAGCAAGGGAATTGCCAAAAGTAATGTCTGTGGTGGCAACGCGGCATTGCAATTTGCAGTGCAAGCATTGCATTTTTCAAAAAGAGCGGCAATATTTTTTCAATGGAGCTGCTCTAGAAATCGCAGTAAAAACTATTGTTAGCCAAATGTTGCCTAATCCAATTGTTGTGCATGAGGGTCGAATTTTTGAGCCGAAACATTTAAGTTGGCTTCAGGCAATTCGTCAAATCAGACCAGATAACAAAATTGGAATGATTGATAATGGCTCATACGCTACGCATATTAGCAAAATTAAATTAGCCGGCTTTAAATTTGATTGGCTGGACATTTCAGTAGATGGCCCAAAAAGAATTCATAATTTTCAAAGAGGTTCCAAAGATTCTTTTGAAGTAGCGATTAATGGCATCAGAAATGCGCAGAAAGTTTTGACAGCAGACGGTGAAGTAAATTCCTTGATGACGCTGACGAAAATAAATTATGCTTCAGTGCTGGAAACTTGTAAAACACTTCCTAAGCAAGTAAGCCAATGGCATATCGCAACTATCACACCAACTAGGGCTGAGTTAAAGAAATTAACTTTAAGCGAAAATGAATTTAAAATTAGTTGGAATCAAATCAAGTTGGCAAATGTTTTGAGAGTTGTTGTCTTGAAGATTTATGAAGTCAGTGACATGTTGAAATTGGCTAAAGCTGTTGGTGGCGTAAAATTTTTTGAAGCATTTGAAAAAGCTCAGATGGGATTTTCATCTGTAAATTTTGTGCTTGAGGGAGTTTTGGTACGTTATTTTCCACAGTCGATGGCACCAAAAGAAACTTTCGTGCTTGATGGTGGAGTTTATCGCGTGCCGTATTATGGAATTTCTCATACCCTAGCGGAATTAAATAGGGAAGAGTTAGAGAAATATACAATTGGGAAAGTAACTGCAGAAAGTAATTTCCGCTTGTTATATGAAGAGTGTGTGATAGGGTGGCGAGAAAATTTTTCTCGGGAAGCTTTCAAGGAAGAAGCTTTTATTTTTCAACAAATCAAAAATTTACAATAAAGGGGGTGATTAAAATGTCAGGAGCTAACACTGGATCGAAAGGCTCAAGAAACGGTGGCGCAAACACCGGAAGCGTTGGAAGCTGAGTAAATAGGGAATGCGTAAATAATTATGCGCGTTCCCTATTTTTTTATACAACAAAAAACCCAGATGAAAATCGGAGTTTTTTCTTTGTGCGCTCTGAGGGATTCGAACCCCCGACCTTCTGGTTCGAAGCCAGACACTCTATCCAGCTGAGCTAAGAGCGCGTGTCGAAATTGTAATTTTTTGATTCTTTCGTATTGAATTCTTCGAAATTCAATTTTTAGATTTTCTTAAACTAAAACTGGGCGATCACAGGGAATCGAACCCTGGTTCTCGGTACCACAAACCGATGTCTTAACCGTTAGACGATGATCGCCATACATAATAAAATCCTGTACCCCCACCAGGAATCGAACCTAGATCTTCAGCTTAGAAGGCTATTGCTCTATCCGTTGAGCTATGGGGGCAAATTTCTCTTCTGGTGAGAGAATTGTGGGTTATGCAGGATTCGAACCTGCGACCATTGGCTTAAGAGGCCACTGCTCTACCAACTGAGCTAATAACCCAGAAATTTTAATAACTAGCCAAGTGTAACACTTTATTTTCCTCTAGTCAATTGTCAGTCTTGCTGGCAAAATATGGCTAAGTATGTGGCAGTAAAGGTGACCTAGGTTGCTTTAGCCATATCTTTAAGCATTTTTTTGTAGTTTTTCCATTCCTCATCTGACCAATTCGATGGTTTGGCACTTAAAACAGGTCCACCTGGATGAGGATATCGGTATGGAGAATTATAAGAACTATTAAACACGTCATTTATGATTTCTTTGCCATCTTTGTCAAAAACATGCTGAGTAAAGGATGCCTTTAATGCACCGTCAGGTTGTCGCTCAGTAATGGTTGGCCCGTCAACAGTTGTTTTTCTTCCATCATCACTGCCATAAAAACTGAAAGTTAAAGTAGTCCCGACTATTTTTGTCTGAATGAGGATATATCCGGGCGTATTATTTTTAAAGCGAAGGTCTGGTCGCGGAACATAAACTGTTGAGTCCATTCCCTGGGGATTGTAATAAGACACCGGATAGGCATGGTTTTTGCGGGCAGTAATCTTTAGTCCTGAATAAATGGCCGCACGAAAAGCTGTTGTTGAAACCTGGCAAATTCCTCCGCCAAATTCTGGTTCGGTCACATTATTCTTAATGACCAACTCTGGAAGATAGCCATGGTCACCATCAACTTCACCAAGAATATCTACAAATGAGAATTCCTCTCCTGGTTTAATGAGAAGTCCATTGTATCTTTCAGTTGCTACTTTGATGTTATGCACTCTGTTTACAGGGGAGCCTTTAAAGTTTGAAGTGCCTTCTCCGATAAGCGCAGATACGCCAAGGTCATTTACCTCGGCATAGTTTATTTCCGGTTTTTTTGAAGCGTAGTCTAATGAAATTTGTTGTGGAATTGTGACTAAATTTAAAGCGTCAATAATTTTTTGCGTACTTTTCTCAACGTCAAGAGTTATTCCGTCTTGTGCTTCAGCAAAAGTTGATACTTTTCCATCCGTTACTGTGAATTTTGCATCTGTTGGATCATGGTTTATTTTTCTTGCTAAATCTTCCAAATATGACTTTATTGAATTTTTATCCACGAAAGTTTCTGACTTGAGTTGCAGGTGATTGCGCCACCCAGTACTCATGGTTAAGTCGCAGAATATATTACTAACAGGACAATAAGAGGTGTTCTCAACTTCAGTTTTATAATTCGGAGATAATCCCAAATTTGATTTTTGTCTTAGCCATTTAGCAATGGTATCCCCGGAGATATCTTCCGAATATTTATCAATAGAAACCGTCAACGCTTTTGATTGCGCCACGGTGTTAGCAACTTTTGGCGGCTGAGTTTCAGCTGCCAATGCTGCGGTTTGCGTGCTAAGAAAAAACACAACAAACAAACAAAAATATTGCCTAGTATTCATGTCCTTAAGCATACCGCAATTGCTGGAATATTACAAGAATTAAAGACTTAATGATGGGCCTCTCGATGGGTCCTCGTGGTTTAAGCAAAAAAAAGAAAGCCTTGCGACTTTCTTTTTGAAAAAATTTTTTGGAACAATTAGAATCCTCGGACTTGGATTTTTTTGATTTTGGTAACATCAGCCTTCGGCAAACGAATTGTCAAAATTCCGTTTTTCAGTGAAGCCTCAGCTTTGTCGGAGATGATATCAACAGGAAGCACAACGCTGCGAGAGAAAACTCCCCAATAGCATTCTTGATAGTAATAGTTTTCACCACTAACTACTTCTTCATTTTTTCGCTCACCTTTGATGGTGACCATGTCGTTATTGATTGAAACATCTAAGTCTTCTGGTTTTACCCCTGCGATTGTGGACTTAATGACAACTTCACTTTCGGTTTGGTAAACATCAATAGTTAGTTGCCCTTCCGCGTCATTTGAAGAGGTTGTTTCCTCCTCGAAAACATTGAAGTTTCTGTGCCCACCACCCAGGCTTGAAGAATCTCTATTATTCATAACCATTTCTGTTTCCTCTTCTTCTGCATAAATAGGCATTGAAGATTCACGCATATTATTCGAATCAACGGACGAGGCGCCAGTTACTCTTTCGAAAAATGATTTTTTTGTTTTTAGCATTTTAGTGAATGTGAATCGCTGATTTTTTAGTCAGGGATTGATTTTTAAAAATTATGTAATTTGCTAGAATAATCCACTTTAAATCAAGTAGTTTAAAGCAATATTCAGCAGTATTTTTCTATGCTTTTATTATATGATGATTTTTAGTCTTGTGCAAGCTCTTGATTGAAACGAAGAAAAAGTTTTAAGTCGATGAAAAGCAAAATTATTAACAGTGCGATGGCAAAGTAACCGGAAAACTGATTTGCTCCAGCAATGGCCAGATTGTAGAGAACATGTAGGATTGTAGCAAGCAGTAAAGCCAGTAGTGAAAAGTTGGAACCTTTGGAACTTCTGGTTGCAATGAAAAAGCTCATGAAGATGGTGGTGCCAAGGTGCAGGGCGGCAATTCCGGCGGTGGTTGGAAGTTGTAAGGTAGGTGAGCTTGCCAAAATGAGCGCAAACTCAACGGCAAAAAAACCAAGTCCAAACAAGAAAGCATTGAGCAGAAAATTTCTTTCTGAGGAATGTTCCAGAATTCTTTTACTGATGAGTAGATATTTGAAAAGTTCTTCGATAAAAGCGGTAGTGGCGATGAACACTGGAATAGCGAAAAACTGAGCATAGGATAAGTTGCTAGTAGGGTCAGCGAAGGTTGCAAACAAAATGAAAAAGACGAATTGAACAACTCCGGCACCGAGGGCCGCGATGATTCCCCAGAAAAATGATTCAAATTGTTTCATAAACCCTACGAATATACAAATTAGCTACAAATCTACAAATTTAAATTTAAACACTCAGCAAGGATAACAATTAGAACACTGACAACATTTAGAACAATTAGAACCCTAAGAAAGTGATTCCAAGTGTTTTTTGAGTTCGGCAAGTTCGGCTTGTTTTTTGGCAAGGGTTTCTTTTTGCTGGTTGATGACTTGCGCCGGGGCTTTGGAAACAAATTCTTGGTTGGAAAGTCTGCCGGAAAGTCCTGCAATGAAATTTTCCAGATTGGCAATTTCTTTTTCAGCTTTGATTTTTTCTTTTTCAGTATCGATTGCGCCTTCTAGATTAACAAATATGGTATAAGCACCAGCAGTTCTCTTAATGTAATTTCCTAACTCTAATTCTGGTTGATTGTATGAGATTAAGTCAGCCCCTGTCTTTAAGTGCTTAATAATTTCTTCTTGAAATTCAGATTTAATCATGTTTGAAAAATCTTTATTGTCTGAATTTATAACGATACTTATTTTTTTATCAAGTTCAATTTTGTTCTCCGTACGAACATTTCTAATTGTAGTAATTACAGCCTTAAAGTTTTCCACATATTGCCAACCATCCAGGAGGGTAGCATTATTGCTGAGTGAAGTTGGCCAGGTTGAAATCATTAGCAATTTTTCTTGCTGGGCTAATGTCCAAATATGTTCAGTGATAAATGGCATGAATGGATGCCAAAGTCGCAGGATTTTATCCAGGACGTAGCCAAGAACTTTTTGACTTTTTTCAATTTTATTAAATTCTACATACCAGTCGGCGAAATCATTCCAAGTGAATGTTTTCAAGACATCAGCAACAACGGAAATCTGTTTTCCGTTAAACAAGCGTTCGGTGTCCTCTATTAATAAATGTAATTTATATAAAATCCACTTATCTGCTGGGGTTTTGATTTCTTCTTCTGAAATCTTCTCAACTAATTCAAACCCTTCTTGCGTCAAGCAATATCGGGAAATGTTCCAAAGTTTGTTGGCAAAATTTCGAAAGGTCTCAATCTTTTCTTCGTAGAGGCGTGAGTTTTGTCCAGGAGCACTATCCATAATAAGGCTCATGCGGAGCGCATCGGCCCCAAATTTATCAATTACGGTCAGAGGATCAATTCCATTGCCTCGAGATTTGGAAAATTTGTGGCCTTCTTTATCGAGCACTAAGCCAGTGAAAAATAAATTATTGAAAGGCACTTTTCCTGTAGCATAAAGACTCATCATAATCATGCGCGATGACCAAAAGAAAAGCAGGTCGCGCCCCATCACCATCATGTCTGAAGGGTAAAAATCTTCAAAATCATTCCCGTGTGATTTTAGGGTTGTATGTGCCCACTGTCCGGAAGTAAACCAAGTATCAAAAGTGTTCTCATCTTGGGTTAAATTTTTTCCGCCGCAATGTGGGCAGCTGGTTGGTTTTTCAAGTGAAACGATATATTTTTCTTGTCCGCATTTGTCGCAATACCAAACAGGGAATTGTGGTCCCCACCAAATTTGACGGCTGATGCACCAGTCGCGCATGTTGCCAAACCAATCAATGAGAATTTTTTTGAGGTTGCTTGGAAAAATTTCAATTAGATTTTCTTCGATAGCTTTCTTCGCCTGTTCCTTGAGCGAATAGTTTTCTGCGTCAACATTGATAAACCATTGTTTAGAAGTCAGTGGTTCAATGGTTGTTTTGCAGCGTTCGCAAATAGAAACAGCGTGTGAAAATTCTTCAATCTTTTCCAATAGTCCAAGTTTTTCTAAGTCGCTGACAATTTCTTGGCGAGCTTCGTGAGTTGTCATGCCTGCATATTTTCCGCCGAATTCTGTGATTAGCGCTTTTTCGTCGATGATTTGGATTTCTTCAAGCTTGTGGTCCTTGCCGATTTGCCAGTCGAGAGGGTCATGCGCTGGGGTTATTTTTACGGCACCAGTTCCGAAAGCCAAATCAATCCGTTGGTCGGCAATAATCGGAATTGGCCTATTTTGCAATGGCAAGATGGCATTTTCTCCGACCAGCTTTGCGAAGCGTACATCTTTTGGATTGACGGCAATGGCTGTGTCGCCAAGCATTGTTTCAGGACGAGTGGTGGCAACTGTAATAAAATTTGCTTGCAAATTTTCCAGTGGGTATTTGATGAAATATAATTTTCCAGGAGAGTCTTTGTGCAAAACTTCCACGTCAGAAAGGGCAGTAGCGCAGCGCGGACACCAATTGATGATGCGTTTGCCTTTGTAGATTAAGCCATCCTCATGCATTTTCACGAAGGTTTCTAAGGCGCTTTTTAAAACGTCTGGATCGAGCGTGAATTTTTCGCGTGACCAATCGGCGCTGATGCCAATCTTTTTTTCCTGACTGCGCATATAGTCAGCGCGGTCCAAACAGAACTCGTAAGTTTTTTTGTAAAACTCTTGGCGGCCAATTTCTTGGCGAGTTTTTCCAGTTTTAGTTTTCAATTTTTTTTCAAAAACTACTTGAGTTTGAATACCGGCGTGGTCCTTGCCAGGCAAAAGCAGGGTTTTTTCACCCTTCATGCGGTGGTAGCGACCGAAAATATCCATGACGGTGTAGCCACTAGCGTGTCCGATGTGCAATTCGCCATTGGCATTGGGTGGGGGCAAGATGTTGCAATATTTTTCTTCAGAATTGATGTTGTCAGGATTAAAGAAACCGCCTTGTTCCCAGCGGGCATAAATTTCATTTTCAACTTCTTGGGGTTGGTAAATTTTAGGGAGTTCTTTCATTTTTCAGTAATCAGTAACTAGTAATCAGTAACTAGTAAATAAAAACTAGTAACTATTAATTAGCAACTGGAAAATTGTAATTATATTCTTATCCTAGCAAAGAAAGGGGGAAATTTCAACCAAAAAATTTTCGCTAGCTGAGGGTAAATGATGCAATTGACGCAATATGCTAATTCCCGCATATGCGGGAATTAGCATATTGCTTTTTTATCCCCATTTTAATTGGTTTTTATTATTCAGTGTATCAAAAAAATGCATATGCATTTTTTTGATACGCTTTTGTTTTTTGTTTTTTCTTTAAAAGACGTGTCAAATCATCTAACTATGACACCGAAACTGCATTTTCTGGAACCTTTGACACTTTTTTGGCTTTGTGTTAAGCTAAAAACATATTCAAGAACTAGGATTGAAATTCCTTTCTTTTTTGCATTTTTTGGGGGTGGAAAAAGTGCATAATCTTTTTTATTTTAAAGCTAAAAAAGCCTTAAAATAAGCCTAATTCTCAAGTAAAGAGTGAGAATGACAATCGAAACTAATTAAATTAAATAGCCTTAATCTTAAACTCATTTTGGCTCTTTGTTTTTTGATATAAACTCAAAAACAAGGAGAAACTGATGAGCGTTGTTTTTATGGTCAATGAAAAGAAAGCCCTCAAGGTGAAGGAGTCCTATGGTGCATTCTTCGCAGGAGCAGGTTTGTAACCTGCCCCTTATGTTTACTGGTAATATTTTTCAGCTCGCGAACTTTAAGGTTCAAGTTGCAAACTTGAACCTGCAGGAGGTCAAACTGCAAAACTCTTGGTTGATCATTTCAAAAAAACCAAACAAGTCATCATCACAGGATCTTCAAGTTTCAACTTACTAGACAAAACCCAAGAGTCTCTTGCGGGTAGGAAAATTGTCTATCATTTGTATCCGCTGAGTTTGGAAGAAATTTATCCTCAAAAAGACGTACTTCAGTTGCAAAAAGAACTGGAGAATTATTTGATTTTTGGTAATTATCCTGAAATTGTGAGCCAAGAAACTTTCACTGAAAAAATTGAATTGTTGCGTGAGCTGACAAGTAGTTATCTTTATCAGGATATCTTGGAATTTCAACAGCTTAAAAATTCAGCGGTTTTGCTTAATTTGCTCAAGGCTTTGGCCTTTCAAATTGGACAAGAAGTTTCTTATGCGGAGTTGGCTAATCTTTTAGGCGTGGATAAAAACACAGTGGAACGGTATGTGGATTTGTTGGAGAAAAATTATATTTTGTTTCGACTTCCGCCATATGCACGCAATAAGCGTCGGGAAATTTCAAAATTGCGAAAAATATATTTTTGTGATTTGGGAATCAGAAATGCTTTGATTAATAATTTTAATTTTTTGGCCCAGCGAGATGATGTCGGAGCGCTGTGGGAAAATTTCATAATTTGTGAGCGTTTGAAATTTCAAGCATATCACAGAATTTATGCAGATAATTATTTTTGGCGGACTTATGATGGTGCTGAAGTTGATTTTATTGAGGAGCGAGAAGGGAAATTGTTTGGTTTTGAATTTACTTGGAGTGGCAACAAGAGAAAAAGAAATCCTCAGAAATGGCAACAATATCCAAATAGCAGTTGGCAAGTGGTAACCAAAAATGATTTGGATGATTTTGTTTGGTAGGATGTGAATGCTGGTTGATTGGCTTGGCTGAGTGAAAAAAGAATTGAATTTTTTAGCGACCGCCAGACTCGCGTCGACGAACGGTCATCTCCGCGAGTCGAGGCGGGCAATTTTTTTCAATTATTCTAAAAGTTAAGTTTTGTTTGTTTGAAATTGTGAAATGAGGCTTTGCTTGGCTATTTTTGACGCGTACTATTGACACAAGACAGAAAATATGCTAAGCTTTTAGGTTAGTACAGGACCTACCGACCAGCCTCAATCCGAACACTCAAATACTCATTTATACGAGCCAAATTGTACTCTAAAGCACTAGGAGGATTCAGAAAGACTTGATTTTTCTTGGTCATCCTTGTTCTTTAGTAAAAAATGATTCAAATTTGACTCGCTCACATGCTATCAATATGTGTTCGGATTCATATGAGAATCTAGGGGAGTGGTACGGATTTCTGCATTGTGCTGAAATCCTTTGACAATTTTATAAAAGAAAGAAGAAAAAACAATAACTATAAAACCGATAAAGGAGTCTGCCATGGGTGTGTATGTAAATACTATAGCTGGCGTTCGTCAGCAGTTGAGACCTATCAATGAAAAAGGTAGTCTTACTGGCATGGGTGTTGACCCATCCAAGGTTGAAAAATTCAAAAGGGATTTTATTGCCACCCCCCCCGATAACAAGATTTTTGTTAGAGTGAGGGGAGCTATAAATTCTGATATTTGTTTTTTTCAGCCATGTCGGTCAACAATGGATTTGGTAGTTTTGTTTACGGGTGAAGACATTGCACTTTGCTCAGAGCAAAACCCTAATAATCTTTTGAAAATGACGCCGAGCAAAGAGACTCTCGAGGAACTTTTCAAGGGATATTATACTTTTCTTTATGGGATTGCCATTGAGGCAATTGAGGGGTGCAAAACAGCGGAGCAATTTTTGTGTGGAGATTGGAAACATAAAAAAACTAATTAGCCTGATGCACTACATGATTGGCTGAATCTTTTTGATTTTTTAACATTTTCAATGGGAGCTTTTATGTCAGGAGGCACGGGATCTGGGGGGGGGCTTGGAATTCTTGAGGTAATAATTGCAAGGGTTCCAAACAATGATGACGGCATGGTTCACTTGGAAGTCCAAATCAGGGAAGTGGACTTAAGTGAAATTTGCAATGGTTGTAAAGATTGTGACGGCTGTTGCAAGCCCAAGCCCAAGCCCAAAAAGGAGTAGTAGCAAAAAATTGCCAAGAACTCACTAATTCGAGAAATCGGAAAGGTGAGTTTTTTTTATTTCTAATTTTTTGTAATTTTTAATCATAACTTGAAAATTGCGAGCTTTGCCTGACTAGGCTCAGATTCTTCGACTGCGTTTTTTTGTCTTTAGCGACAAACCAACTTCGCTCAGAATGACAATTTCCTTTGTCATGCAACAATGTAGTCAAAAAACAATGTAACAATATAGCAATTTAACAATGTAGCAATTTTCCCTTCTACGTGTCAAATCATCTAACTATGACACCGAAACTGCATTTTCTGGAACCTTTGAAAATGACGCTAAAGAAGGGCTTAATTTCTTGTTTAAATCAACATTTTCTAGACCTTTTTTCTTCTGATAAATCTTAAGAAGATTATCTAATTTTTTATCAAGCGTTCTCTTAATCAAGGCTGGGTTAAGTGTTTGATAAAATGCAGATAATTCTGCTTTTTTCTCTTCCGATATTTGATCAGATTCTATCAAACGACGATAGGGAGTTTTTGCTCTGCCATACTTCCGTTTAATCTTGCCACCAATTCTTTCTTTGCTTTCTAATTTAATTACTGGCTGAAAAAAATTCTTGTACAACCTCAATTCATTTCGATAGATATCATTTAGACATTCTCTTTCCTCCTCACTATCATAACGCAAATAGCCAATCACTTGCCGGATGTGGGTAGAATTTTTCTGTTCAATAAAGCAGTTATCATTTTTATGATATGGACGAGAACGAGAATATTTCAATCCTTCTTTTTCAGCATAATCATAAACAGCAAAGTTTAAAAGATTTGTTCCATTGTCAGGATGAAATTCTTTCCAACCAAAAGGCATCCTTTCTCGACAGCCAGCTATGCCCAAAAGTGCTCCATGTTGACCTTTGCCCATCACAGCCTCACCTTCCCACCAAGAGCTGAAAATATCGCAGGTAGAGAGATTATTGACATACTGTCCTGAAGCTGAGGTGCCACAACTTTCCACGAAATCAACTTGCACATTGCCAGTTTCCAATCTATTCCATTCTGAGCTAGTTTTAGTTGGAACAGTTGAAAGTAGAAACGAACTTTTTTTCTGATATTTTCCTTTCAATTTTAAAACTTCTTTTTCATGATTTAGTCTACGATCAATTGTGGCAGATTTCATTTGCTTGAGTTGAGTAGCGATCTCATCCGAACAAATGATTTCTTTCAGCGTGCGTAAGTTGTCAGTTTCAGTTTCTAGAATTTCTATCAATCTTTGCCCGCAAGGAAAATCAAAGATTGTCCAAATTTTTATTAAAACTGCAATAACTTTAGAATCATACAGGCAGGCTCTTTTCTTGTATTCTTCTTTTTTCTTAAGCTTCACTTTGTAGTTAAATTTCTTGCTGACATACTTTCTCTCTTGCTTAGTATTGCAACAATATTTTAGTTTATCCAAAATAATTTTCCACTGAAAACTTGAATTGCTGGAGAAAAATTTCTTTTAGGTAGGAAATATTATTTTGTTCATAAAAAAGCACCATGGCTTTTTTGTATTCAAGTGCATTTATGTTGCGATAAGACAGCATTGCTTTGTCGTGGGCGTGCAAGATGGCGTTAGCCAGAATGCGGGCAGTGCGTTTGTTGCCGTCTTCAAATGGTTGGATATAGGCAATCACAGCTAAAACAAAAAGCGCTTGCATAAAAGGATCTTGCAAACCTGAAAGCACGGCTGTTAATTTTTCCATCGCGATTTCAATTTCATTTCTTTTTGGCAAGGGACGATAAAGTGTGCCAGTGATGCCAACTGGATGATTTCGGAAATCTTTTTTGATGTCTATTTTTTCTGTTAGCATTTCATGAATTTGTTTGATTTTCTCAAGATTAATCTCCTTGAAATAATCTTTGTTGGCCAAGATGAAATCGAGAGCTTTTTTGTGATTCAAAATCATTTGCGCTTCGGACTTTTCCTTGCCTTGGGCAAATTGCATCTCCTTGAGAAGCGCTTCTGTTTCTAATAGCGTGTAGGTGTTGCCTTCAATTGCTGAGGATTTCCAGGATAATTCTATAACCAAGCGTTCCCATTCTCTTTTCAAAATCGCAGGACTTTCTTTGCTAAGTTCGTTTTTTGTTTGAAGATATTTTGTATTTATTTTCTGTAAATCGCTTTCTTCCTCTTTTGAAAAAATAGTTTCATTCAGGATAGAAAAAATGTCATCATTAAAAATGGGCTTGGCATTTCTTTCTGAAAGGGGGAGGGAAAAGTACTTCACGGTATCAATCTTTTCCAACATTAAATAGCGGGGGGATATTGCATAGGAAACCGACCTTCCTTGACCAGTTTTTTGCAAAATTCCATTTTTTTCCAAAAATGACAAATCGCGAACAACAGTCAAACGCAAAACTCCGAATTTTTCCTCAATGAGAGGAGAAATATCCCCTGTTTGAAAGCTTTTTTCTTTTTTGGCAAAAGCCAGAATGAATTCTTGGCGATCACTAAGTGCTTGGTATGGCAACATAATTGTATCATTTTTAAGTGTTATTACGCTTTAATTGTATCATTTATGATGCAATTAGTCAAGCTAGCTGAGCAAAAATGATACAATTAAGGGCATATATCATTTCTTGGCATATGTGAGGATTTATAGTTTCCGAAGGTTGAACCTTCTTTTATGTTGCCAACGCAATTTGACAAATCGTGGGGGGGGGTAGAATAAAATTACAATTTATAATTTCTTTAAAAAGTAACAAATGTATGGGAGAGATTATGGGGATTACTGAAAACAAAGCAGAAATGCATAAGTCATTAAGCACAGAGGAATTGCTGAAATTAGCAATAATTTCAGATGGCAACGGCAGTAATGAAGGGCGTGCTGAGTTTGTTCGTTTGCTGGGGAAAACGGATATAAGGCCAGGGGTTGATGC
The DNA here is from genome assembly GCA_903885965.1 of uncultured bacterium. GTDB lineage: Bacteria > Patescibacteriota > Minisyncoccia > Moranbacterales > GWC2-37-73 > CAIPMZ01. The sequence continues at coordinate 25,376 of CAISKQ010000057.1, forward strand.
ATTTAATTTTCTAAAGGAGGGTAATTATGATAATGCTCTAAATGATGCGTTTAGGGAAATTATTGAAAAGTACTATGAAATAACGATTGAGAAAAATGCATTATCTCGTGAACAATGGAATACATTGCGAGGTGATTTATTGGAGCGCATACGCAATGTTGAGCATCGTATACGGGAATTTCCAGAAGATCGTGCAGATAATGAAATTGATTTATTAGGAAAACAACGAGCTTTAGAGAAGCTAAGATTACGCGAGCCAAAATTAGAGTAATTGAGTCTAGGTTATTTCAAAAACCGTCACTTTTGAGTGGCGGTTTTTTTCTTGGGAAATCATAAAGATCCTAAAAATATCCTAACGGAATCCATTGCACGGTGCAACTGCCAATTTTTTCTTCAGCCAAATAATCCTTGGTTAAAATGATGTTTTCAGTAAACTCCTATTTTAGCTATAAGATAAATATGCTAATTCCCGCATATGCGGGAATTAGCATATCGCCTGGGCAACCTCATGTTTACAGGGGTTTATTATCTTCTATTACAAAAGCGTGTCAAATAAATGCATATGCATTTATTTGACACGCTTTTGTTTTTTTGAAACATTCTCACATGCTTGAGAATGTGATACTAGATTAACTTAATTTGTTACACAATAAGACGTTAGAGGCTAAGCCTCCTATAGGAGGCTTAGCCTCTTTGAAACTAGCGCTAATTTAGTTAATTCGGTATGAGAATGTTGTTTTGTTGAAGAATTGAAATTTTTAGTGATTGTTAAAAAATTTCAACTTTGAAAAATTAGGCTCTGTCACGAAATAAATTGTGCAGTTCGTGCTCAGATTTGCGTCAGATTTGTTTCAAAAAAATTGAGAAGCTATCGAGATAACTTTGAGATTTTTTTGAGCAAAGATGATGTAAAGATGATGTAAAGATTAGTGCTAGATGCATAAGTTATTTCGCGGTAGAGACTTATTGCATTTTTAAATTCGCGTTGGGTTGGAGAGTTTTCCAATTTCCCAGGGCGGATTTTTTTTGGGCGTCAGTCATGGAATCCCAGCGGAAAGATCCAGCTATGCCGATCATGCCAGCGTTGTCGCCAGTTAAACTTAAAGCTGGAATGCAATAGGAAGTAGTAGGCATGTTTTTTTCGATGGCTTGACCTAGTTGCCCGCGAAGCTCGGTGTTGGCACTGACTCCACCGGCCAGCAAAATGGTTTTCGGTGCGTATTTTTCAGCTGCCCTGAGCGTTTTAGTAACTAGGACGTCTACGCAGGCTTGCTCAAATTCATGGCAAACCTGCGCGATGTAGTCTTTTGGGAGCTCAACTCCCTTTGTGGGAGTTGAGCTCCCATTGGCGGCAACAAATTTTTTTACTTCATACAGCACAGCGGTTTTGAGTCCGGAAAAAGAAAAATTGAAATTTTGCTTATTCAGCATTGGCCGAGGGAAATGGATTTCAAATTTTGAATTTTGAATTTTGAATTTTGAATTAATTTCTGAATTTTTAATTTTAGAATTATTTTCGTTTCGAAATTCGAAATTCGAAATTCGAAATGTTGCTGCCCAAGCAGCAACATTTGGTCCTCCAGGATAGCCAATGCCGAGAATGCGAGCGACCTTGTCAAAGGCTTCACCAACGGCATCGTCAACAGTCTGGCCAATGATTTCATATTCCAAATGATCCTTCATCAACACTAACTGAGTGTGACCGCCGGAAACAACCAAACATAAAATTGGAAATTTTATGTTTGGTAAATTTGAAATTTTGGAAGGGGTATCTTTTTTGATATTTGAATTCTGTTTGGAATTTGTTTCTTGGTTATTGGAGCTTACGCTAATTTTATCGGAGATAAAATTAGCGTAGATGTGTCCCTCGATGTGATGAATCCCAATAAGTGGTTTTTCCCAGAGATAGGAAAGGGTTTTGGCATAGTTTACCCCCACCAGAAGCGCTGGGATGAGCCCTGGGCCTTGGGTGACCGCAATGGCATCAATATCCGCAGGCAAAATTTGGGCCTCCTGGAGGGCATTTTTGAGCATCAAATCGATGTTTTTGACATGCTCTCGAGCAGCCAAATTCGGCACAACACCACCCCATTTGGCATGTAGTTTTATTTGCGAGGAGACCTCGCTAGAAAGAATTGTTAGAATATTTTTTTCCCGACTGAGGATTGAAATTGCAGTTTCATCGCAGGATGTTTCAATAGCAAGAATCGTGAGTTTGCCTGACTGAGAATTTTCTTTCTTACAGTTTCCTTTAAAAGTAGTGTTATTGGTTGACATAACAGTGTTTTTATTATATAGTCTCACTGACTTGCTAAATCTCTCGCTTATTTTATTTGGATAATAATTAATCGATATTATCACATGGTAGCGAAAAAGGAAAGCATCACTGCTAATCCAAAAGCAAAAAATGTACAAAATATGAAACTAAAAAAGCATGCAGCTTTAGCTGCTGATGTTTTTTTGTTTCGTCGCCGCACTGATCTTGGTAGAGATTTGCTGTTCATCAAGAAAGCAGATGAGAAGGAGGTATTTTTTTCTAATAGTAAGAGATTTTATCGAAGGAAGACAGATATAGAGAGTTGCAAGGATTTAACTGACAATGAATTGATAGAAGTTATTCAAAATCAAAATCATCAGGCTTATGTCGATCTTTTCAGGCGTTATCAAAAAAAGCTTTTTTTATACATATATCGCTTAATAAGGGATAGGGACGAAACGGAGGATATTTTGCAGAATGTGTTTGCAAAGGCATATAAAAACATTCAGCATTTTGACCTGGAACGTAAATTTTCATCTTGGATATATCGCATTGCACACAATGAGGCCGTCAATTATTTAAAGCGCAAGAGCAAAAGGTATATTGTTTCATGGGAGGATGTCACGACAAGCAAGGACAAATTGGAAACCGCTAGTAATGAGGAGCCGATAGAGGATCAATGGCTGCATCAAGAGATTGCTCAGGAAATAGGGGAAGCGCTCAAAAAACTGCCGAAACAATACCGACAGATATTGAATATGCGATATTTTAAAGAATATTCTTATGAGCAAATAAGTAAAATTTTAGGTAAACCAGTTAATACGGTTGGAACGATTATTAATCGGGCAAAAAAGAAATTGTTTGAAATTGTGAAAGGGGAAGCGCAAAAACGAGAGCAAGTCGTTCTTCGTAGTAGCAATGAAAAATGATAATTTTTTCTTTCGCAAAGCCTTATTTAGGCGTAAATTTCTTGGTGGAAGGATTTGTTTGATTTATGTTGCAAGATAATAATCAGGTCAAAGTAGAAAAGACTTGATTATTTTTTTATTTCTGCTATATTGTATCAGTAGTCATTAGAAAAAGAATCAGTCTCTGGTTCTCTGTTTTTTTAAAGAACACATTTGGCGCTATCGTCTAGTGGTTAGGACACCAGGTTTTCATCCTGGTAACAGGAGTCCGATTCTCCTTAGCGCTACAAATTTTTAAAAGTCCCATTTCGTGGGGCTTTTAAATTTGTCTAGCGATAAGAGAGAATCGGACGGGCGCGAGTAGGATGCGATCCACCAGCTGGCGAAAAGCATTCTAATTTTAGTCGAGGACGGTCCTCGACTGAGTTTTATTTTGTCAAACCAAATTCTATGGCTGTAAATTCTATGGCAACAAAAGACCCCATGTCCTTTTCGGAGACATGGGGTTTTAACTTTTCATTTTTCTGCTGTTTTGCATGTTTATAAAATTTTCACTTGTATATTCTTTAGTCTGTCATATAATTTAGCCATATGGAACAACTTGGACAAACTACTCTTGATTTTCTTAGGCACTATGGCTACTGCGCTATGCTGCCTGCCATTGATGGTTGTGGAAGGCGCTGGCGCAACGGTTGTTTGCGCAATGCTGGCGTCTTTGGGAGTTTTCTTCTGGCCTTTGGTTTTGTTTTTTTCAATTCTGGGAGATTTGATTGGCAATGTGATTTTGTATTGGGTGGGTTATCGTTGGGGCATGCAGTTTGCGGCCGGCCGGGGAAAATATCTGGGGCTTAATGAAAGGCGAGTGCTGAAAATGGAAAAATATTTTCATCGGCACGGCGGTAAAACTCTTTTTGTGGTCAAATCAATGACGGGCCCTTATTTGCTGGCTTTTATCACAGCTGGGATTGTGAAAATGAATTTTGAAAAATTTTTGCGCTATTCTTTTTTGGGCGCGATTGCTTGGAGCAGTTTTTTTGTAGCGATGGGCTATTTCTATGGTTATCTCTGGAAAAGCATCGCGCGCTATGTCAGTTGGGCCGGGATCGTTATTTTGGTTGTCACAATTGTCATTTTTGTCGTGCTTGGGTTTTATGAGAAAAAGCAATCAGAAGAATTTTTAAAATAGTTTTTTGCTTTCAATATTTCCCAAACCAGCCTATAATTGAAAAATATGGAGCAAACAGGACAAATCATTTTTCAATTTCTCAAACACTACGGCTATTTCGCCATGCTGCCGCTGATGATCGTGGAGGGGCCAGTGGTGACCATCATTGCGGCAATGCTGGCCTCACTAGGGGCTTTTGCTTGGCCAGTGGTGCTTTTGTTTTCAATTTTGGGTGATATGCTTGGCGATGTGCTACTTTATGGCGCAGGGCGCAAATGGGGTATGGGTTTTGTGCACGGTCCAGGAAAATATCTGGGCATTACGGAAAAGTTGGTTTTGAGAATGGAAAAATATTTTCAAAAACATGGAGGCACAACAATCTTTGCGGTCAAATCGACCACTGGGCTTTGCTGGGCGACTTTTGCTGCAGCCGGCATCGTGAAAATGGATTTCAAAAAATTTCTCAAATATTCTTTGCTGGGCGGAGTGGTGTGGAGCGGCTTTTTGGTCGCAATGGGATATTTTTACGGTTATCTCTGGCGAAGTATCAAGCAATACATCAGCTGGGTCGGCTGGATTATTTTTGCAGCCGCTATTATTTCTTTCATCGCTATTACACTTTACAAGAAAAAACAAGCAAAGGAATTTCTGAAATAGTCATAATGAGTGTGCATTTTTTAGGCTGCCATTAAGTGCAGTTTTTTCTTGCAAAAAGACGCTAAAAAGGTTAAAGTTGGAAGTATAAAATCATGGTAAATCAAATCATAAAATTGGCAGAAAAGGCTGTTGGAAAAGCGAAAAGTATCCTTTTCGTTGATCCGAGACTTTTATATAAAAAAGAGCGGCATTTGATAAATCAACCGTTTTTTTGGGAGGGCTCAAATGGCAAAGGAGTTTTGTTGGTGCATGGTTGGTCATCAACCGCCTATGAAGTTCGCCGGCTTGGAAAATATTTAAATGAAAATGGTTATACAGTTCTGGGTTTGATGTTGTCTGGTCATGGCACCGTACCGAAAGATTTGGAGGGTGTGACAGCTCAGGACTGGATAAATGATGTCGAAGAGGGATATGGGAAACTGAAAAAAAATTGCGAAAAAGTATTTGTCGCAGGGACCTCAATCGGCGCCAGTATTGCTTTAATTTTAGCTGAGCAAGAAAAAGAGATGTCCGGGATTGTGCTGATGGCAACTCCGCACAAATTACGTTTTGAGAGGATTGGCGTTATTTTGGTGAAATTAGCACTTTTTTTTAATCGAAAACAATATCGCACTAAATTTTATCCGCCGACTTTCGGTTCAGCCGAAAGCATTACCCGGATGATTTCTTATCAAAGTTATCCAGTGGCCAGCGTGTTGGAAGTTTTTGAATTGGTCAGGCGGGCGCGCAGAAATCTTGGCAGCATTTCCCAACCATGTTTGCTGCTTCAATCTACCCATGATCACATGGTCACCAAAGATAGTATGGAAAAAATTTATGAGAAAATAAGTTCCAAGAAAAAAAAGAAAATCTATATCCAAAAAGCTTATCATACTTTTATCCCTGACATCAAAAATCAGCACGTGTTTAAGGACATCCTTAATTTTTTTGAGGAGAATTAACAAAGCTATGCGCATCGCCATTTTTACAAATAATTATCTTCCAAATCCATACGGCGTCAGTGGTTCAATCGAAAGTTTTCGCAAAGAACTCGAGCGAATGGGCCACACGGTATACGTCTTTGCGCCGAATTTTAAAGGCTATGTGGATGAAAATGAAAATGCTTGTCCGTCGGAGAGGCGGGTTTTTAGGTATCCAGCAATTGATTTTAAATTTAAGGACATTAGGTTTCCAATTGCAATTCCATATTCCTGCCTCGGTGGCAGACAAGCCTACCGAATTAGTAGGCTTTTGAAAAAACTTGAGCTAGATATCATCCACTGTCAACATCCAAACCTTTTAGGCTGGGCTGGGGCAAAATGGTCCAAGAAAAAAAAGGTGCCACTGATCTTTACTTGGCACACCCTGTATAATCACTATGCTCATTTTGCACCATTGTTACCAGAAAAATTTGCAGCTAATTGGGCAATTAAGAATGCGAGAAACTTTGCCAATGCAGCTAATTGTATTATCGTTCCAACGCCATCAGTAAAAGAAATGATTTTGCGTTGGGGAGTTTCGAACAAGAATATTGTCTCGATTCCATCCGGGGTTAATGGGAGTGAATTTGAAAACGCCGACAAGGAGAGTGTGCGCAAAGAACTTGAAATTGCTGAGGATGAAGTCGCCTTACTACTGGTTTCTCGCATCACAGATGAAAAAAACGTAATTTTTTTGGCTAATGTAATTGCGAGAGTTCTTAGTGAGGATAAAGAAAGTAATCTCAATAAAATAAAATTTATTCTTGCTGGGGATGGGAATAAGCTCAGTGAAATTAAAAAAATATTTTCCCACGCCGGTGTTGATGAAAAAGTTTCTTATCTTGGTCTTATTGCTGGAGAACGACGAAAAAATGTGTATGCCGCCGGAGATATTTTCGTCTATGCTTCGAAGTCTGAAACTCAGGGCATGATAATTTCCGAAGCTATGTATATGGGTTTGCCAGTCGTGGCCTTGTCTGCAACTGGTGTAAATGATATGATTACTAACCAGGTTACAGGATTGTTAGTTAAAGAAAATGAACAAGAATTTGCAATGGCCATACGTAGGTTAGTAAATGATGAAAAGCTTAGGAAGAAATTTTCTGAAAATGCTGGCAAAATCTCAAGGCAATGGTATACCTCAGCAGTTTGCACTCAAAGACTAATTTCCTTGTATGAAAAAACGATTTTGGAAAGTAAAGAAAGAAAAAACTAAATTTTAGTGTAATAAGAACTAGACGCATTAATTTATTAAAAGAAACATAAAAGATATGAATGAAGACTTTCTAGAAGAAATAGAGGAATTTTATGATAGACCAATTATTGGAAAACAGCTTCCTGATTTTCAGCTAAAGGCGTTTCATGAGGACGATATAAGGGACATAAAGTTTTCAGATTATAAGGGAAAATGGATTGTGTTGGTTTTTTATCCTGCAGACTTTACCTTCATTTGCCCAACGGAGCTTGCTGCTGTGGCTGAGCTTTATCCTCAATTTCAAAAGCTTGGGGCGGAAGTTTTGAGTGTCAGCACGGACACTGCTTTTGTCCACAAAGCTTGGCACGACAGTTCTCCGATGATTAAAACGGTAACCTTTCCAATGATTGCTGACCCGACTGGTGTGCTTTGTAAGGCACTCGGAACGTATATTCCACAAGAGGGTTTGTCGCTGCGAGCCACCTTCATCATTGACCCGGAAGGAATTGTCAAAGCTATGGACATTCATGATAACAGTATTGGTAGAAGCAGCGATGAGATTTTGCGCAAGCTTCAAGCAGCAATTTTTGTCAGGGAGCATAAGACCGAAGTTTGTCCAGTCAACTGGCATCCTGGTTCCAAAACCCTTAAGCCAGGGTTGAAATTGGTTGGAAAACTATAGTCAGCTTTTTGGATTTTAAATTTTAATATAAAAGGATTTTTTCTTCGCACTGAAAAGCTGAGAAGTTAATGTCTGATAAACTAATTTTATGTATGAAATAAAAAAATTTGATCATTTGTTAGGCTTGGAAGGATTTTCTGACGAGCTACTTAAAAATCATTTTACCTTGTACGAAGGTTATGTGAATAATATCAATAAGCTTGTTAACCTTACAGCTGAAATGGTAGAGAGTGGCAACGGGGCAACGCCTGAATTTGCTGAGACAACTCGAAGATTTGGTTGGGAATTCAATGGCATGAGATTGCACGAACTATATTTTGAGAATTTGATGAAAGGTGGATCTATTCTTGATCCTGTTTCACCTTTGGGCAAAAAAATTATCGAAGAATTTGGGTCCTTAGAAAAATGGGAGAAACACTTTCGAGCAATTGCGATGATGCGAGGAATTGGTTGGGTTATTTTGTATCGAGATAATTTTACAGGGGCACTTAATAACGTTTGGATTAATGAGCACGACGGAGGGCATTTGGCTGGATCAACACCGATCCTCGTGATGGATGCTTTTGAACATGCCTACATGATTCAATATGGTCTGAAAAAAGCTGACTACTTGGAAGCATTCTTGAAAAATGTCTGCTGGCACGTGGCCTGTGGTCGCTTTGCTGAGGCGCAGTAAGATTTTTTACGAAAATAAAAATGATAAAAGGCTCATCACAAGAGATGAGCCTTTTTGTTTAAAAATATAAAAGGTTGTTATACCGAATTAGCTTAATTCATTCCACCATATTTAGGGACTAAGTCCCCTATAGGGGACTTAGTCCCTTTGCGTTAAGTAGCACTAATTTAGTTAATTCGGTATTAGCTGGTAACCATAGGACAAATATAAAAAGCCCTTCTTTGGGAAGAGCTTTTTTGAAGATGGCAATGTCTCTATGCCAGATTTTTCATTAAACAAAAAGTTTTTATAAATTTTTATAAGTTACTCTCATCTTTTTAATTTCATATGTATTAAATATGTTTTTTTGAAATGAGCAGGTGGAACTAATTTAGTAGGCAATAGAATAAATTTAGCTTTTAATTTTTTAATCTGGGAAGTTGAAAGTCTTTTAAATAGGGAAAAGAAATGGGTGGCAAGCTGAAAATGGGCCGCGAATAATTCATAGAAGAAGAATGAAAGAGCAATCAACATCGATGAAATATATAGAAATGCAACTAGTGGAACAGGAGATAACTTTTCGGACATTGTGGTAAGGACTTTTCCTGCTGAACTAAAATTAGGGTAGGAACTTTTTTGAGAGTTGTCAGTCAGGGTGGTGCTGTTTGCAATTAAATTTTTGTTGGAGGCAGCGCCAGCAACTGCTTTTTCAACTGGCAATTCATTGGCTTTGGCGCCAAATTCTTGAACTGTTACGATTGTTTGTTTTCCATTAATTTTGCCAGTTATAACGGCAACACCAATTTCTTTATATCTAATGTTTAGAATATTTTTTTTGTGGCTTTCACTTTTCATGAATGCATCATGTTGTGATTGTGGATCAGCGAAATTTATTGCAAGATTTTCTCCGGCAAATAAATAGTCATAACCGCTGCGACCAATCCATTGCCATGGGGTTATGCCATCTGGTGAAACGTGGGCAAAATAATTGTGCAAGATCATGTCGTTAGCTTTCCCTGTGGCAGCTTGAGTCAGCTCCTGGTTGACTTTCAGTGGTGGGATGTTAAGGTTGGCTCTGTCATTATTGACTAGGTCGACAACTGATTGGGAATTGAAAACAGAAGCAAAGCAACTTTGAAAAGGAGCTACTAGTATATAGGCTGCTAGAATTAAGAAACATCCGTTTTTAAATAATTTTTGAGACATTTAAATAAAAGAAAAAGGGCGCTTCACCCGAGTGAAACGCCCTTTTTGAAGACATTTATACCTTCATTATACACCTTTTTAGGGAAAAGTCAATCTCTCTCTAGGTTATATAATTTTATAAATAAAATCTTGCTTAGCTTCTGCCCGTTTGATTCCCCATCCCGCTAGCAAAATAAAAACATCCAGGGTAACCCTAGATGTTTTTAAATTTTGAGCGGGTAGGGGGAATCGAACCCCCCTCCTCAGCTTGGAAGGCTGATATAATAGCCACTATACGACACCCGCTTTATTTAACTCTTCCAATTATACTGGAAATAATTTTTTTGTCTAGTGTTGGCATTTCTTTGCTGATTTTTGGTATGGACAAAATGAAAAAAGTATGCTAAGCTTGAAAAGTCGTAAAAGGCGGGTGATTTTCACCCACCTTTTTAATTTTTTAAAAAAAACAAAAAAATGATTCAAGCAAGCATCTTCCCTGGACGATATGTCCAAGGAGCAGGCGCACTTTCTCGCCTAGGAAAAGAAGCATCAAGATTTGGAAAAAATGCTTTCGCAGTTTGCGATCCTTTTGTAATTGAATCCATTATTCCTGCCTATGAAGAGGGAATAAAAAAGGAAATTGAAATTGTGTTTGAGAAATTTAATGGGGAATGTTGCGACAAGGAAATAAACAGAATAGTCGAATTAGTTAAAAGTGACACAAGCCAAGTCGTTATTGCTATTGGTGGTGGAAAAACAATTGATACCGCCAAAGCTGTTGCGCATAGTTTGTCTTTGCCGGTAATTATCGCTCCAACAATTGCTTCTACAGATGCGCCTTGCAGCGCGTTGTCTGTTATTTATACCGATGAAGGAATTGTGGACCGTTATCTTTTCCTGCCAACAAATCCAAACAGTGTGCTTGTTGATACTTCGGTTATCGCTAAAGCTCCAGTGAGATTTTTAGTTTCAGGAATGGGCGATGCACTTTCTACTTGGCTTGAGGGACGCTCTTGTCAGTTGAAATATGCAAACAATTTTGCAGGTGAAAAAGGTTCTATGACGGCTTATGCGCTAGCTGAACTTTGCTATGATACTCTTTTGGAATATGGTGTGGCTGCGAAAGTCTCAAACGAGGCTGGTGTTGTAACCCCAGCTTTTGAGAAAGTTGTTGAGGCAAACACCTTGCTTAGTGGTCTTGGTTTTGAAAGTGGTGGAATTGCATCTTGCCACGCTGTACACAATGGTTTGACAGTACTACCTCAAACACACAAATATTTTCATGGAGAAAAGGTTTCAATTGGAGTTGTTACTTCTTTGTTTCTTACTGACAAGCCTGCTGAAATCATTGATGAAGTCTATGAATTTTGTGAATCGGTTGGTCTACCTACGACACTTGCACAAGTTGGCTTGATTGAACCTAGTGATGAAGATCTTATGAAGGTAGCTCAACGAGCATGCGCTGAAGGAGAAACAATTTATAATGAACTTGTTCCAATCACTCCTGAGGCAGTATTTTCTGCAATTAAAGCAGCTGATGCTTATGGAAAATCAAGAAAAAAAGGATTATACTAAGTTGAAAATGAAAGTTGAAATAGCGAAAATAAAAAACATCCCATTTGTGGGGATGTTTTTTGTGTTAGGGATTTTAGTTGTCCACTTGTTGTGGATAAGTCGGTGGATATCTTTTGCAAAACTGCGTCAATGGCGGACATTTTTGGCAAGAGAGCAGTCTTGCTGGTTTTCTTGCCTTGTGGTATTATTATCTAACGTCACACTATATATAGTGTTTTAAGCTAATAATATAAAAATAACAAAAAATATGAGCATTAAACAAGTTAAGCTGCGCAGTGGAGAATTAGCAGCTTTTGATCGGGGAAAAATTGAAAGAGCAATTGAACTAGCTTGCGATGCTACAGGAGAAATTGATAATGGCTTTATTATAAAAATGGCAGATGACATCATTGCTGAGCTTATTGCTTTTTCTGGCGACAGTCTGAATCCAAGCATTCCTGGTGTGGAAACAATCCAAGACATTACCGAGAAACATTTAATGAAGGACGGGATGTATGAAATTGCCAAGGCTTTTATTTTGTATCGCAATAGACAAAGTGAAAAGCGTGACGAGAAAAAGGAAAAATTGCTAAAGCAGTTTGAGAGGCATTCTATGCAGGTTATTAAGGCAGATGGCAAGAAAGAACTCTTTGAAATTGGCAAAATTAAAAATGTTTTCGATCGCAGCGTGGTTGGATATGAAGAATTTTGCTTGTTTGAAAATTTGCTGGAAGCTTTCAAAAAAAATATCGTTGATGAAATTAAAACTTCAGACATCAATAAATTGCTGGTTAAAACTTGCATTGACTTGGTGACGGTAGAAAATATTCATTGGCAAGAGGTTGCCGGACGCATTGCGCTGTTTAATTTGTATAAGGAAGCAATTCGCAATCGTAGCCTTGAGCACGATGATGTGTATAGTCCGCAGTCGGTGTTGGCACTTTTTCATGAATATATCGAGAAAGGTTTGTATGCCAAGGAATTGCGGCAGACTTATAGCGACGAGGAAATTCTGCTGGCCGCCAAAAGCATTGATGGAAAATTAGATTTGACCTATGGATACACAACAGTGCTCTCACTCCAAAAGCGCTATTTGCTTAATCCAAATAAGATCATTAAAGAATTGCCACAGGAAATGTATTTTTTTGTGGGCTTGTTTTTGGCGATGCCGGAACCAAAAGAAACGCGGGTGGAAACAGCCGTGCAGATGTATCTGGCTTGCGCTCAGCAGAAAATTTCGCTGGCAACTCCATCACTCATGAATGCGCGCACAACTTTTCATCAGCTTTCGAGTTGCTTCAAATTGAATGTGGATGATGATCTTCGGGCGATTTACCATTCGATTGAGAACATTGCGCAAATTTCAAAATTTGGTGGCGGAGTCGGGGTCTATCTTGGAAATATTCGTGCGCGCGGAAGTGCAATTCGTGGAGTGATGGGCATGTCAGGAGGTGTTAATCCTTGGGTGAAAGTTATTAATGACACAGCAATTGCAGTCAATCAGCTCGGTTCACGTCTGGGAGCAATTTCCGTGACGCTCGACATTTGGCACCACGATATCTATGATTTTTTGGATTTGCAAACTGAAACCGGCGACATCAGGTCTAAGGCTTTTGATATCTTTCCGGCGATTTCAATCCCTGATCTTTTCATGAGGAGATTGCAAAACAATGAGGAAATTACACTTCTTGATCCACACGAGGTTCAAAAGTTGCATGGGAAATGCTTGCAGGACACTTTTGGTCTGGAATTTGAAAAATTTTATGCAATTTTGGAAAAAGATGAGCGAATCAAAATGAAAAAGGTTGTACCAGCCAAAGAACTTTTCAAGAAATTTTTGAAAGTGGTAGTTGAAACTGGGATGCCATATGTGTTTTTTCGTGATACGGTCAATAGACTTAATCCGAACAAGCATGTAGGAAACATCTACTCTTCGCAGCTCTGCACAGAGATTTGTCAGAACACTTCAGCTTCAAAATTCGTGGAAGAGACATTGGAGGATGGAAAGATTTTGATTAAATATGAGCCAGGCGACACTGTGGTTTGCAACTTGGCATCAATCAATGTTGCCAAGGTAAACACGTCAGAGGCGATTGAAAAGATTATCCCCATTGCAATGCGGATGTTGGATAATGTAATTACGCTGAATTATTATCCAATTCAGGAGGCAAAGAGAACTGCGATGCGATATCGTTCAGTTGGCTTGGGATATCTTGGTTTGGCGGAGTATCTTGCCACACAAAAAATTGCCTATGATAGCGAGCAGGCACGAACCGTTACGGATGAACTGTTTTCAAAATATGCGCTTGCAACTTATCGAGCTTCAGTTGATTTAGCTAAAGAGCGCGGAGCATATCCGCTCTATAAAGGGAGCGAATATGATAACGGAAAAATTCTTGGTCGTAGTCAGCAGTGGTTTGTGGAAAACACTAAAGATGGTGAGAAATGGAAAAAACTTTTTGCGGATATGAAAGTTTCCGGAGTTCGTTTCGCCTATAACACGGCGCCTGCCCCAAATACTTCAACTGCTGGCGTAGTTGGCACGACTGCTGCACTGCTGCCGATTTATAAAAAATTTTTCGTGGAAACAAATCTTTCAGCACCGACGGTGCGGGTTGCTCCAAAGCTTAGCAAGGAAAATTTTTGGTACTACAAAGAATATATCAACATGGATATGAATGAAGTTATTGATATGATGGCGGTGCTTTATAAATGGATAGATCAATCAATTTCTTTTGAGTGGATGATTGATCCTTCAAGGGTTAGCCCGGCGCAGCTCTATGAATATTATTTGAAATCATGGAATAGTGGAATTAAGACTGTTTATTACGTACGTAGTCTTTCGGGTGAGGTAAAGGATAATTGCGTTAGTTGCTCTGGATAATTCAAAATAAATAACTAATATGGGACTTACTCGTTTGCTTTTTTCCGGTCCACTTTCCGGCGCTTGGAGATTTCTTTGAAAAAGGTGACATCGACGCTGTGATTGTTATTTGAAGTATTAGGGGGATCGTGGTCGCCTATAAACATGGTCCTCAAAAAACAAACGTGTAAGTCCTATGATATATAAAAATTCAATAAAATATATGGAAAAGATGAAAATGAATTTAATGTTTAATCCTGAGGGTAACGATGAAGTGTCGGCCAGGACGATTATTAAGGGCCGGACGACCGGGTTGTTTAATCTTAACGTTGTTAAATATTCCTGGGCAAAGTCACTTTATCAGGTGATGATTGGAAATTTTTGGGTGCCTGAAAAGGTATCAGGACTCAAGGATGATGCCAGGATGTTTCATGGAGACCTTTCGCCCGAAGAGCAGCGCGCGTATAAGGGAATTTTGTCCTTCTTGATTTTTTTGGATTCAATTCAGACTGTCAATTTGCCACATATTTCTGATTTTATTACTTCTCCTGAGGTTAATTTGATTTTAGCAATTCAGACTTATCAAGAAGCGATTCATTCTCAATCGTACGCAACGATTTTAGAGTCAGTTGTGGAGAGCAAGGAGCGCGATGAAATTTATTATTTTTGGCGTAGCGATAGTGTTTTGCTTGAGCGAAATAAATACATTGGTCAGATTTATGAGAATTTTATTCAGGACTCTTCGGATGAAAATTTTTTCCGTGCAGTCGTGGCAAATTTTTTGCTAGAATCAATTTATTTCTATAATGGTTTTGCCTTTTTTGATACACTTGTTGATAAGATGAAAATGTTGGCAACTGGAAGGGTGATTGCCTATATTCGTCGTGACGAGTTGACACACATCACAACTTTTGCGAATATTATTAGAGAAATTCATAGTGAATTTCCGCAGATTTATAGTGAAGAAATTATTAAGGAAATGATGAGCGTAGCAGTTGAGCAGGAAATCCAGTGGAGTAATCATATTCTTGGTAATCGCATTCCAGGGATGAATGGTCAAACTACCCAGCAGTATACTCAGTGGTTAGCAAACAATCGTTTGGCCATGCTAAATATTGGCCCACTTTATCCGGATGCGGTGACAAATCCGTATAAACATCTCGATCGACTTCAGGACGCAAATGGTGACAAGAGCAATTTTTTTGAAAGCACGGTTGTCAATTATACTCAATCAAGTAGTATGAATGGCAGTTGGGATTTCTAAATTTATGGATGGGTGCTATAATGTTTAAATTAATGTTTATAGGACCTATAAGTCCTAGCCTGGTTTGTAATTTTTTAAAGACAAAAATCAATGGAAGGAAAAAAAATATTGGTCGTGCTTGTCCTTGTGGCAGCAGCAGTGACTGGCTATGTGCTCGTCCAAGACGCCAAAACAAACATGAATAATCCTCAGCAAGATATAGGGAGGACTCAAGACAATGTTTCTTCGGATGCAAAGACACCAGCAGATGAGTCAGTAGCTAGCACAAGCTTGAATGCTGCAGACAAGGCTCCTGCTGAAAGTGCTGCACCGAAAAGTGCTGAGTCGGCGAGCGTGAATGCTATTAAATCTACTAATTCTAATGACAAAAAAATGAAACTGGAAATTAAAACAACTCAAGAAGGTACGGGCGATCGCGTAGTTAAATCGGGAGATAAAATCTCAGTTCAATATACTGGAAAACTTACAGATGGAACAGTGTTTGATGCAACATCTTTACATGGTGGAGCTCCTTTTGATTTTATTATTGGACAAGGACAAGTTATCAAAGGCTGGGATCAAGGTCTTCTGGGCATGAAAGTTGGCGAGAAACGAACAATCACAATTCCTTCAGATTTGGGATATGGCGCAACTGGCGCTGGTTCATCTATCCCACCAAATGCAACAATAATTTTCGATGTCGAGCTCGTTTCAATTAAATAATTCATTTAATTCAAAAAACTATGCTTTTATCATACACACATAGATTCACAATCGGACTCAGTCCTGAGGATGATGAAGACGATGAAGATGGTAGCGACTTCGGTTGCTAATAAGCCTCAAAAATAAAAAAGAACTCGCCATAAGGCGAGTTCTTTTTTATTGAAATAAAATTTGCTAACGGTGCGTAGAAATTTGAGGATACCCCCAGAGGGTATAGGTAAGAATCCTAATTCGCAAGTTTGTGGATTAATGCTTAACTCTTGGTTGTTGAGATTAAAAAGAAAAAATTTTTCGTAAACAGTTCTTTAAAAAATGAGGTGCATTATGACAAAAAAAATAACTCGTTTATTTCTGAATCCTGATGAAATGGCATTTCGTAAATATTTTTGGCCGCAGCTAGAAAGCCAAGCTATCACTACGGTTTTTAGGCCAGGAAGTCGCCTGGAAAATGATGAGCGTGGCTATAGGGAAGGTCAAATTGTTGTGGCTCGCGTCATTGATTCAATCGGTTCTGATTGGGCTGGAATCCCACCGGAATTCTTTAAAGAATTTTCAAAAACGATTAAAATTAAAAAAACACAGGTTAAAAAAATCGGTGATTTAAAAAAGGGAGATTTCGATGGAGCTAGTTCTGATATTCAGGATAAAAAATCACTGAAAACTCAACTGGGGCTTATTTATAATCTTTTTCCTGGAGATCTTACCGATGATTCAATTGTAACAATAATTTCTTTTTCCTATCTTTCTATGGCAAATCATCCAATTTCATCAAAAAAAACAATCAAAGAGCTTGAAAATGAGGGCATTATCAAAATTGCAAAGATACCGCAAAATAATGCTATTGGTTTTATGTATGGGAAATCACACACAATCACATTTGTGGAAGATGATTATCCTGCTAAAACTCCAATAATGTGGAATGCTGTTTATGCTGCTTTTGAACTGCCTCATTCACAGGCGATGTTTGTTTCTCAAGCAAAGCATTTGCCTGAGATCTTGGACGGTCTGCGTCGAGATAGGGATTATCGAGGTGGCGGTTTCGGTGTTGGCTTCAAGGATCAGGCTGCTGCCTATCTTGATAAGGTAGATGATATGGCTAGAAAAATTGGCGCTGTGAATGTCGTAGTGAAAAGTTCCGATGGTTTGCTTGTTGGGTACAACACTGATGGCATTGGCTATGCAGAAAGTTTGGCTGAATTTTTTATGAAAAAAGGGCAGTACTTGGCTGGCAAAAAAGTCGTATTGATTGGTTCTGGAGGGACGGCTAATGCAATCGCTTTTGCTTTAGCACTTCGCAAGATGAATGTTGTAATTTTAAACAGAACGGTGGAAAAAGCACAGTTGCTGGCCAAGAGAATTAATGTCCACTTTGGTTTCTCTGATGATGAATCTGTAAAATTCGGAGCTGAATCAGAAATTTCTAAAGAAGTAATTGATGCAGATGTTGTTTTGAATGTTTCCACTAAGGGAGCTTGTGGACATTTGGAAAAATATCTTCCACTTGCTTCGGCAACATTACCAGCAACAAAGGAAAACATTGCGGAAAATTATCGCCTGTCCTTGGAAGTTTTTGAAAAAATTCCAAAGCATGCCTTGATTAGTGATGTTATCTTGAGTGATGGTGATACAGCATTTGTCGCAATTGCAAAGGAAAAGAAATTCCAAACTCTCAACGGTGTTCCTATGGTTATAAACCAGGGTGTTGAGGCGATGTGGCTTGTTCATGGTTTAGAGATGGAGGCTAGGGGAATTTCTAAGATTGATTTGTATAACGTGATGAAACAAGCTGCTGGTTTCTAATTTTTTTAAAAAAACAAAAAAGGGACTCTAAATGAAGAGCCCCTTTTACCTTGTATATACAAATTTTTTAATATTGAAGAAACAATAGTTTAGGGTGTAGTATGCATTATATGAAGAACAATCAACGAAAATCAGGCTGGTTTTATGTCAGGCAAGCTTTAATGGGCTTTTTTGATGCGTTCGTTCTGCTATTTTTCATGTGCGCTGGAGCTTTAGCGTGGCTTTACTATTCGGCAACTCCAGCTGCAAGTGAATTGGTAACGCGTAAGATTGATCAGACATCAACAATTTATGATAGCAGTGGCCAGCATATTTTGTATGAATTGCATGGCGAGCAAAATCGCAAAATAATTTCGCACAGTGAAATTCCTGACGTTATTAGAAATGCAACAATAGCCACTGAAGATAGCAATTTCTATCACCATATTGGAGTTGATCCTTTGGCAGTTTTGCGTGCGTTGAAGGTAAATATTGAAAATGACGAAATTCGCCAGGGGGGCAGCACAATAACGCAGCAACTTGCTAGGAGTGCATTTTTGACAAGAGATCAAACTATTCAGCGCAAAATTCTGGAGGCAGTTTTTGCAATTAAGATAGAGCGCAATTATTCAAAGGAGCAAATTCTTGATCAGTATTTGAACGAGGTTCCATATGGAGCAAATGCTTATGGCATCGAAACTGCCAGTCAAACATACTTCGGAAAATCTGCCAATAATTTAACTTTGGATGAGGCTGCGTTTTTAGCGGCGCTTCCAAAAGCTCCTTCATATTATTCTCCATACTCCACAAATCAAAATGAACTGGCGCTTAGACAAAGAGATATCCTTATTCGAATGGGCGAACTAAAGCTTGCATCTCAGACGGAAATTGACAGTGCAATTAAAGTAAACACTTTTTTAAAAATCAAGTCGCTCTCTCAGCCGATTGCAGCGCCACATTTTGTTTTTTATGTATTAGGCCAACTGGAAGAAAAATATGGAAAAGATTTTTTGCAAACAGGCGGACTAAAAATATATACCTCACTTGATTTTGACATGCAAAAAACAGCCGAGCAGGTTGTTGTCAGTGGCGCTGCAAAAAATATCTCGCGCGGTGCGACTAATGCTGCACTGGTTGCAATTGATCCAAAAAATGGGAACATCCTTGCGATGGTTGGCAGTAAAAATTACTTTGATCAAACAATTGATGGTCAAGTTAATGTGGCGACAAGTCCACGGCAGCCAGGCTCCTCTTTCAAACCATTTGCATATGCACATGCTTTTGAACTTGGTTATCAACCAGAGACTAAGATTCTGGATGCCCAAACTGATTTCGGGCCCGATGGCAGCGGGCATGATTATATTCCGCGAAATTATGATGGAAGATTTCATGGACTTTTGACGATGCGCGAAACGCTTGCACAGTCTCTAAATATTCCAGCAGTTAAGACTTTATATTTGGCAAGTATTGATGGCACAATTGATCTTGCACATCGTATGGGTATTACAACCTTAAATGATCGCAGGCGTTATGGGCTATCCCTGGTGCTTGGTGGTGGAGAAGTAAAGCTTGTGGATATGACTAGCGCTTTTTCAGTATTTGCAACCGAAGGAATTAAAAATAAGGTGCAATCAGTTGAGAGGATTGTTGATCAATCAGGAAAAATCGTTCAGCAGTCAATAGTTGACTCTAAAAAAGTATTAGATACTCAAGTTGCAAGGAAAATTAATTCTATTCTTTCAGACAATGTCGCAAGAACTCCTATATTTGGACCGAAAAGTGCCTTAATCCTTGATGATGGTAGAGCTGTGGCAGCTAAAACCGGAACAACGCAAGAATTTCGCGATGCTTGGACAATTGGATATACTCCATCGATTGTGGCTGGGGTTTGGGCTGGAAATAATGACAATCATCCGATGAAAGATGGAGCTGATGGAGTTTTCGTGGCGGCACCAATTTGGAAAGATTTTATGCAACAAGTTTTGCTAAACAAGCCCAGGGAAAACTTTGTTGCATACGACAGTCAAGATAGCAACGTAGCTCAGGAAAATGGAATGTCTGCGGTTATCACTTATTACAAAAAAAAATCAGGTAAAAAAATATCAGAAGAAAAGGCAAATAAAGCTGATCCATCAAGGATAGGGCAAAGGATTGAGTATATTCCTAGTATTGATGCTCAAAATAGCGCTCTTGAGAATTCATTTAGCATTGCGATGCCATCATTATCAGATCCAATGTATGCGAGATGGGCCTCTGGACAAGAATAGGTTATTAATAATGGATTGTCAGTCTATGTATCTTTGTGGTAGTGTTTATTAATGGAAAAGAAAAAAATTGTTTTCACTATCATTGTGGGCGTTGCAGCTATAGTCGGTATTTTTTTTGGATGGAGAAAGTTTCAGCAAATAAAAATTTCTCGTCAACAGCCAGTTGTAGTGAGCCGGAACTCAATAACTAGTATTCAAGATGAGACGAGAAGCGGACAAGAACCAGTCAGCGCAACATCAGTCAATAATAGTCAGCCTACTTCGTTGGAAGACTTATCGGAAATCATTACGCAGAAAAAAAATGATGAACAGGTGGCAAATGATGCACAATCAACAAGCAGCAAGTCATTAAATAATAGTCCGCAGAAAGTAGAATCTGTGGTATCAAGCGCGGATAGTGCTGCAGTTAAGAATGGAAATGATACGGGAAAAATTGTACAGCGCGTGGTTTCTTGGGGATTTCAAAAATCTGCGGAGCGAAAAATCGACACCATCATCTTGCATTCATCTTATGACGCGTTGGGTAATGATCCTTTTTCTGTTTCAGGCGTGATTGCTGAATACAAACAAGCGCAGGTTTCGCCGCATTATCTGATTGCGCGCGATGGCACGATTTATCAATTGGTGTCGGATCAAAATATCGCTTGGCATGCCGGGGTGGCCAAGATGCCAGACGGTCGCACAGACGTGAATTCATTTTCTATTGGCGTTGAAATCATCAACACGCAAACTGGAAAATTCACGAGCGCTCAATACGATTCAGTTAATCGCCTCATCGGCGATTTGAAAAATAAATATCCCATCAAAAATATTCTCGGTCATAGTGATATTGCTCCCGGGCGCAAGACTGATCCTTGGGGGATTGAGTGGAAAAAAGTACAAAAATAATTTTAAAATTTGATTGTTTAATAAGTTAATAATGGTAAAAAATTCCAGAATAAGAATTACTAATCTATGATTTTGCAAATATCCTTAGACGGAGACAACATAAAATTATCCTTAAGAAATGGTCGTAAGTGTGTGGATGTTTTGACGTGGAATGATGAATACACTTTGAGTGAACAGCTTTTGCCGAATATCGATAAGCTTTTGCAAAAAAATAAAATTGCCAAAAAACAAATTGAAAAAGTGACCACCAAGATCACCAAAACTTCTGGGGTGACCAGCGCGCGCATTGTCCAAACAATTGCCAAAGCTTGGAATTTGGGAAGCAGATTCTAGCTGCTTGAATTTTAAGCCTTATGCGCTTGCTCTCAAATTCCTAGAGCGTATTTTCTTTGCTAAGTAAGCTCTCCCTGGTCTACTTCAAGTCTTTCTCGCTAAAAAAGTCAGCTGTAAGTAATTTTTCGATCAAACGCATAAGCCTTAAAATAATTCATTGTTTTGATTTGTTTGGGTGAGTGTTGAAATTTGTGGTATACTTGCAATGTACTAGAAGATGAGCTCATTGAACAACTTTAAAATTTAAAATAAAAAAATGCCAACAAAAACCAAAGTAAAAAAACCAACCAGATCAATCGCCAGCGAAAAAGCAAGTTCCACTAGAACAGGTTCCAGGGCCAGTCACAGTGATTGGAAAAATTTGGTCCAAGGATTTGTGGAAAATGTGTTTGAGCAGCTTAGTGATAATGTTTCGCAAAAAGTTCACGCTTGGATTAAGATGTTGAAGCGAAAAACCGTGGGTTCTATTTTGATAATTTTGGGTTTGATTTATTTGATTGTTGGCTTGGCGCAGTATGTGAATTCAATCTTGAGTCTGTTTTTGCCAGGATTAGGATATGCCATCATTGGAGTCTTGGTGATGCTAGTTGGTTATGTGCTGAGCAGTGACAAATAGTAAAAACAGTAATTTTTGTCTAGCAAAAAAAGAATACCTACTTGCTGAGTGGGAATAAGATTTAAGTAATTTAATTAATTAATATAAATCACAAATCTTACGCAAATTAATTCGCGAATATTCGCAAATTTGTTGGTAATTGATTTGGGACAAAATTCACATGAATAAACAACAAGTTAAAAAAGTTGCAACCAAAACAGTGAAAAAGGCTCAAGCAACTGGAGCTGAGTTTGAAAGAGTTGCCAAAAAAGAATACGAAAAAATTAAAAAACAAATGGACGCCACCGCCAAGAAAGTTGAAGGTTTCATCAAAAAGAATCCAGAAAAAACGGCGGCAATTTCTGCTGGCATCGGCATGGCACTTGGCACAATCGCTGGCATTTTGGCTTCAGGTGGAAAGAAGAAGAAAAAGAAATAACGAAACAGCTTTTAGCTTCGTTAGCTTATAGCTTTTAGGAAATATAAAAATGTTTTTGAAAAGGTCGGGATTTGGTTCTCGGCCTTTTTTTGTTGGATAAAAGTCGGAAAATCAATTTGTTGACACTTTTTCCAATCTATGTTAACTTATTTATATATTCAAGATTTAGGATAGAACTTCCAAATTTTATGCACTGCTCAAGGGTGAAAACAGTGCACAACTTTTTGTCAAAATAAAGCCGTTAAAAGCTTTATTAGACGCATAATTCTCAAGCTCAAACTGAGAATGACAAACATAATTAGCCAAATTAAATAGCCTTAATTTTAAACTCATTTCGGCTCTTTGTTTTTTGTTTTAATTTCAAAAAATAAAGAGAACTGATGAGCGTTGTTTTTATGGTCAATGAAAAGAAAGCCCTGAAAGTGAAGGACTCCTATGGAGCATCTTCATCGCTGAGTCGAAGAAAGTTTTTCAAAAAGCAATTGGTAGTGTCGCTACCAAACTTAATTGAAGGTCAAATTGATGCGTATCAATGGTTTTTGAAGAAAGGTCTTCGCGAACTGTTCGACGAAATCAATCCAATTAATGATTTCACAGGAAAAGATCTTGAACTTTCCCTGACTGACTATTATTTGGATGAGCCGAAAACTTCTGAGCTTACCGCTAAAAGCAAAAACATCTCATATGAAGCGCCTCTTCGAGCAAAGGCGCGTTTAGTGATAAAGAAAACCGGAGAAATCAAAGAACAAGAAATTTATCTTGGAGATTTTCCTGTGATGACTGAGCGAGGAACTTTTGTGATTAATGGAGTTGAGCGTGTTGTTGTTTCTCAACTTATTCGATCTTCAGGAGTTTTCTTCACGATGGAATATCAGAAAGGTAAGAAGCTTTTCGGAGCTAAACTTATTCCGAATCGTGGAGCTTGGATTGAAATTGACACAGACTTGACTGGTGTGCTGAATGTCCGCATTGATCGCAAGCGAAAAATTCCCGTAACTTCATTGTTGCGAGCTTTTGGCATGCAAAAAGATGAAGAAATTTTGGCAGCCTTTGATGGCGCTGATAATGGAGAAGTGAATTTCATCAATGAAACATTGGCAAAAGATATTACTAAAAATCAAGGAGAAGGGTATAAAGAAATCTATAAGAGAATTCGTCCAGGAGATTTGGCAACTGAGGAAAACGCCAAGCAACTTGTTAATGGAATGTTTTTCAATTTCGAAAAATATGATTTTGGTAGCGTTGGACGTTATCGTTTGAATCAACGTTTGATGGTAGACCGTGAGGACAACGAAGAAAACAGGGTGCTTTTGATGGAAGACTTGCTTTTGATTATCAAAGAAATTATCCGACTTAATAATGATCCTCAAGCAATGGCTGATGATATCGATCATCTTGGAAACAGAAGAGTTAGAGGAGTTGGAGAATTAGTTCAAAACAAACTTCGTATTGGTATGTCACGTATGGCTCGAAATATCAAAGACCGTATGAGTACTTGCGATGTTGAAACTGTGGTTCCTGGACAACTTATCAACTCTCGACCGGTCGCTGCTGCGATTAAAGAATTTTTCTCAAGTTCGCAGCTTTCTCAATTCATGGATCAGGTGAATCCTTTGGCCGAACTTGAACACAAACGTCGTCTTTCAGCGATGGGACCAGGAGGACTCACGCGAGAACGAGCTGGGTTTGAAGTTCGAGATGTTCATCATTCTCACTATGGACGAATTTGTCCGATTGAGACGCCTGAAGGTCCAAATATTGGTTTGGTAGGACACATGGCTTCATATGCCCGAATCAATGATTTCGGATTTTTGGAAACACCCTATATTAAAATTGAAAAAGAAGTTCCTGCAACTTTGGAAGGTCTAGTGAATAGGATTTTAAATGAGGACATTGCTGGTGTTGGAAAAGTTTGGGACAAAATTGATGAAACACTTGCCGGCAAGATTATCAAGTCAGGAAAAAAGATTGTTCAAATCAAACCACATATTTCAAATGAGATTGAATATGTTAACGCAACTGTTGAAGATCGACAAGTCATTACACATGCACGTGTAGCGACTGATGAAAACCGAAATATTGTTGACAAAATGGTGGAAGCTCGCGTGAAAGGACATCCTGAAATGATTGAGGCTGAAAAAGTTGACCTCATTGATGTTTCTGCCAAGCAATGTATTTCGATTGCAACATCACTTATCCCATTTTTGGAACATGATGATGCTAACCGAGCTTTGATGGGTTCAAATATGCAACGTCAAGCTGTGCCTTGTATCGTGCCGCAAGCTCCTTTCGTGGGGACTGGAATCGAAGACAAAGCCGCTGCTGATTCAGGACAAGTTGTGTTGGCTGCCAATGACGGAGAAGTTGTTGAAGTTGATGCTGCACATATCGTAGTTAAGGAAGTTGCGCCAGCTGGTGCTAAAAAGGAGAATTTCAAGCGAGAATATCGTTTGCAGAGTTTCGTGAAATCAAATGCGTTTACCAGCATGAGTCAAATTCCACGTGTGGAAAAAGGTGAAATTGTTAAAAAGGGACAATTGTTGGCTGATGGAGCTGCAACTGAACACGGCGAATTGGCTTTGGGACAAAATCCACTAGTAGCCTTTATTCCTTGGGATGGATATAACTTTGAAGATGCTATTATTCTTTCAGAAAGATTATTGCGTGAAGATTGGTATAGTTCAATTCATATCGAAGATTTTGCGATTGATATTCGCGACACTAAACTCGGAGCCGAAGTTGTGACTCGAGATATTCCAAATATCGGAGAAGAAAGATTGAAAAATTTGGATGAAACCGGAATCATTCGTATCGGAGCTGAAATTTCTTCAGGCGACATCTTGGTTGGAAAAATTACTCCGAAAGGAGAAGGAGATTTGACTCCGGAAGAAAGATTGCTGCGCGCTATCTTTGGTGAAAAATCCAAAGACGTGAAAGACTCTTCGCTTTATTTGCCACATGGTGAACACGGAAAAGTTGTAGACATTAAAATTCTTTCCAGAGAACAAGGCGACAAGCTTTCAACTGGGGTTATTAAGCAAATTCAAGTTTCAATTGCTCAGCTTCGAAAGGTTTCTGTTGGAGACAAATTGGCAGGGCGTCATGGAAACAAAGGTGTAATCTCAAGGATTGCGCCAGTTGAAGACATGCCATATCTGCCAGATGGTACGCCGGTGGATGTGATTTTAAATCCATTGGGTGTGGCCTCTCGTATGAATATTGGTCAAATTTTGGAAACTCATCTTGGTTGGGCAGCGCTTAAGCTTGGATACAAGGCAGCAACTCCTGCCCTGGATGGTATGACCGAAGAAGACATTAAAATAGAACTTAAAAAAGCGGGTCTTCCTGAGAGTGGGAAAATTAGATTGATTGATGGAAAAACTGGAGAAAGTTTTGATAATGAAACAACTGTTGGTGTGATGTATGTGATGAAGTTGAACCATTTAGTGGAAGACAAGTTGCACATGCGATCAATCGGACCGTACTCATTGATTACGCAACAGCCGCTTGGAGGAAAAGCGCAGTTTGGAGGTCAGCGTTTTGGAGAGATGGAAGTGTGGGCGCTAGAAGGATATGGCGCCGCTTACACCTTGCAAGAAATGCTCACCATCAAATCTGATGATGTACTTGGACGCTCAAAAGCGTATGAATCTATTATTAAAGGAGAAAAAATCAAAAGCCCAAACATTCCAGCTTCATTCCATGTGCTCGTGAATGAACTTAAAGGACTTTGTTTGGATGTCGAACTTGTTGATTCAAAAATGAAAGAAGATGATGGTTTGGATGATGAACTCGGTGGCTATGAAAAGACCGAGGAAGATGTTGACCAGCTTTAATTTAACTTTCATAACAAGCTTCTTATAAAAAAATTCTATGGAAAATATTACAAAAGTGAGTGATTTCAATAGTGTTCGTCTGCGACTTGCAAGTCCAGATTCCATTATGAATTGGTCTCATGGTGAAGTTACCAAACCAGAAACTATCAACTATCGAACTCAACGTTATGAAAAAGACGGTTTGTTTTGTGAAAAGATTTTTGGACCTTCAAAGGATTGGGAATGTTATTGTGGAAAATACAAACGTATTCGATATAAGGGAATAGTTTGCGACAAATGTGGCGTGGAAGTTACTCGCTCAATTGTCAGAAGAGAACGCATGGGCCATATCAAACTGGCTGTGCCCGTTTCACATATTTGGTTTTTGCGCGGCGTGCCTTCAAAGATTGGTCTAGCGCTTGGAGTTGGCGTGCAAGATATGGAAAAGGTTATCTATTTTTCTGCTTACATTGTCAAAGATGTTAATGAAGAAGTTCGAGATCGAGTGCTTGATCAACTTGATCAAGAATACAAAGCCAAGCAAAAAGAAATCAAATCCGGCAGCACTGAAAATGATCGCGGAGTTGAAAAAATGTTAGATGAGCTCAAGGATCAATATAAGGGGGTTAAAGATGATTTGAAAAATCTTAAACCGATGCAGATTCTTTCTGAATTGGAATATTTCAATCTCTCAACTCGTTATGGTCAAGTTTTTTCAGCTGGAATCGGAGCTGAAGCAGTTCGCAATGTTCTTGAAAATATGGACATTGAGAACATGATTAAAAAAATCAAGAAAGAACTCGAGAGCGAAGATACAACCGACAAAAAGAAATTATTCAAGCGAATGAAACTTTTTCAAGGATTCAAGAAGGCTAAACTTCAGCTTGAATGGATGCTGCCTACTGCTATTCCAGTTATTCCACCTGATCTTCGCCCGATGGTTGCACTTGATGGAGGACGCTTTGCAACTTCAGATTTGAACGATCTTTATCGTCGTATCATTAACCGAAACAATCGTTTGCGAAAATTGATTGACCTTGGTGCTCCTGAGGTTATCACGCGAAATGAAAAGCGTATGTTGCAAGAGGCAGTTGATGCTTTGTTTGACAATAGTGCTCGCAAAGGACAGTCATCTGTAGCTGCTTCAACCGGACAACGAAGGCCACTTCGTTCATTGGCTGATGCGCTTAAAGGAAAGCAAGGACGTTTCCGACAGAATTTGTTGGGAAAACGTGTGGATTATTCAGGGCGATCTGTAATTGTGGTTGGACCGCAACTTAAACTTCACCAAGCGGGGCTTCCAAAGAAAATGGCGCTAGAACTTTTCAAACCGTTTATCATCAATAAGTTGATTGAAAAAGAATATGCTCACAATGTGCGAACTGCTGGTCGAATGGTTGACGCTGAAGCAACTGAAGCCTATGAAATTTTGGACGAAATCATCGAACATCACTTCGTGCTTTTGAATCGCGCGCCGACTCTTCATCGTTTATCTATTCAAGCTTTCCAACCCGTGTTGATTGAAGGAAAAGCTATTCAAGTTCATCCGATGGTTTGCGCCGCTTTTAACGCTGATTTCGATGGAGACCAGATGGCCGTACATGTGCCACTAACTGATCAAGCTCGGCAGGAAAGTGCAAATATTATGCTTTCATCAAAGAACTTGCTCAAACCTGCTTCTGGAGCTCCGATTGCGGTTCCTTCTAAGGACATCGTGTTGGGAATTTATTTCATCACTCACATTAAAGCTGGGGTGAAAGGCGAGGGCAAGATTTTTGCTTCTGATGAAGAAGCACTGTTGGCTTATCAATTGGATCATGTTGCTGTTAATGCAAAAATCAAAGTTGATATCAATGGGATTGTGGAAACTTCAGTTGGAAGAATCATGCTTAATGATATTTTGCCTGAGGACTTGCGCTTTGTGAATGAAGAGCTGACCAAAAAAGAAGTTGAAGAATTGGTGGCTCAAATTTTGCGAACCAGGGGACAGGAAGAAACTGCAGCTTTCATTGATCGCATCAAAGCGCTTGGTTTCAAGATGGCCAGCAAGTCCGGAATTAGTTGGGGCATGGATGACTTGAAAATGCCACCAGAAAAAGCAGCTGCAATGACCAAGGCTGAAGAAGAAGTTTTGGTAATCAATGGACAATATGGCATGGGACTTTTGACAGAAGAAGAAAGAAAGTATCGTGTGATTGAAATTTGGAACCGGACTAAAAATACTATCGCTGATGCAGTGAAAGCCTCAATGGATAAAGAAGGGTCTGTATACACCATGGTTCATTCAAAGGCTAGAGGTAGTGAATCAGTAGTTGTGCAGATGATGGGTATGAAGGGACTTGTGGCTGGACCGACTGGAGAAACGATTGAATTGCCAGTAAAAAGTTCATTCAAAGAAGGATTTAACGTTTTGGAATATTTCATTTCAACTCATGGAGCTCGAAAAGGTATGGCTGACACCGCTCTTCGAACAGCTACTGCTGGATATTTGACCAGAAGACTCGTGGATGTTTCACAGGACATTATTGTTCGTGAAGAGAATTGTGGAGACAGCGAAGGAACTTTCCTTCATCGCCAAGATTCAGATAGAATCGGTCAGAGTTTTGCAGTGCGAGTTGAAGGCCGCGTGGTTGTTGACGACGTGCTTGATCCGAAGACAGGCGAAGTCTTAGTCAAGGCTGGAACATTAGCAACCAAAGAAGAAGGCATTGCTGTTGAAAAAGCGCAAGTTGAAAAAGTCAAAATTCGCAGCGTGGTGGCTTGCAAAAGCAAACGCGGAATTTGCAAAACTTGTTATGGAATCGACCTTGGTCGCAGCGAATTGGTGGCAATTGGCCAGGCTGTCGGAGTTGTTGCAGCTCAAGCTATTGGTGAACCTGGAACGCAGCTAACTATGCGTACTTTCCATACCGGAGGTGTAGCTGGAACTGACATTACCCAAGGTTTGCCTCGTGTGGAAGAAATTTTTGAATGTCGACCTCCAAAGGGTGAAGCTATCATCGCCGAAGTGGATGGAAAATTGATCGACGTTGTCACTGAAAACAAAAAAACAGTGACCTTGAAAATCGAAACTGCCGAAGGTGAAATCAAGGAATACGCTGTGCCGATTGAATCAACTTTGGTTGTTTCCAAAGGACAACTCATTGGCAAGGGAACACGCTTTAATGAAGGTCACATCGATTTGAAAAAACTTTTCGAAACCATGGGCCAAGAAGCTTTGCAGCGCTATATCATTGGAGAAATCCAAGAAATTTATGCCGCGCAAGGTGAAGGTATCAATGATAAGCACGTGGAAGTCATCATTCGTCAAATGCTTTCTCGCTTTAAAGTTTTGGAAGCTGGTGACACTGATTTACTGCCTGGTGACATTGTGGAGCGCGATCAATTCAATGAATCCAATGAGGAAGTTAAAGCTACCAAGGGCGAGCAAGCCACTGGTGAGCCGCTCGTTATGGGAATCACGAAAGTTGCGCTTTCAACCGAATCTTTCCTTTCAGCTGCTTCTTTCCAAGAAACTGCTCGTGTTTTGATTAACGCTGCGGTGACTGGCAAAGATGATCGTCTGCGAGGACTCAAAGAAAACGTGATTATCGGACGCCTCATTCCTGCGGGAACAGGATACCGAAAATAAGCTTTCTCTACGAATTACGAACTAATACGAATGTACGAATTTTGGAAAAGACGCATTTGATATTAGATTCTTAATTTAAAATTTATCAGGGTTTATCCCGTGAAATTGTTTTACCTTAGTAAAACACCTGCCATAGCAGGATTTCACTGTGGGAGTATGGAACAAGAAACGACTCACTTTGGTGGGGCGTTTTTTGTTGTTTGATATTTTGTTGAGATTTACATATATTATAAGAATGTTAATATGGAAGGAGAATTGAAATTGATATTAAATTAAAGATAAATAACCTAGCGAGTTATTCTGATAAATAGCAAATATTTTTCTATTTGTATAAAATATAAATCAAAAATTATTAACATCAAAAAGGTATTCCAATATGCTTTGCTGTTAACCCAATATGCTCTGTTGTTAACCATTGTAGTGTTCTTTAGTGCACAAATAGAAGAGTCTAGCCTTATTGATTACATACTTAAAAATTACATACATTGCTCCATGCGTTCATCTCTTTTTAATAGGTTATCTTTGACTAGTATTTTACCTATTTTGGGCGTTGTTTGTCTGTTTGTTATTAGAATCTTAAAAAGTATTTTTTCAAGAAATCAACAGGAGACTAATTTTGAAAATAGTCTATTTTATATCTTCGAAGATAGTTTGCTGAAATTTTCATCAGGATTCTTTTTTTGGTCAGCTTTATTTGGCCATTTTCTATGATGTTTGTAAAAAATGATGGAACGTGGCTTATTTGGCTGCCTTTTGTCTTTATTTCTGGGTTTGTCTTTGCCACTATTTATTCAATAATAAAAGCGTTTATTTTTAGACGAAAACAAGCATTACTCGGAATAGGGCAGAAGACAGCAGCGTGGGATGTTATTTTTATTGTTTTAATTTCAGCTTTCGTGATTGCCCCACAGATCGTTATTGCTGTGATTATATTGCAGTCATACGATAGCTGTAAGAAACAGCCCGTGTCTAAACAAAATGTGAGAGTGCAGAATTCAGCAGAAAAAAAAGTAACCGCGTCGTCAGATGTCGTATCTTTGTCTAGCAATCATAACTAAAGCAAATCAGCGCCAGACTGTTGCGCTATATTTTGATAAAAATGAATCACAAGAAAAGATTAGCTCATACGCAATGCATGGTTCCAACCAAAGACTATCTCTGAATTTTTACGAGCTTGTTTGCTTTTTAGACCATTATGAACGACAGTGAATACTGAGCGATTGGCTATAACTCCTAGCCAAGAGTGTGTCCTAAAAAGTAAACAAGGGAAGTAAAAATTTCTAACTTAGCTTCCAAGAACCATAAATTGCGTATGACCCAAAAGATTAGCAGTTTTGGAAATGAAATTAAAAAAAATAAGTGGCGTTACTGCAGTCACAATAAAAACAAAAGATGAAGTGTTACAAGATTTTAAGAAACCCAAAATGTTTGAGGGCTGGGAGAATGTTGGGGGCCAGTTCTTCATGGGCAAGTTTTGCTAGCGGAATCCATTTCCACTTCCTGATGTCAGCACCAGGGGAAATTTCACCAATTCTTTTAGCGAGATAGTGTGCCAAAATGACATCGCAGTCGCCGTCTTCATTTTGCTTGAAAGTGTGCATGAGAAAAGGAGTTGAATTCAAAATTTCAATTTCAATTCCCATTTCTTCTTTGGCTTTTCTTTTGGCAGTTTCAATAAGAGTTGTTTCTTTGTTTTCAACTCTGCCGCCGCAAAATTTCCAGAAAGGCGTGTCACCGTGCTGGTCTAGTAAAACTTTGTTATCTTCAACAATAACTGGCCCCGAGGCAATGATTATTTTTGGCATATAGTTTTCATTTAAACATTTAAGCATCTAAACATTCAAAAAATTAGAACACTTAGAACAATTAGAACAATTATAACAGCTATAACTTTTTCACTAAATACGTATCCTTCAACTTATACCCAGCTTTGCGATAATAATTTCGCACGCCGACGCCGGAGATGACGACAATTTTTTTGAGATTATATTCTTCCTTGGCGATGCGCTCAGCTTCAAGCAAAAGTTTTTTTCCAAGGCCAATATGCTGAGGTGATTTTGAATCTTTCTCATCAATCTGGGTCATTTTACCATAGGTGTGCACTTCGCGGATGATAGCTGCGTTTTGAAGAACAGGCAACATTTTATACATTTTGTCATTCCCACGCGAACTTGGAATTCGCAAACGCAAAAGCGCAAACAATTTCTTCTTGTCCGGAGAAACATATTGCAAAAAGATTTCCTTTCCATTGGAAGCAGCATAATCAATTCTGTCTAAAATAATAGGTTCTTTAATGGTGTAACCTTCGCGAACTTCACGGCAACGAATGCAGGGACAATTTGAATCAGGAATAATAATCTGACGCAGATTGGAAATTGTCGGACCAGCGATGATGGAAGAAGTTGGCACATCACGGATCAGACGAGCAATGCGGACATAGGGCACAATGGCTTCGTTCTTGATTTTCAAAACCAATTTTTCAAAAACTTGGTTTGCTAGTGGTTTATAATTTTTTATTTTTTCCAAATCCATCTCAGCATCCGTATTACACTTCTTTGCGGTCGCAAACTTTTGAAGTATCGGCAATTTTTGTTTTTTCCAAATTTTGTAGAGCAAGCTGTCTTTCAAAACGACGGTTGGATAGATTTTAAGCATGTCGGGTTGAAATTCAGGGCTTTGGAAAAGCCTCCTGAACATCTCAAAATCACGCTTGGGGGTCGATCCTGGCAGGCCTGGCATCATGTGATAGTTCAGCTTAAAGCCAGCATCCTTGAGCATTTTGGTGGCCCTGATGGTGCTTGCAGTGAGGTGTCCACGTCGGTTTAGCTCCAAAACATCATCAAAAATGCTTTGCACGCCAAGCTCTACGCGGGTGCAACCAAGTTGACGAAAATTGAGCACCTCTTTTTCGTCGATATAGTCCGGTCTGGTCTCCAATGTTAGGCCAATAATTCTATGCCCCGCCTTTTCATTTTTCTTTTGCTCATCCAAAAGTTTTTCTTCAGCTAAACTCCTCCCATTAGTAAGGGGGTGAATGCGAGCGAGCGCAGTATTCACGGAGGGATTTGTGAGTCTTGGTTTATTTTTCGAATCCCCCTTTAATCCCCCTTTTCCAAAGGGGGAAAACTCATTGCACGCCTGAAAACATCTGGTGATAAATTTTTTTTGATAAGCTTTGGGTAGATAAGAAAATGTTCCGCCCATCACAATGAGTTCAATTTTGTCGGTTTTGTGACCATTAAGTTCGAGCGAACGCAGACGACTTTGGACTTGAAGATATGGATCAAAATGCGAATCAATGGCGCGCATCACGGCTGGCTCATTGGAGAGATAACTTTTCGGCATTTCTTTTTCACTTGGGCAATAAATACATTGTCCAGGACAAGGGTAAGCCTTGGTCAGGACAGCCACCACTGCAACACCAGATTGAGTTCGAATGCGACGGCTGAGTAAAATTTCTTCAAAAGCCGGACTGGGTTGAATGATTTTTGTCGTGACCAATTCATTGTAGCGATCGCGCAAGTCAGCATTGGTTGGAATTGGAAGTTTGTATTGCTTGGAAAGTTTTTTCTTCAGTTGCAAAAATTCCTCCTGACTGGCCGGAAGCTGCTCGATTGCTGATTTTAGATATTGGTCGTAATTTTTTTCCATATCTTCAAGCCTAATATACAAAAGGGCAATAAGCAAGGGTTTGAGAATTTAAAATTTTTGGAACTTATGCTTGAAAATAAGTAAAGCAAAAAACTGTATTTTTTCTTCTTGGAGAAATGCGGTTTTTTTGATATAATCAAGGAGTAAGTGCGCCAAGAGAAGCTGAGTGTTTACAGTTGGTTCAAATCCAACCTGCTTAAAGGCTAACCACCAGAGCAGTACAGAACTCTGCATGTTAATTCAGTAATGAATTAGTGTGAAGCCAGAGCAATGGACTTGTTA
>CAISKQ010000058.1 GCA_903885965.1 uncultured bacterium
TGGAATTCTTTTTACTTTTTCCCGTAGGATAGCATTCTCGTTTTTAAGTCTGGAATTTATTTGTTTTTGTCTTTGCAAATCGCTTAATTGTCCTCTCATTGCTTGATTGTATCATGAAATACGGGAAATTTTAAGTGCTTAGAGGGGTCAGTGAGGAGTTACAAATTTTCAGCTACTGAAGCACCTATTCCTGGATTGCGAGTTTTTGAAGCAAGAGTTTATTTTAACGATTTTTATGGCAAAGCAGAATTGAAAATAAAGATTTCAATGGATATTACCAGATTTGATAAAACCATACTTCCAATTCAAGAAGTAGACTTGATTCATCCATATTCTGATGCTTGCGATGTGGCTTGCAAAATAAAATGCATGAAACTCGAAGAAATTATTGCAACAAAGCTAAAATGTTTAATGCAACGACAACACGCACCTGATTTATTTGATTATGTATACTCTATTAAGCTTCTGGGTGGAGAATTAAACAAAGAAGAAGTTGTAAGGACTTTCGTGCAGAAAACAATTTTTGAGAGAAATCCACATGTTTTGAAAAATATCCTATGCAAAACGCCTTTTGATTACTTTAAAGAATACTGGTGCAAAACCGTTATTTGTGCAAAACAATTCATATTTGAAGTTGAAGAAGCAATTGAAATATTTGTTGCAGATATGGAAACTTTATTTGGAATTTATCCAGATAATGGCTATGCTCAATTTGCATATTTTGAATCCGAATTAAGAATCCCAATAATGAAAGCTGGGAGAGAGCAAACGCTTTTAAAAATTTGTTACAAGGGAGAGGATAGAATAGTTGAGCCCTATTCTTTGAAATATTTGCAACGCAAAGATGGAGCGGAGCGTGAATATTTTTATGTTTACAATAGAAGTGGCGGTAGTAATCGGCCAGGAATAAGATGTTTTCTTCCGGAAAATATAGAGTCAATTGAAAATACTGAGGAAAAATTTGATCCGCAATTTCAAATTGAACTATCCAAAGCTGGCGAAACACCAGAGAATCCGTACCTATTTGATCCAAACAGGCCAACGCCAGCCCCAAGACAAAAAATTCACTCACTTCGTGGCATCAGAAGATCTCCAAAGCGTACATCTTTTGGTATAAAATATGTCTATCAGTGTAGTTTTTGTGGAAGAAAATTCACTAAAACAATTTTTGATGGCAATCTTCGTGAGCACAAAGATAAAAATGGATATAGATGCGGCGGAAGATATGGTTTTTACGTTGACACGAAGTATTGAAAAATAAGAAAAAATGAATCCAGAAAAAGTATCGGTTAAATTTTCCATAGTTATAGCGAATAACACTCACAAGAATAGATCTTTCTTTTCGGACGAGTGGAATTTTACTATTGGTAGATATGCTTTTTTTAAAATAAATGAAGATGAAGTTTTGGTTTCATTTTCTTTTAATGCTGTTCTTAAAACATATGATGAACAGCATAGAATGATTGATGAATGCCCATCCGAGTATTTACCAGAATTTCAAGAATTTGAAGATGAAGTCGAGACTATATTGGATTTGCTTTCTTTGGAGGTTGGCAGAGGGATAAAAATAAAAGATGAAAGCTTTTTCTTCTCATCAGCTACATGCGGTGATGGTGAAATTAATAATAATCATCCAATAAATCCTTCTCAAACAAGAGGCCTTTATCTTAGACTTAGCGACCCAAAAACCGAAAATGATAAGAAAATAAGATTAGCTCTTCGTCTTTACAGGCAATCAGTATCAACAAATGATCCAAGAGAGCAAATGGCTAAACTTTACTCAGCTCTAGAGCAACTATTTTTTGATGGAAGTGGAAAATTGTTAAATAAACAAGAAATTAAGCAAGTAAAGCAGATCATGAATACACTGCCGCTTTCCCTAGAAAAGAAAAAAGCTATTATTGATAGAGCTTGTGATATCAGAAAAAGTCCAAAAACAATGATTATTGAAAATCTTGAGTTAATGTATGAAAATGAGATTATTTCTGAAGATGAAAAAAAGAAGCTAGTTGGAACGTGGAATAGATTTAGATCAGCAATAAGTCATGGTGAAATTGTTTCAAGAAGAGATGAAGAATTCGACTTTGTTGTTGCTGAAATTGACACCATCGTAGAAACTGTCCTTACAAGGAGTATAGCCCATAGAATGCAAGAAGGTGCATAATAATGTTAGCTATTTAAGAAGTAGAATATTTATATAATAAAAAAGGAGTCATTATTAGATAAAGATAACTCCTTTTTATTAGTGTTTTTATTCTTGATCTTTTTCCCACTTTTTTCCTTCAAATGTTTGATACAGCAATGGAAAAATGATGAGTGTTAAAACAGTTGAAACTGAAAGTCCAAATATAATTGCCCAAGCCAAGCCTTCCCAAACTGGATCTGCAATGATAGTCAGTGAGCCTAAAATTGCCGTAAGGGATGTTAGCAAAATTGGAAGTAATCTGACACGTCCTGCTTCCATTAAAGCTTCCACGAGTGGCATTTTGCGCTCCTTGAGTTCATCGAGATATGCAAGATATATAATAGCGTTTTTCACCACAATACCAGCCAATGCAATAACTCCAATCATAGATGTGGCATTGAAATATGTTCCCTTGGTTGCGCCTAGGATTGCAAATCCAACAAGTACACCAATCAAAGCTAATGGGATTGTTGCCATTATCAGGAGTGGAACTACGACAGAACGAATCTGAATAACCAAGACGAAATATATAAGAAGTAATGCTACAGCCATGGCTGTGCCAAGGTCACGGAAAATTTCAAGCGTAAGTTTCCATTCTCCATCAATGCGAACATCCACATTTTGACCAGCTGTATTCGTGTAGGTCATTCCTAATGGTGACCAAGATGTTATTTTTCCACTTCCATCACTGAGATGATATCCAAACAGTTTTGGAAAAAGATCAAACACGGCATACATCACACTTCTTGCTCCCATTTCTCCGCTGACATAAACAACTTGCTGCCTAGCGTCCGTGGCAATTTCACTTTGAGCTGCAAGAGGTTGTTCAATTAGTAGTTCAGATATTGGAACAGTAGCTCCTGTTGAACTTTTTACGGTGATATGTGAAAGGTCATTAATATCGGTGCGATCAGATTGTTGCATGCGCAAAATTACAAATTGTTGTTCGGCTTGACGATCACCATCAGTCAATGTTGTTTGGTAGCGCGCAACATTTATGCCTGATAGTGCAGCATGCAGAGTTTCAACAATTGTCGCTGGCGCAACTCCAATTCGGCCTGCTTTTTCAATATCAACTTTGTACTGTTTTTCAATTGATCTTTGGGGTGAAGATGTTTTCAGATCAACAATTCCAGAAATATTACTAGCTATTTGCTGCAAATCTTTGGCAGTAGAATCTAGTAGTTGTTGGTCATCTCCTTGAACTTTTAGAAAAAATGTTGAGCGCACAGGTGGTCCTGGTGGATCTTCCACAACGGTTATTTTTGCTCCACCCTCATGCATAAGAACCTCTTGATTTAGTGTGTTGCGTAGGCGCAGAGCAATTTGCTCGGATGTTTCGCTACGCTGAGTATGCGCGGTAAGATTTATTTTTAATGTTGACTGATTTTCTTGAGAGCGCATAAAGCTGCCTTTGAAAAGTCCATTAAAATCAGATATTGGAGCTGTGCCAATAAAACTTTCAACACTCGTGACTTCTTTTGAGTTGAGTGATGCCTTTTCCAATTCAGTGGACACTTCATTTGTTTTGGCGTAAGTGGTTCCACTTGGCATATCCAAATAGATGTAGAATTGTTCTTTGTTAGCCTTTGGCAACATACGGAATTGCACTATTCTAAATAGAGGTAAAAGCAAAGAAAGAAATAATAAGATTGCAGCCGAAGCTAGTACGATATTTTTCTTTCGTTTATTTTTTGCAAGATCTCCAATTAATTTTGCGTAGCGATTTTCAACTTTATGAATTGCTTTCACAAAAACATTTTCTTTTTCTTCAGCCTTATGTGAGGAAAACATGCCAGTAAGTGCTGGATTAATAGTAAAAGCAAAAAACAAGGATACTAACAATGTGACGGAAACAAAGAAGGGAATAGGACTCATATATGGTCCCATCATACCACTCACAAACGCCATAGGAATAAAGGCGAGCAGAATTGTGATTGTAGACATAAACACACCAACTCCAACTTCATCAACTGCTTGGATAATCAGAGTTGATTTATGCTTGCCAGGATTATTCTTGATTGTTCTGTGCACATTTTCAATAATCACAATGGCATCATCAACCAGAAGTCCCAATGCTAAAATGAGCGCGAAAAGCGTAATGCGATTTACGGTTTGACCAGCTAGTAATCCGATTCCAAAAGAAGTTAAAAGTGTAAGTGGAATGGAGATAGCTACAATAAGTGAGTTTCTTATTCCAAGAAAAGCCATCAAAATAATTACCACAATAACAATTGAAAGGATTAGATGTTTGGTAAGAGTGAATATTTCATCATGTGCAGTTTCTCCATCATCTCTCATTATCGAAAAATTAACTGATGAAAATTGGCTTTGTTTTTGCACAATAGCAAGTTTTTCTCGAACTGCACTTGTCACACTGCTGATATTGGCACCTTTAATTTTTGCAATTGTGACGTAGGCTGCATTTTTGGGATCAGAATTTTTTTCTGCAACATGAACATTACTGGTTATTTCTCCTGGTCCTTGTGTGATTGTTGCCACATCGCCAAGGGTAAGTGGCTTGTCTTGATTTGGAATCAAAACAACATGCGCAGCATCATCAATTGAGGTAATGCTACCGTTAATTC
Source organism: uncultured bacterium (assembly GCA_903885965.1). Classification (GTDB taxonomy): domain Bacteria; phylum Patescibacteriota; class Minisyncoccia; order Moranbacterales; family GWC2-37-73; genus CAIPMZ01. The sequence goes on from CAISKQ010000058.1 coordinate 4,774, forward strand.
TTAAAGTTTCAGTATCACCATCATTTTTTAGTGGCTCAGCCGTATAGATGCCGTTTGAAGCATTGAGCATGCCAATTACATCCGAAACAGCTAAATGATATTGTGATAATTTTTCTGCATTTAATTCTATTTGCAGATTATTGCTAAGTCCACCAACCACGACTACTTTTGAGGTGCCATCCACTAATTTTAGCTGATCAGCTAAGTTGAATGCTAAACTTCGCAGAGCTTCAGGAGAGCGCACGTCTGATGTTAATGCTATGGAGATAATTGGAACATCATCAGGATCCAGAGTTGTCATGGATGGATCACTGGCTCCAATCGGTTTTTGAAACATGTTGTCCTTAAGTTTTTGGGAAAGTGATATTTTTGCATTTTCGGCTGGCGTTCCAACTTTAAATTGCACCATGGTAGCGGCCTGGCCACCATCAAACGAATGAGAAATGAGTTGATCAACATTAGGAAGCTCGCTTATGGCATCTTCCATGGGGCGAGTGACAAGTTCTTGAACTTGCTGGGCATTAGCTCCAGGGAGAGATGTTGTGATGGTAAAAGCTGGTGCAACAATATCAGGATTATAGGCTTTTGGCATTAAGATGAAACTGCCCACTCCCCAAGCCACAATGAAAAGCATGACTAAAATATTTAGTTCCTTATTTTTTACAAAGAGACTGGCCATCTTTCCAGCAAGACCTAATCTTTTTGGATGTTCTTGATTTGGCATATTAATTTGATTCATAAGGTTTTGTGGCTGATCCATTGATTAAATATTGTTGACCCTCAGTCACAATTTTTTGATTCGCGACTAAACCTTCTGTCACATCGATCAGACCACTATGTTCCGAGCTTGTTTTTATTGATTGTTCTTTGGCAATGTTTTTATCATTTACAACAAAAACAATTTGATCTCCTCCACGAGAAACGATTGCATTTCTTGGAATTGAAACAGCTTCCTGCGAGCGTGGAATTAAAATCTGACCATGTAGAAAATCTCCCAAATAAATAGTATTAGAGACATCGTCTATATGTATGCGAAGGAGTGTTTTTAAACTTTGTGTATCACTGCCAGCAGAAACAGCGGTTATTACGCTAGAAACAGGTTGTCCATTTGAGGTTTGCATTGTTGCAATTGTTCCGACTGTGATATTTCGTCCATCAGTTGCTGAAACATAAGTTTCAATTTCTTTGCTATTTTGGGTACTAATGCTAACAAGTGGCATCGAAAAGTTTGCAAAACCACCTTCGCGTCCATAGACAGTTGTTATTGTTCCTGCAAATGGAGCAATTAATGTAGAATTATTTCTGCCAGCCTGAGCAATGCCTAAAGCTCCTTGAGCTGCAATTAATTGATCTTTGGCTGCTTGAATTTGGAGATCGCGTCCACGTTTGGCACTTTTTGTTGCCTCACTATTTGAACTGGAATCATTTTTAGCTTGATCAACAAGCTGGTTATAATATTTTTTGCTATCATCTAATGTTTTGGAAAGAGCATCAACACTTGATGAAGCTGCTGCAAGCTGAGCATCAGAAACATTCGCATCGATTGTTGCAAGCACATCTCCTTTTTTAACTAATTCTCCTTCATGCTTAAATATGCGCAAAATTCTGCCACTGGCCATTGGTGCAATATCAGCTCTGCTTTCTCCCCGAACAAAGCCAGAGATTTCCAAGGGCATATTTTTATCAGCCTCTCTTGCAATAACAATTTTCACTGGCTGAACTGATGATGTATTTTCATTAGCATTGCTATGCATTCTTAATAAAAATGTTGCCACTATTATAATAGCGACCACTCCTATTGCGGAGTATCTCTGTTTTGATGTGATCCGTTGCATGTTTTTTAGAATTATTTATTAATTAGTTGTAAACAAAAAAGCCTTTTGGCTCATGTATTTGACATAATACCCTAGGGGGGTATATACTGTCAAGTAGGCATTCCAAATAGATTTTATTTAGCCGAAAACAATTTTAAGCCTAATTCGTTATATTTAGTAATTAATTAATATTTTCAAAACAAACAAATGAAAAACGAAGGAATTATTGAAAGAAGCATTCAAATAACCATTTCAGCAGCCTTATTTCTGGGCGCATTTTTCTGGGTGGGTGGAATTTGGCAGATAGTGCTTTTTATTATGGCTTTTGCTGTTGGTATATTTGCAATAATTGGATTTTGTCCGCTGTACGCACTTATTGGCAAAGGAGCATCATGTCCAATTGAAAAACTGACCAAGGGGAGAATCATATTTCTTTTCATTTACGCATTTGTCTTATTGGCAGCTGGATCATACGGAAGTATCTTTTTCACTAAAAAAATATTTGTGGAAGATTTTAATGCAATGAATAAAGATTACAAGCAGACACTTTTTGAGACTGGCCAAGAGAAAAGAAGTCAGTCTAAGGAAAATTATGACAAACTGGTTGTTTCATATGCAATTTTTGAAAACAAATATTTGGCTTATCATCCTTATTCTTTGCGAGCAGATGCATCATTTAATAGTGATTTAAAAAAGATTGAAGGAATTATTTTGGGAGCAAAAGATGGTGTTTATAATGGAGATCTGAAAGCGATGCATTTGGAATTTGAAAAAGTGCGTCCAATCACGCAGGATATTTTGAAACGCAATGGTTTTTCAATGCTGGCAATAACATTGGTGGATTTTCACGATTCAATGGAAAAAGTTCTCGATGGGGCAAATGCAAAAGATGCAGCAAAAGTGATTGCAACCTATGATGAGGCTAATGCTAAATTGTCAGCAGTTGAGCAAGAGGCTAATGACAGCGAAATTCAAGCAATTCGCAAAAATCTTGATGAAATTTTGCAGCTTGCCAAGGATGGAAAATTAGATCAATTGCCAGCAAAAGCAGGAGAACTTAAGAGTAGTTTCGTGAAAGTGTATCTGGTTCGTGGCTAATTTTTTTGATCGTGGTGTATAATAAAATCATAGAGATCCAATTTTATGGCAAAGGCAAAGAAAACTGAGAAAGAGATGCGAGAACAGTTGTCTAACAGGATTGTTCGCATTGAAGGGCAGCTAAAAGGTATTCATCGCATGATCAAAGAAGAAAAGGAATGTGTTGATATTATTATGCAAATATCCGCCATCAGATCTGCTGTTTCTAATCTTGGCGTGGAGTTGTTGAAAAATGATCTCGTTTGTAAACAGCAAGGAAAAAAGACTATCGATGAATCATATTTGAAAACACTATTTAAAATAAGTTAATTAATTTTTTTATTAATAATCATATGAAAAACGAAAGTGGTCTGGATCGCATAATAAGAGTTGTTTTGGCGGTTGTATTTTTTGTGCTTGGTGCTTATGTATTCACTGGTGTGTTGAGTGTTGTCGCATATGTTTTAGCAGTTGTTATGCTTTTCACTGCAATAACAGGTTTTTGCTTGCTATATAAGATTTTTGGAATTAATACTGATAAGAAATAAGATGAAAGTTGTAAAAGTAGATCCAGCGAAATGCCCTCAAGATCATGTGTGTCCATTGATCAGGATTTGCCCAGTTGGTGCAATAAGCCAAGACGGTTTTTCAGCTCCAGCAATTGATCAGGAAAAATGCATTGCTTGTGGCAAATGCGTGGCAACATGTCCATATCAAACGCTTTCTTTGGAATAGGATGCAATTGAAAAATATACCTTTAAAAATGCGACTCCATGAGTCGTATTTTTTATGAAAACAAATAAATTTAAATCCGTTATATCTACTGAATGCCAACTTTTCTAAAAAATATAATTTTTAAAAGCAAAAAAATGAAAAATGTTTTCACGCCCAGAAGAATTTCCCAAGCAATAATACTGGGAATTGTTTTATTTTTGACAATCAGTCACTTAAGATTTGGTATTGAAAAAGCAGCTCCAATTGATGCATATTGTCCTTTTGGTGCAGTAGAAGGATTTTTTACATATATAACCACGGGACAATACCTACAAAGAATTTATACCAGTTCATTTGTTTTGATGGGAATTGTGTTTTTGCTTACTTTGGTTTTTGGCAGAGTTTTTTGTTCATTCTTGTGTCCACTTGGAGCAATTCAGGAATGGATACGCGCACTTGGCAGAAAAATCGGAATAAAAAAAGATTTGGAGTTGCCAGTCTGGCTCGATAAATATGCCAGATATTTGAAATACATTATTTTGGCGGTTATTGTGTATTTTTCATATAAAGCTGGAGACTTAGTTTTTCGCGCATATGACCCATTCAATGCGCTTATGCATTTGGGTGAAGAATTTGATGCTAAGGTTGCTGGTTATTCAATATTGGGAATTTTACTTGTAGTTTCACTTTTTTCAAAAAACATTTGGTGTAGATATTTCTGTCCTTTTGGAGCAATGTTGGGAATCATCAGAAAAATAAGTCCTTTTAAGATAAAGAGAAATGAAAGCAGTTGCATCGGTTGTGGAAAATGCGACAAGGTTTGTCCGGCAGGTTTGAATATCTCCAATGTTAAAGAAGTTAATTCTGCAGATTGTATCAGTTGCTTGGGTTGCGTTAAAAATTGTCCAAATAGCAGTTTGAAAGCAACAACTTTCGGCAAAGAAATTCCAAAGAAAAATTTTGGTTGGATGATTATTTTGGCATTTTTTATTCCACTTGGAATTCTAATGCTGACACCTCTTTGGCAAACCAAGGCTCCATCAAATATTGTTACAAATACTGGCGAGCTGAATCTTGAAAACCTGCGAGGCAGTAACACCTTGCAATATGTGCTTGATACAACAAAAGTCCTTTTTTCAGTTTTTCAAGATAAATTAAAATTGCCAGCTGATATCGATAAAACGATGAAGTTGAAAGATATTGGAATAAAATATCAAATAAAAAATTCAGATGGAGCACTTATTGAGGCTGAAGATTTCCGTAAAGTTGTGGAAGAATTTGCAAAGTAGGATTGCTTAAAGTTATGAATGATTGTGTTATGATGAAGATATGAGCGAAAAAGAACTGCAAACAGATGCTGAATTAATAGAATTGGCTAAACAGGATCCTGAACTGTTTGGGCTTTTGATGGAGCGTTATCAAGTTCAACTTTCTCATTACATCCGGCGTTTGACTCAACTTGGACAAGACGATGTGCAGGATTTGCTTCAGGAAGTTTTCATTAAAATTTATCAAAAATTGAATGAATATGATGAGGTGTTGAAATTTTCCAGTTGGGCATATCGAATTGCCCACAATCATATCATCGACTATTTTCGCAAAGTTGGCGCTCGTCCTAAATTTAATTCACTGGAAGACTATGAATGGGAGAAAATTATTGGAGCCAGTGTTCACATTGAAAAGGATATTATGAATAGAGATTGCGTGGAAAAAGTTAAGGTATGTATTTCACAGTTACCAATCAAATACAAAGAAGTTTTGATTTTGAGATTTGTTGAAGAAAAGGAATACGAGGAAATCATGGATATCTTGAAAAAACCAAAGGGATCAGTTGCAACATTGATTGCCAGAGGAAAAGAAACGCTTATTAGGGAGTTAAAAGAGCAGAATATTAATTGTTTTTAAACTTATGAAAGATTTAATCAAAGAAACTATTGAAAAGATTAAAGATCAAGGTATTGCTCCTGAGCCACGCTGGAAATATCTAGTGAAAAAATACGGCATGTGGGCTGTCTTTGGTGTGATTATTTTATTGGGTGCAATTTCTTTTTCAATCGCTTTTAATTTGCTTAGTCAGTTAGACTGGGATTTGTATCGTTTTGCTCATCAAAGCGCAGTTTTGTATTCGCTGTCACTACTTCCATATTTTTGGATAGTAACTATAGGAATATTACTTGCATTGGCATTCTTTGATCTGCGAAAAACAGAAACTGGTTACAAGTATAGTTGGCTAAAAATGTCGCTAGTATCAATAGGGGGCATAATTGTGATAGGTTTTGTTTTTTTCTTGATCGGCCTAGGTGGAAAATTAAATGCGTTTCTAATAAAAGATATTCCATATTATGGTCAGCACATGATGATGACCAAGGAGTCACAGTGGATGCAGCCAAATAGTGGATTTCTTTCTGGGACACTAACTATTATTTCTAATGGTAAGTTGGAAATAAATGATCTAAATGGGCAAAAATGGAATGTTATTTTGGATGAAAAAACTCTTATTAGGCCAGCAGTTAATATCGCAAAAGGAGAAATGATTAAGATAATAGGCTCAAAGAAGGATGCGAACAATTTTGAGGCTTTGGAAATACGTCCCTGGATGGGCCAAGGTATGATGAATGGCTCTGGCGCTGGTCGCAGTAGCGGAATGATGAATAATGGCAGTGGCAGAGACATGATGAATGGAAATTAAAATGAAAACTTTTTAGTTTGCATCCGTTTTATACAATGCTGGCAGCAATTAATAAATTAACTAAAAAGTATTATGAATAAAGGAATTGCAATCGGTGTGCTAAGTTTAGCTGTTCTTGGGACAGCAGTGTTTGCAAGTGGTGCATTTGCTTCAGTTGGAAACAGAGGTCAATTTGGATCAAATTACTCACCAGAGCGACACGCTCAAATGATGGGAAGTGGTCAGGGTCGTGGCATGATGGGCTCACAAAGAGGTCAAAATGCTGGAGGAAATTTTGTCGATAAAAATGGGGATGGAATTTGTGATCACATGCAATAAGGAAAAATAATAAAAGAGGCTTTTAAAGCCTCTTTTATTTTAGGGTATTGGTATAGCTTAATAAAGTTCCACCATGAGAAAATCCTACTTGTATAAATGGATATCCTTCTGTGGTTTTGTTTGATTTGTCCTCCCATCTGAAAAAGTAGTTAGTTTCCTTGTTGCTATTATTTGCAGATAATTTTTCCAAATTTACTTCTGGCGCATTTTTGGCAATAAATTGCTTAGCCATTGTTTCCAGTTCTTGAGCATTATAACGAGGACTATTATCGTATGTTTTTTCATTCTCACTTCCTACGGGAAGAGAGCGTGTTCCAAATTGAATAATTTTACCGTTACTAGAATCTATCTCATACTGGTCTGGTCCTGCATAATAAAGACTTTCTTGCACATTTTCATTGTATGCTGATTTGCCCGCGCTTACATATTCAACTTTAATGTCTTGATTTTCGCTAAAGTCCTTTATTTTGGAAATATCTCGTTGCCTTATTTGTTCTTGACTGTCTTGTTGTTGGGGTTGATTATTTGGCTTTTTAAGGAGCCAAAAACTGGCACCTCCAAAGATGAGAATGAGGATAGCGATAGTTAGAGTTTTTGATAGTTTCATAAAGTTGTTTTTTTTATTGTTTTTCTTGCCCCAATAGTACCATCTTATTAGAACAAAATCCATAAAATATGCCCATTTATGAATATGCAAAGTGAGACACTATCCTGTCTTATTTCTCAAAATGAGACAGTGGCTGTCCCGTGTCTCATTTGTCTCATTTTACCCTCAAGAACCCGACCCGACCTCTCCAATACGCCTGTTTTGACAAACCTCCAAAAAAGCCTTATACTGATTGAAAGTTATGGGTTCCAGACCTTGGTAGCCCTCCAATAAAAAACAAATCTTATCTTTAGCGATGAGGTTTGTTTTTTTAACTTCGTTTTTGTTTGTGTATATTGTGTATTGGAAGTTATGCACAACGTAAAGACGCTGTGCGTCCACGTTGCACGGCAGAGTTAAATATATGTGCTTTATTTGGCTGAAGATAGCCATTTTAAAGTTATGCGCAGGGTTTTGCACACTTGTGTATATTGTGTGCACAAGTGTACTATTGTTACACAAATCCAAAAGTTGTATAATGTCAGAATGCTAAAAGAAAAAACAAAAAAACTTACTCAAAAACAAAAAAAGATTTTTGAATATATTTGTGATTGCCTTGAAAAAGATGGGTCTTCTCCCACGATTTTGGAGCTGGCAAAGTTTATGGGAGTTTCGTCATTGCGAACTGTGACGCAATACTTGGAAAGTCTGGAAAAGAAAAATCTCATCATTCGCTCTCGTCACCAAAATCGCGGCATTCGTTTGGCAACTCATAATGATGTGATGACTCAAACCGTGATTTTGCCAGTGCTCAGCAGTGCTGGTTGTGATAACATGCAAGTTTTTGCCGAGCAATCTTTTGCTGAATTTGTCACCCTCGATCGAGATTTTATTCACGGCAAAAATCCTGAGCAGGTTTTTGTTTTCAGGGCGGTTGGTGATTCAATGTCTGATGCCGGGATTGGAACGGGGGATTTGGTGATCACGGAAAAAACCCTTGAGGTTGTCAACAAAGACAAAGTGGTGGCAGTGGTTGATGGCATGGTGCTGATAAAACAAATCAATTTTTCTCCCAACGCCGTGGTTTTGCAACCAATGTCTCGCGACCCGCAATATCGTCCGATCATTATGAAAAAAGATTTTCAGGTTTTTGGGAAGGTGATTGACGTGATTAAGGATTTTAGCGGGGAAGAAGAATTGGTTTATGAGGCATTGTGATATGCATTCTACATAACTTTTAAAATTTATAATTCCATGATTATCAGCTCAATTATAAGACGTAGGAGTTTTCGAACATATAAGGATAGCCCGGTTTCCAATGAAGCTATTGATGAGGTAATTAAGGCTGCTCAGTTTGCGCCGACGGCGCATGGCAAGAGAGCTATTGAATTCGTGGTCATTAGGGACCAGAAAATAAAGGATGCGATTTTTGCGGTTGTGGATCAGGTCTATATTAAAGAAGCTCCTGTTTTGATTGTGCCTGTTGCTAGCGATCAGGCAACTTTGCCTGTGCAGGATTTGTCTATTGCTTCGGCGCACATATTTTTGCAAGCAACTGAACTTGGTCTCGGTAGTGTTTGGAAGAATCTGACGCCAGTTTGGGAAGAAAAGGTCAAAGAAGTCCTTGGCGTGCCGCAAAATTTTCGCATGATTGATATCATTCCTCTTGGTTTTCCTGCCGAAGAAAAACCCGAGCATAGTGACGAGGAGTTTAAAATCGAAAAAATCCATCAGGAAAGGTGGTAAGAAATTCAAGATTATGAAAAGAGTCTATTATCGAAAATTGATTCGGGATAAAATTCCGGAAAAGATAAGCAACCGGGGAAGTGAGCTTGAAACCCGCAGACTTTCGAAAGTTGAGTTTTTGAAAGAGCTTTTGAAAAAGGCTGGGGAAGAAAGTGGCGAACTCTTTTTGAAATCAAAAGGCAAGAAAGAAATCGTTGAAGAGATTGCCGACGTGCTGGATGTGATTGATGAAATTTTGAAGTTCAAGAAAATCACCCAAAAACAAGTCATCGATCAACAAAAGAAAAATTTTGAAAAAAAAGGTGGATTTGCAAAAAGACTTTATCTTGTTTGGTCTTCGGATGATAAGTATATGACAAATGAGAAACTGGGAAAGAAATAAAAAAGCATCAGGACTGTAACATGGCAATGTTGCCATAGTCCTGATGCTAAACGTAATGTCTTGAAGTTTTTATTCCAGCATTGCTGAAAGTTTTTCAATGAGCTTTTGGGCTTCTGATTTCCCTGGTTCATTGGTTGGTTGTTTGTTTTTTTTGTAGACATATCCTTTTGCCAAAAGGCAGACATCTTCATCGTCTTTGAGGATGAGTGAAAGCAGAATTCCTATCTCACATCCATCACCACCACCGATTGCATAATCCTTTATCTTCTTGAGATTTTCCCTTAAAGTCTTTGTGTCTGAAAGTGTTCCCTTGAGAGTTTTCATAATTATCCTATGTTTTAAATGTTCTGAAATAGACTGACTTTTGACCTTGAATAAACTTCATAGTAGTTTATGCCTTTCCAGCGTAGCTGTCAAGCATTTTACGGTCCATTTTTCTTTACTTTTGCTGTTGTTTTGCTTACCTTGAAAGTGCGATATAATGAAAATATGTAAGGTTGATAAATAACAATAACAATAACAATAATTAACATGACCGAAGAAATTTTCGAGAGAAGCCTTGAAATTAAAGCATCACAGGCGGGAAGCATTGTTAATATTGTCCCGGCTTGGTGGAAAGAAACTTCCAAAGAGGCGAATTCTCCCGCAACTCCTGGCAAGCTTTATGCAATTGGAAACTATTTGGTTCAGTTGGTGAAAAATTCTTTGAGCGATGGAAAAGGTGACGGAAAAGTCACAGCTATTTTTGACAGCGAAAAAGTGAAAATTGTGATTGATGATTTGGGCAGTGGCGAAAAAGAAATCAATTTGAATGTGAAAGGTGACTATGGCATGAAGGAATCAATTGAATATTTTGATGTTTTCACGGTTGAATCAAAAGGCCGAAAGTATGAAAAAAATTTCCGCAACATGGTTGAGGAAACAGACGATAGCGACCTGTATGTTGGTTCAAAACTGACGATTATCAAATACCACATTGCGCCAGTTGATGAGGTGGAGGAAAGTTATCACTCAGGTAGAAATTTTGGAGAACGAATGTAAGCGTGTAAAGACAACTTAAAAATGAAAATAAAAAGTGTGACAGAAGTCTGCGGTCGCAGACTTCTGTCACACTTTTAAAATCAAAAAATATTTGGTAGAATTAAAATAAATCCATGCTTAATATTTTAATCAAAAAATATGGCTAGCAAAACTTTTCTTAAACAGGTGCAGAAGCACATTCTTAAAAGCGTACCAGCGGTTAACGATTATATTTGTGCTACTCTTTGGGAATTAGGCGAGGCGACTTCGCAGTCATTTTTCTCTCCAAAATATTCCTTCACAAAACCAACAAGGATGTTGTTTGGATTTGAAACTGGTTTTGAAAATAAGAAAATCAGCAAAAATACAATCAGAAAAAATTTGGGAAGATTGATCGCACAGGGAATTGTGAAAAAGAAAGGCAATATGTTCTCACTAAGTAAAGGTGGAATAAAATTATTTAATAGTATCGGCCTGCGGAAGAAAATTTTAGCAAAAAAATGGGACAAGAAATACCGTTTGGTGATTTTTGATATCCCAGAGAAGAAACGCAGTGATCGAGAATGGCTTCGAGAAGAGCTTTATCTTTTGGAATATGTGCAGCTTCAAAAAAGTGTTTTTATAAGCAAACATGCTTTGCCCGAGGATATTATTATTGAAATTCAAAAAAGAAAAATGAATAAATTTGTAAATTACCTTTTGGTGGACAAGATTTTTGATTATTCAAAAATTGATAAAAAGGGTGGAAATAAATGAAATTATTTTCCAAAAAAAGTGTGACAGAAGTCTGCGACCGCAGAGATGTGTCACACTTTTTGAGAGTATGTTTATTTGGGATAAATATTTATAAATTTTATTATGATTGGATTTTTTGATTCTGGCTTTGGTGGGCTGACCATCCTGAAAGAGGTGGAAAAAACTTTGCCGAATTTTTCCTATATTTATCTGGGCGATAATGCGAGAGCTCCCTATGGTGGTCACTCTCAAGAAATTATCTATCAATATATAATCGAGGGGGTGGAAGAATTATTCAGACAAGGTGCTAAGCTTGTTATTCTCGCTTGCAATACTGCCTCAGCGGTAGCACTTAAAAAACTTCAACAAGAATGGTTGCCACTGCATTATCCAGACAGGCGAGTGCTGGGAATTTTTAACCCAATTGTGGAAGAAGCTGGTGCACATAATTTTAAAACGATTGGACTTTTTGCAACTCAGGCGACAGTAGAATCCGAAGCTTTTATTCGGGAAATTGTGAAAATTGATATGGACGTTACTGTTTTTCAACAGGCTTGTCCGCTATTGGTCCCAATTATTGAAACTGGAAATTTTGACCAACTCGAAAGCGTTGTTCAAAAATATGCACAAGAGCTTTCTGAAAAAAGTAATCCAATGGATGCTATAATTTTGGGGTGCACGCATTATGCGATAGTTGCAAAAACTTTTCGTAAATATCTTCCAGCTGGGATTAAAATATTTTCTCAAGGAGAAATTGTCGCAAAAAAACTAAAAGAGTATCTCGATCGGCATCCTGAATTTAAAGGTAAGTTAAAGGAAGGAGAAAAGAAAATATTTTTAACGACTGAAAATTCACCACATGTCCAAGTGTTGGCGGAATTATTTTATGGTGAGAAAATTGACTTGTTTGTTGTTTCGTTGAGTTAAATGATTAATAAACTTTTTACTGTTTCGCTCATTAGAAAATAAAAGTGTGACAGAAGTCTGCGACCGCAGAGATGTGTCACACTTTGTTGAGAGAGTTTTTTGTTTTCTTTGTTTTTTTGTTTGGGTGGTTCTTTGCTGGGGTTTGGTTTGATTTTTGGAGTGTGTTAAGCTTGGGTAGGATTTCTGTAATAAAGTAGTTAAAATTTAAAATAAATGAAAATTCAAAAAGATAAGTTGATTATAATGACGACGGTGTTTATCGATGTGTTGGGAATCGGGATTATTATTCCAGTGTTGCCTTTTTATGTGGAAAGTTTTGGCGTTTCTTCTTTTGTGGTGACGTTGCTTTTTTCGGTGTTTGCGCTTTTCTCTTTCGTGAGCGGGCCATTTTTGGGTGCGCTTTCCGATCGGATTGGCAGAAGGCCGGTTTTGATTTTGAGTATTGCCAGCACTGCCTTGGGTTGGTTTGTGTTCGCCGGGGCCAATGCGGTCTGGGTTTTGTTTTTGGGGCGCATCATTGATGGAGCGGCAGCTGGAAATTTCCCAATTGCTCAAAGTTATTTGGTGGATATTGCCAAGACAGACAAGGAACGCACCACAAACCTGGGAATTATTGGTGCAATTTGGGGAATCGGATTCATTGTCGGTCCTTTTATTGGGGCAACGCTGAGCACTATTTCTCCTTCATTTCCGTTTTGGTTTGTGGGGATCCTGGCATCGCTTAATGTTGTTGGTGCCTATTTCTTTTTGCCTGAAACGCACAAAATTAGGGGAAAATTTGAGAAAAAAATTGAAATCAATCCATTTGGACCACTGATAAGGGGTGCAAAAGATAAAGTTTTGCGTTCAAGATATGCTGTTTGGTTTTTGTTTGGAGTTGCTTTCGCTTCCATGAATTCAATCTTTTCTTTGTATGTGAAAGATGTTTTTGGCTATTCTGCGACAGCAGCTGGATATATTTTCACTGGCATGGGCGTAATTTTGGTCATCAATCAAGGATTTGCTTTGAAAAAAATCTGGCTCAAGCATTTCCGTGAGCGTCAATTGGAGGTTTGGTTTTTTCTGGTTATGGCCATGGGGTTTGTTTTGATGGATTTCAAAAATTTTGTCTTTTTTGCGATAGGAATACTTTTTGTAACTTTGGCGCAATCAACTTTGCGAGTCGTGCTTTCAAGTGCCATTGCGGGAAGTGCAGGAAATATGCGCAGAGGAGAAGTGATGGGTGTCATGTCATCCGTGCTTTCTGTCTCAATGATTGTGGGCCCACTTCTTGGAGGAGCTTTGTTTGTCAAAAATTCGCAATGGCCATTTTTAGCGAATGCTGTTTTACTTCTTGCTTCGTTTTTTATTATTAAAAAATGCTGTGGCGAGGAGAAAATTTTGCAACGAGAAAATATCGAGGTGCTTGGCTAGTGCATCTCGAGAAGTTGATAGCCTGAAATGGAATTTTGGAATTTGATGAAGAAGGTATTTTTTAAATTGTTGACTAATTGTTATGATTGAAATTGAAAAAAAATTTAAATTAAATGAGCTGGAAGCGGCCAGGCTGCTTGAGGGCGCCGAGTTTATCGGTGAAAAAACTTTCACGGATGTTTATTATGACACCAGCGAATTTGCGCTGACCAAAAATGACATTTGGCTGCGAAAGAGGGCTGGCGAGTTTCAATTGAAGTTGCCAGTTTTTCAAAAAGAGAAAGTGCAGACCACTGGATTTCAAGAAATCGAAGGCGAAGATAAAATTCGGGAAATTTTTGCGGTGGCGCCAGTGCTGGATTTTGAAACTGACATCAAAGCTTTTGGTTACGAAATTTTTTGCCAGCTTAGGACAACGCGCAAGAAATATCAAAAGGAAGGCTTTGAGATTGATTTGGATGATGCAGTTTCTGTTTTGCCAGGTGAGGAAGATTTTGTTTATAAAATAACTGAGATAGAATTGCTGGTTGAAAATAAAGAAGAAGTATCGTCGGCAAGCAAGAAGATTGAAGAATTTGCAACAAAAAACCAACTTAAACTTGAAAAAACCTGGGGAAAAATTGCGCAGTATCTTTTTCAGAAAAAACCAAAACATTTTGAAGCTTTGGTTGTGGCGGGGGTTGTTAAGGCAGAGGATTAAGCTTATCAGGCTTTAGCTTCTTAGTTTCCTGGTTTATTATCTAGCGGAGTGAGTGAAATGAAAGAGTACTTTTATTTCGCAGCGCCTGCCCGAAACGCTTCGCGTATCGAAGCGGGCGGGAGCGACGATACCAAAAGCTTTAAAACCTCGCCGATTTTATCGGCGTGAGCCCGAAGGGTGCAGGGTTTACGCTGGGTTTTTAATACCCTTTTTATTGTATTGGACATTGTAAATTAGGCTTTAGGATTTTTGTTTGTATTCTTGCCTTGCTATCACAACAGCGTAGATCTCTTTGGCTCCAGCGGCCTTGAGAACGCTGGCGCATTCAAAAATTGTGAAGCCAGTTGTGGTGATGTCATCAATAAGTAGAATTTTTTTGTCTTTTATTATTGATTTATCCGTAACAGTAAAAGCTCCCTTAATGTTTAGATTGCGAGCATGGTGGTCTTTGATAGCCATTTGAGGCGATGTATATCGATTACGAATAAGTATGTCATCACGGAGCTCCAATTGTGAATCTGGCAAGAGTTTTCTTGCGAGATCATTTGCAAGGAGAGTTGATTGATTAAAGCCCCTCCAACGAAGCCTTTTGGCGTGAAGTGGAATTGGAATGATGAGGTCGGGAAGTGGCAGCTCGTAACTTTGGATAGCTTTTGAAACTATTTCAGAAAGCTGGACATGCAACTCTTGGACAAATCGATATTTGAAAAGATGCACTGCTTTCGAAATAATCGATTCTTGATAACTTGTTGCAACAAGCATCCCAGTGAGAGCTGATATTTTTTTGCAAGCGAAACAAACCTGACCATCCGGAGTGATTATCTTTTCACATATAGGGCAAAACTGCTGGTCGCGAATTTTTATTTTTTTAATGCACATATCACAAATCCAAACATCCTCAATCCCGCAGCCAATGCAATTAATTGGGAAAAAAACATCCAAAACAGCAAGCTTGGTATCCTTGAGGAACTTGAAAATTATTGTCTGCAGCGGTTTCATTTTTGTTGTTGTTGATTTTTTAAATGTATGTTATGATTTATGTATTCACTACTATGACTTAGCGTAACATAAAAACAAATATGCTTGAATTATTTAAAACAAATAAAAATCATTTCATTGGTGTTGATTTTGGAACTTCTTCTATTAAAGTTGTGGAGCTTTCATATACCGATAAACAAACTCATTTAGAAAATTACGGATTCGTTAGTTTGAATTCACCGGAGCATGATACTAGTGTCAATAAGGCATCTTCACTTGAACAAGCGCTGAATGATTCGCTGAAAAAACTCATTGTTAAAATGAGTGTTAAGCCAATTTCAACATATGTTTCCATTCCAGGATTTAGCGGACTCGTGACTATTATTGAATTGCCGGATATGCCAGAGGATGAGTTAGCAAAGGCTATTCAATTTGAGGCACACAAATATATACCAAGTGCGCTTGACGAAGTTGCAATGAGTTGGGAAATTATTGAAAGAAAAATGGATGTTGAAAAACTTCAAGATCAAGGCAGTCTTATTTCTAAACTTAAATTAAAGAGCGAGTCTAAGGCTAGCGGAAAGATAAAGGTTTTACTGGTTGCCGCTCCAAAGAAAGACATTGAACACTGTGATAGATTGGTCTCTGGTGTTGGCTTGGAAGTAAATGCGATTGAGCTAGAAACATTCTCAATTGCACGCTCACTCGTGGGTGACAGTAGTGGAACTTTCTTGGTTGCAGATATCGGCTCTCGCGCAACGAACATTATCCTGGTTGAAAAAGGCGTCATTCGCGTTAATCGTAACATTGATGCTGGAGGAGATGAAATTACCTCAGCTATTGCGGAAGGCATGAATATCTCTCGTCCAAGAGCAGAAACATTTAAAAAGGGTGACAAGGATATGCTTAACAGCAATGAGACAGCAATAATTGTCCCAGTGCTTGATTTACTTGTGGGAGAGCTAAGAAGAATTATTTCTGCATATAAGGAAAAAAATAAAAGTGTAACTATTGAGGCTTTGATTATTTCTGGTGGTACTTCAAAAATGAAAGGTATAGAGGAATATTTTAGTCGCACACTGGGAGAAAAGGTTCAAATAGGGAATCCATGGCGTGGTATAGTTGTGAATAATGAAGTGGCTCCTTTCGTTAAAGAAATGGGATCTTCATTTTCTGTAGCCATTGGTCTTGCAATGCGTGGAGTTGATGATTACAAGAGAAAATAAAGATATAAAATAAAAATATAAATCACTAATTATTGCGAATTTTGTCGCCATTTAGGACAAATAGTAACTCGAATAACTCAAATCTGCACCAGAATTAATTCGAATGGTTTGCATTCGTGAATTCAACTGTATGCATCACCAAATGAGGCTTATGGGAAGGAGTGTGAATTTGTAAATTCGAATCGCATTTTTTAAAAAAGATGACTACAATTAATCTCAATCAATACCAGCAAAGAGACGAAATGCTTAATCGCACTAGTAAGATGAACTTCAGCATCATTATCTTTCTGGTAGTTTTTTCAATAATTGGTCTTGCATATATGGGGTTGAAGATTGGAGCTTCGGTTGTCGAAAAAAAGAACGTTAGTCTGAGGGAGCAAATATTATCATCAGTGCAAGAGCTTAATGGAAGTAAAAGTGTTGATGATGTTATCGATCTTCAGGTGCGTCTAGGTGAAATAAAGAATAGTTTAGCAGTAAAGGCGGACAATGACGTTGTTGCTATTCTTGATAAAGTATCAAAAAGTGTTATGCCTGGGATTATTTTTTCTTCCTATACTGAAACCGGTAAAAAAGTTGCAATTTCACTGAGGTCATCTAATTTCGATAGTGTTTCAAAGCAGATATACAACTTTAAGCAGGCTGAATTTGTTTCAAGTGTTGAAGTAAAAAGTTTAGATAGGGACGCAAAGGGTATAAAATGTGACATTGAAGTTAACCTTAAATAGGTTAAATATTAACCAGTTGCGCTGGCTTATCTTACTTGGTGCGTATTGAATATCTAAGGGTTCTTATTGCGCAGAATTTTTTTTGAATAATAAAATTTTAATGAATAAGTCTGCTATTTTTGTTTAGGTTAACAAAGTGGTAGAAAACAAAAAAATGAGGTTGAAATATATATTTTTTCCCGTAATCTTGATTCTCGCGACGGCTGTTTTTTTTGGTTATGTAAAACCGGAGATTGATTCTCTTCGAACTATGAATGAGGACTATAGCTCGAATTTACAAGTATTGCAAGGTGTTCAAAGCAAAAAAAGCGCAATAGATTCTCTCAATACTAAAATTTCTGCAGATGTGGATGGTAGCGCATTAATTTATGGTTACGTTCCAAAAGAAAAGGTTGAGGAGGAAATTATTGGAAAGGTTAATTATTTAGCAGCTAATTCCGGTGTTTTTCTGGATAATATTGAAATTTCTAGCGCTGCTGCTTCTAACGCTTTGATTACAGGCCCAGTTGCAAGTGATGCTATCCAAAGCACACAAGCAACTGTTGTAGTTGAGGGTGACTATGATAAATTGAAAATATTTTTCCATGATGTCCAGCATGTGTCACTTTTTAACTCAATCGTGTCTTTAAATATTACTTCTGTTGAAAAAAATGCTAGTACTGCTGATGCTTCCGTAGGTCAGGGAGCGACAGTAACTACCGGACAAACATCAAGTACAATTGTGGCTAAGCTTGTAATTAATTTTGGATATTTGAAACTGATAAAAGCAGATGACAAAAGATTGAGTAATTTTAAGCCTGAAATTGACAGCGCAGTGATACAAAGTTTAAAGGGATATGTTTCCGGTACTTCTCCAAAAGTTAGCACTACTGGCGTGGTTATGGGTAGTAGTAATCCTTTCCTGCCTTAAGCTGGGTGATGTAACTTGTTGATTTAAATTGATTTTGGGGGTTTATTTTTTGATTTTTAAACATATTTATTTTAATGAAAACATTAGTAAATGATAAAGATGATGCTTCATTGAAGAGTCAGGCAAATGGTGGATTTAGTGATGGGGAAATTGTTGCTGAAGAAGCAGGAAAGTTAGATATGCCATATTTGAGTAAGAGTGTCCCGGTTTTTATTGATGTTTTAAATATCATCCCGGAAGATGTTGCTAGAGGAAATCAAATGATTGCGTTTGAAAGAAAGGATAATCTTGTTAAAGTTGGAATAGTTGATCCGCAAAACATCAATGCTCTCAATGTTCTTCGTTTTATTTCTGAAAAAACACAATTGAAATTTGAAGTTTACCTTATCCCTTTGAAAATTTTTCAAGAAATTGTTGCTCAATATGCTGGTGGAACTGAGAAAGCAATTGAGGAGGCAGTCGATTCGTTAAAGGAAGATAAGGACGATGATGCGAGTGGTGCAAATTTACTGATGGACAATGGTGGAGGTAGGACTGACAGTAATGTTCAATCAGCGCCAGTAACAAAGCTTTTAAGTGTTATTATCCGTCATGCAATTGACGGAAAAGCTAGTGATATTCATATTGAACCAATCAATAAGGAATATCGTGTGAGATTTCGAGTTGATGGACTGCTTTACGCTTCGCTTTCAGTTCCAAAGGAAGTTGGAAAGGCGGTTGTTTCAAGGATTAAAATCCTTGCTAATTTGAAAATAGATGAGAAAAGAAAACCACAAGATGGTCGTTTTAACATTGTTGAAAGTGGTCATTCTGTCGATTTTCGCGTTTCAACACTCCCAATAATGGACGGTGAGAAACTTGTTTTGCGAATTCTAGATAGGGATAGTAAATTGGCTAGTCTCGAAAACATGGGAATCACAGGACCAGGTGCTGACGTTTTAATTAAAAATATCAATGAGCCATTCGGAATCATTTTGATAACTGGACCTACAGGTAGTGGAAAATCAACAACTTTATACTCTTGCTTGGAAGTCTTAAATAAAGAGGATCGAAATATCATTACACTTGAAGACCCAGTTGAATATTCAATGGTTGGTGTGAATCAAAGTCAAATAAATCCAGAAATTGGTTACACTTTTGCCAGTGGACTCCGATCTATTTTGCGTCAGGATCCAAATATTATAATGGTAGGAGAGATTCGCGATAACGAAACTGCGGAACTTACTATTCATGCTGCCCTAACTGGTCATTTAGTATTATCGACTCTTCATACGAACAGCTCAATTGGGGCAATTCCACGACTTGTGGATATGAG
The DNA here is from genome assembly GCA_903885965.1 of uncultured bacterium. GTDB lineage: Bacteria > Patescibacteriota > Minisyncoccia > Moranbacterales > GWC2-37-73 > CAIPMZ01. Next base: position 24,052 of record CAISKQ010000058.1, read on the forward strand.
TATTGAGGCCTTCTTATTGGCGTCTTCTTTGAGGGTTGTTGCTGCTCAGCGCTTAGTGAGAAAGATTTGCGAAAAATGTAAACACGAAATTAAAGTTTCAGCCGCTATTCGAGAGTACATTTTAAAGGAAATTGAGGGTGTATCAAATGAAGACAAGGCTAGATATGGCGTTGATTTTAACGCTGAAATTAAGTTGTTTGAAGGAAGTGGCTGTGAAGAATGTGGAAAAAGTGGATATAAGGGCAGAACTGCAATATTTGAAGCTCTTGAGATAGACACAAATATTAAGGAAATAATCACAGAGCATAATGGAAATGAACAGGCAATTAAGGATTATACTGAGAAAAAGGGGATGATAACAATTAAACAGGATGGTATGTTGAAAGCAATTACCGGAAAGACTACCTTTTCTGAAGTCGAGCGTGTAACTGAGGGTAGCAGAAGTGTTGGTGGGGATGTTGATGAGGCATGATGGCACTTGAAAATTCTAATTTTTTAAAAAATATAGAAAGTATGGATAAGAAAAAAATATTAATCGTAGAAGACGATGTGTTTATTCGCGATATTTACCAAATAAAATTCGCCCAGGAAGGTTTCGATGTCATTATGGCCGAAGATGGAATTGTCGCTCTTAAAAAATTGGAGCAATTTGTTCCAGCTATTATTTTGCTTGATATTATCATGCCATATATGGACGGAATGGAAGTTTTAAGGAAAATAAAGGCTAATGCGAAATTGAAAGATATTCCAATAATAATGCTTACAAATATTTCCGAAAAAGAAAATATTGACGAAGGAATGGAAGTTGGCGCTGATGATTTTCTGATTAAATCCCACTTTACACCTTCTGAGGTTGTGCAAAAAGTTAAAACTTTGCTGAAAATTTAGTTTTTTAGTATAATACAAATATATTTTTCTAAAATAAAAACAAAAAAATGATAACATTGCATGGTGAACAAAGAGTAAAAAACCTACTACGATTAGTTGCGCAGCAAAATGCATCTGATTTGCACTTAGTTGTGGGGCGATATCCAACCATTCGCTTAGATGGAAAGCTTTATCCCCTCACACAAGAAACTATTTTATCCGTTGAGGACACTAAGATACTAAGTGATGGTTTAATGTCGGAGGAGAATAAGCAAAGACTTATTGCTGATGGTCAGGTTGATTTTTCGTATAATTTCGAAGAAAAGGCTAGATTCCGTACTAATATTTTTTATCAAAAGGGAAATATAAGTGTAGCTATGCGCTTAGTTTCAGGGCGAATTAGATCTTTGGAAGAGTTGAATCTTCCACCAGCACTTTATGAATTTACGCATAAAATGCAAGGATTATTACTAGTCACTGGGCCAGTTGGGCATGGAAAATCAACAACTCTTTCTGCTCTTATCGACTTTATTAATCATAATCAGGATAAGCATATAATTACGATTGAAGATCCGATAGAGTATATTTATGAACAAGATCGTTGCATTATTAATCAACGCGAGGTTGGTAAAGATACGAAATCTTTTCAGGATGGTTTGCGTAGTGTTTTTCGGGAAGATGCTAACGTTGTTCTTATTGGAGAACTCCGCGACCTTGATACTATTAGTACGGCTATGACTGCAGCAGAGACGGGCCATCTTATTTTGGCGACATTACATACGAATGATACTTCACAAACGATTGATCGAATTATTGATGTTTTTCCAGCTCATCAACAGAATCAAATCAGGTCTCAACTCGCAAGCGTGCTTTTGGGTGTCGTCTCACAACGACTGTTGACAAAAGTTGGTGGTGGACGAGTCCCAGCGCTTGAAATTATGATTAATAACCATGCAGTTGAAAATTTAATTAGAGAAAATAAGACATATCAAATTGATTCAGTCATTGAAACAAGTTTGCGTGACGGTATGATTTCATTGGATAAATCCTTAGCTGACCTTGTTCAAAAAGGTTTGATATCAGTAGATGACGCATTGCTATATTCAAGTAATTGTGAATATTTGCAAATGCTTATCGGTGGTAATAATGAATAAGGTGTCATCCTTGTTTGAATCATCATTTTAAGGCAATGATATAGCAATAAGAGACTAAAATAACTAAGAAATAACTAATATTATGAAATTTTCTTTTCAAGCGAAAAGTTTGGTTGGAGACCTGAGAGAAGGCCATATTGAGGCTATAACGAGAGATGCAGCTGCAACAATGCTTCAGGCCAAGGGTCTTGTGCCTATTTCGATTGAGCAAGAAAAAAATGTCCCAGAGATTGTCCAAAGCATTCAACATCTCTGGGAGGGTATAAACTTGCGCGAAGTAGCTGTTTTCTTTAGGCAGATGTCAACCTTAATTGAAGCTAAGGTTGCAATTATTTATTCCATGCGAGCTGTAGCAGATCAAACAGAGAATGTGTATCTTCGAACTGTGATTTGGGAGATGGTGGATGATTTGGAGGATGGAATGCCATTGTCTGAATCAATGTCAAAGCATCAAGATGTTTTTGAGCCACTATCTATAAGCATGGTTCAGGCTGGAGAAATTTCAGGGAATCTGGAGCGCTCGATTTCTTTTCTTGCTGAAAATGCAGAAAAAAATTATGACCTCACCTCAAAGATTAGAAGTGCTCTTTTTTATCCAGCGTTTGTTTTGTCTGCTGCTGTAATAATCGGTTTTGTGGTTTCAACGGTAGTTTTGCCAAAGCTGACAGCTGTATTTAAGGATCTTGGAGCAGAAGTTCCTTGGTATACGAAAGTTTTAATGAATTTTGCTGATTTCATGAGTAGCTATTGGTGGGCAGTATTGATATTTTTGATTGCATTTGTGACTGGTACTATTTATTATCTGCGTACTGAAGATGGAAAAAGGGAATGGGATATTATTAAAATGAAAATGCCCATAGTTGGAAATGTTTTTAAATTCGTTTATCTTGCACGTTTTTCTGAAAATTTATCAGTACTTCTATCCGGTGGAATTCCAATTGTGCGAGCGCTTACAATTATAAGCGGTGTGGTAAATAGTACTGCTTATGAAAGTGTTATTTTGCGAGCAGCAGATGAGGTGAAAAGGGGAGGAACGATGAGTAGCGTTTTTGCTCGTTCACCACATTTTCCGCCAATTGTTCCTCAGATGATTAAAATTGGAGAAGACTCTGGAAAAATAAGTGAAGTTTTGCAGCACATCGCAGTTTTTTATGGAAAAGAAACTGATAACATTACGCGTAACCTTTCAACGATGCTTGAACCAGTATTAATAACGCTTTTGGGAATCGGGGTTGCAATTTTAGTTTTTTCAATTTTAATACCAATATATAATCTTTCAGCGGTTATGCAATAAAAGTAATGAAATTAATTTAATTCTCTTTTTGTTTTTTTATTCTGTAAAATGTTTGAATAAAAAAAATACTATGCTATAATTACATTATGAAAAAAAATGAAAAAATTAAAATTAAAAAATATGCAGCTTATTAATAAAAAAGGTTTTACACTGGTCGAACTCATGATTACAGTCGCTATCATTGGTATTTTGGCTAGTATAGTTTTGGTTAGCACTTCAACTAGTGTGGAAAAATCGAAAAGAGCATCTGCCATTGCTAGTGCCTCAAGCGTATTACCAGAATTGGTAGCTTGCCAAGATGATGTTGGTTTTGCAAAAAGTACTGCTATAGTTGCCGGGGATCCAGTTTGCTGCACTAACGGTAGCTGCGGCACTGCTTTTTCCGGACACACTGTGACATGGCCCAATGTGAATACTAAGGCTGGATGGTCATATTCTTCATCTGCGCCAACCGGGACCCTAGCTGCGGGGACATATTCGTACACCTTAACGAAGTCAGGGCAGACAAGTATTGTTTGCAATTACGCTACAAACGATTGTAATTAGACATGTATAATAGAAAATGGAAAGTTTAGATAAAGATTACACCAAAAAGGTCGATGTAATTTAAACAAAAGAAGAAATTATAAGAAATAAAATTTAAATTAAAAATATGAAAAATATGAAAAATATGAAAAAAGGTTTTACTTTGATTGAACTTTTGATTGTTATTGCAATCATTGGAATTTTGGCTGGTGTTATTTTGGTCAGCACGAGCGGAGCAAGAATCAAGGCGCAAGAGCAAGCTGCGCGTTCAACAATGCGAAGTGCTTTGACTTACATGGTTATGTGTGTGGGCGGCGGTGCTAATGTTACTGCTTATAGTGCTGGAGGAAATATTTGTTCTGACCCTCTTGCTAGCGATGCTAAATGGCCAGCACAACCAGCTGGATGTACAACTGCCTTTGCTTCATCCGCAAACAAGCTTACTGCAACTTGCGGAACAGTTGCAATTAGTTGCGATGCTGCTCTTGGTTCTTGTATATAGGAAAAATAATAAACTCAATATGCGTTTATCTACGGCATCAATTTTAGATGCCATATCTTGGTTAGGATTTTTGTTGTCAAAAGTTTAAAAATCAGTATTTACTTTTTTGAGAAATGCAGATTTGGATTTTTGACAACAATCCTACTGGGGGAAATGGGTTGTAATTTTTTTGCTAATTCACTATGGAAATACAAAATGATTTCAATTATATTAAGCATGACTCAGGTTTGGTAAAAGGATTTGACTTACTCGGGAAAAGTATGAATATCAGAAGGAGTCTTAATTTAATTGAAAGTAGTATTGATATGAAAAAAGGTTTTACTTTGATTGAACTTTTGATTGTTATTGCAATCATTGGAATTTTGGCTGGAGTTATTTTGGTCAGCACGAGCGGAGCAAGAATCAAGGCGCAAGAGCAAGCTGCGCGTTCAACGATGCGAAGTGCTTTAACTTATATGGTTATGTGTGTTGGTGGTGGCGCTAATATTACTGCTTATAGTGCTGGTGCGAATATTTGCTCTAATCCAGCTGCTAGTGATGCTAAATGGCCAGCTCAGCCAGGTGGATGCTCGGTTGCTTTCGCTTCATCTGCAAACAAACTTACCGCAACTTGCGGAACGGTTGCAATTAGTTGCGATGCTGCTCTGGGTTCTTGTATATAATGTTTTTCTAACTTGCGTTATCCTCTCAAGTATAGGTTTAACTTGTTTATTATCTAGCGACGATAACAAAAGGTTTAATACCTCGAGGCTTGCCTCGTGAGCCTGAAGGGTCCAGGACTTGCTCTGGGGTATTGATACACTTTTATTATGTTGATAATCTCATTCGTCTATTGATAATATGACGCTGACGTCAAGCAATCTCTCGACTAATATTCAAGTAATAAGGAATATGAAAAAAGGCTTTACCTTGATTGAACTACTAATTGTTATGTCGGTCATTGGTATTTTAGCCACTTCAGTGATAGTAAGTACAGGATTAAATGTTAACAAATCTAGGCAGGCATCTGGAAGAACAACAATGAGAAGCGTGTTGACTAATATGATTTTATGCCTTAGTGGTAACAGTTCAAATACTGCCTACGTTGCAAATACTGATATGTGCAGTGACCCTTTGATAACTAATTCGAAATGGCCAATTTTATCTCCCGCTTGTACCTCCTTTTCCGCTGGTGCTGGAACCAACATATTTATCGGAGTGTGTGGAGGTGTTACTATAACATGTAACGCCAATTTAGGTTCTTGTATATAAAGACCTTTTCTTTCTTGCTTTTTTGTGATAATTTCAACTAAATATGATCTTAAGTCAAGATGACTGGATTTGTTGAAGTTACACTTTTAATATTTCGTGATGTTTAGTGATATAATTTAATCCTTGGCAGGAAATGTCAAGGATTAAATTATAATAAATACTATGCTAATAGTTTCTCGCATAAATAATTACCTAAGGCAATTAGATAAAAATTTCAGAGCATATCCAATTATTGGTTCAGCTATGATATTCTTTTTAACCTCATTGCTTTATGCAAGTATATATATTAAAAACCCAGGTACATTATTTACTGATGATCATTTTTTTCTTTTTAAATATGCATATGTGATCAGAATGCAGGGTTGGGACGCAGTCAGGCATTTCAAATGGATTGCTATTGAACCCGGAAATAGTATAGCTTATCAGTTAACGCTATTTAATTTGGCACTCATTCCCTTTACTTACATAAAGGACATGACAATCGGGCTCAAGGTGAGCGATATTTTTTGGGCAAGCCTTTCTGTGAGTACTATTTATTATACATTTCGTAAATTTAAGTTTAGTTGGCCTTCACTGTGGATTCTGGCGCTTGCCTCAGTCGGTGTTTTCGCGGAGAGAGTTTTAATTGGAAGGGCACTGGTATTGGTGCCAGCCTTTTTGATGTTGGAATTATATTTTGCTAAAGAAAAAAAATATTTCAAATTTTTTCTTATTTCTCTTTTGCATATAGTATGGCATCCGTCCACTTTCTTTTTTCCAATGGTCATTGCGCTGTTGATTGAAGTTGCGAGAATGTTGGCCAATAGTAAGTTTTTTGGGAAAAATATAATTGGGGCTACGCTGGCTTTTTTTATTGGTATAAATTTGACGTTGTATAGTATTGTTGGACTTTTGTGGCAGGTGGTTACTATTCAGCTTTTAGCAACTCAGAAGGCCAATGATAATGGACTTAAAATTGGCGGGACTGAACTTTATCCAGTTGACTTATTTAAGATGACTACGGGATCACAAATGATGCTACTTTTACTGCTGAGTTGTTTCTCGATAACAATTTGCTATTATGTGGCAGTTAAAAGAAACAAGATTCCATTAAATGAATCAGAGAAAGAAGATAATGTTCTTTTGTATAGTGCCTTTTTGTTTGCGTTGATGTCTTTTGCAGGTTCAATACTTGTAAGTGGGCGTTTTTATGACTATTATTTTGTTTCAGTAATTTTCTTAGCGGCTGCTGTGATTACTGTTTTGCTCAAGAGAAGAGACCTACTTGTGGCACCAAAAATTATGAGGTATTTTTTGGCAGGAGTGGCCTTGTTTTTTTTGGTGGCAGTGACGAATGTTTTTTTGAATGTTAAACATGATATATCCAATTCGAATTATGATGTTTTAGGGGAGGTTGCAAGTTGGGTTGCCTTAAGGTCAAATAAGGACGATAGAATTTTCTTAAGTGATTGGAGTCTGTTTCCTGTGGCCTTTTTTTATAATTCAAAGAATATTTACAACATTGGGATTGAGCCAGAGGGGCTTCGCATGGCTAATCCAGAGCTATATTGGAAATGGTATAATATCTTTGTTTATCGGATGTATTGCGATAAAGCATATGATTGCTTGGCTGAGAACAAAAAAATGTCGGCGGATATTGGTGCTGCAAGCGAAGAGCAGAAAAAGCAAATGACCAAGGAAAATTCTCGAAAAATAATTGAATCAATAAAAAATGATTTCGACTCTCGCTTCCTGGTGATTTCTGGTGCTCTTGGAAATGTCATTGATATGAATCCTGATATGATAGCAGATAAGATTGAAAAAAGTGCTAGTATTGATGGTGAGGACATAAGAGGGTATGAATTGAAATAGAAAAAACAATATGGAAAAGAAAATAGTCATCGGCATTCCTTGCTACAATGAAGCGCCGTCAATAGAAAAAGTCGTCGAGGATTTCAGGCGAGAACTTCCGACAGCGGATATTTTAGTGGTGGACAATAATTCCAAAGATCAAACAGCTCAGCTTGCGAAAAAAGCTGGCGCAATTGTTATTTGCGAAAAAAGGCAAGGAAAAGGTTTTGCTGTCCAGCGGATTTTTCAGGAGTTTTCTGGTGATGCCCTGGTCTTAGTTGATGGAGATGATACCTATATTGCTTCAGATGTGCACAAATTGCTGGCTCTTTTTGAAAAAGGCGAGGCTGAAATGGTAGTGGGAAACAGGATTCATGAAAAAAATAAAAAGACATTCTCCTTAAGTCATTGGTATGGTAATAAATTTCTAACAACATGTTTGAATTTTTCTTTCGGGACAAGACTTTCTGATATGGAATCTGGTTTTCGAGTGATTGACGGGAAGTTTGTTTTGATTAGTTCGCTTTTAGCTGGTGGATTTAACACGGAGCCTGAAATAACTATTCAGGCTCTGGAAAAAGGTATGAGAATTAAAGAGGTCCAAATTTCTTTGCAGACCAGAAAGGCAGGAAGCTCATCGAAATTAAACGCTGTTAAAGATGGTATAATGGCCCTATACACTGTGGTTTCATTGTTTCGAGATTATAAACCAATGAATTTCTTTGCTCTTTTTTCTGGAGTTTTATTTGTGCTTGGCATGAGTCTTGGCTGGTATGGTGTGCGGGGATATTTTTCCTCTGGCTTAGTTGATCATTTACCAGCCCTGGTAGTGGCTAATTTTTTAGTGCTCGCAAGCTTCATTAGTTTTATCGCTGGGCTTATCTTGAGTTCTATTAAGCGACGACATAATGAGTTGGTCGTTATTTTAAATAGAAAAAAAAATGAAAATTGGAATTATTATTGTAAATTACAATAAAAAAGACTTATTGGAAAAGTGTTTACATTCTCTTGAGAAAGTTTCATATGAAAAATTTCAAGTTTTAGTTGTGGACAATGGTTCAAATGATGAATCCTTAGAATTTGTCGGTAAAAATTTTCCCAATGTTGATCTGATAAAAATGGGTTATAACTCTGGCTTTTGCAAAGCTAATAATATCGGCATTAAAAGAGCTTTCGAGCTTGAGTGTGAAGCGGTGTTGTTGCTTAATAATGACACAGAAGTTGAGCCTGGTTTTTTGACTGCCATGGTAGGTTCACTAGACTGCAAAGAAAAAATAGGAATGGTAGCTGCGAAGATACCTTTTTTGAAGCGCAAAAATTTGATAGATTCATGTGGCTTAGTTATAACGCCTGACGGACTGACTAAAAATAATGGCTCCGAAGAAGACGTTAGTCTTTTTAATAAAAAAGAGGAAGTTTTTTGCCCTGCTGGCGCAGCAGCTCTTTATGCAAAGCAATTACTGGATGATATTGAATATGATGGTCAATACCTTGATGAAGCGTTTGGATTTTATTTTGAAGAATTGGATTTAGGTTGGCGCGCTAGATTGAGAGGATGGAGATGCATGTTTGTTCCTGAAGCAGTAGTGTATCATTTGAAAAGTGCAACTGCTGGTGCTTATTCTGAATTCGTTGCATTTCACACTAATCGAAATATTTTTTATAATATTATAAAAAATTATCAATCATCCTTAGCATTGCGAGCATTGGGGCTTACTTTCTTGAGGTATGGTCTTTTGCTGTTTGGAATTTTTAGTGGAAAAGGTCCTGCTGACAGGATAAACAAGCAAATTGGCACATTTAAAATGCTGCGAGCTTGTCTTAGAGGATGGTTTGATGTGTGTAGGCTTCTGCCTAATATGTTAAAGAAAAGAAGAATAATTAAAAAGAGAATAAGTGTTTCAAAAAAAGAAATTCAAACATGGTTTTCAAGGTTTGGAATATCCTTTTTTGATTCAATTTATAAATAAAAATATGAGAATAGGAACAGAACGAATGCGTAGAAGCTTTCCTTTATGGCTTTGGAATGAACATCTTGCTCGTTATTTATTTGCTGCTAATTTTGTAGCCAATAAAATTGTTGTTGATTGTGCTTGTGGGGCTGGAATTGGATCGAATATTTTTCTTAAAAAGGGAGCTGCTCATTTGATTGGATTTGATTTGTCTCAAGAGGCTATTGATATTGCTATGGGTAATAATAAAGATGTTAGTAATGGAGATTTTTATGTTGCAAATAGTAATAGTTTGCCATTAGAAAAGGATTATGCGGAAGTTTTTATATCATTAGAAACAATAGAACATATTCAGGAAGATAGTTTATTTCTGAAAGAAGTTTCCAGGGTAATGAAATCTAAAGGCGTTTTTATTTGTTCGACTCCCAATAGAACAGTTACTAATCCAGGCACCAATCTTGGTCATAAGCCATGGAACAGCTTTCACGTGAGAGAATATTCTCAAGCAGAATTTTTAAGTTTAATGCATGAGGAATTCGAAGAGGTTGAAATGTATGGCCTTAATGGGATATCTTTGTCTGTATTGACTTTCGAAAACAAGCTAAGAAAGATTTTTTTCATAAATGGATATGTATGGACTAATATGAAAAAGTTCCTAAAAATTTTTTGGGACGATATTGATAATTATAAAATAGAAAAAGTGGCAGCTGATTATGAGTATGAGTATTTAATTGCAGTTTGTTCAAAAAAATAAAATAATATGCAAGTTATTGATAATGGGCAATGTCTTATCTGTGGTGGGGAAATGAAATTTTTTCTTACTGGGAAGGATTATCTGTATCGAACTAGTAAGAAAGATTTTAAAATATATAAATGCACTATTTGTGGGCTTGAAAGAATAACACCCATGCCTAGCAGTGTCGAATTGAAAAATGCCTACCCAGAAAAATATTATTCTCTTAATATGGTTAATAATATGGGCTTGCTTTCAAAAATAAAAAAAAGCAGCATTCAAATAAATTATGCTTGCAAGAACTTAGCAGTTAAGAAATTGGTAGCTGGCGCAATGAATATTTTTTATTATTTCGGTTTGCCGGAAAATTTTAAAGAAGGTTCTAGGGCACTTGATATTGGATGTGGTGATGGATATGACGTTCAATTGATGCGTCATTGCAATTGGGAGGCTTATGGATTTGAAGTTGGAGCTAGGGGGTCGCTGGAAAATGTCTTCTATGATAGCTCTTTGGATCTCGTTGATTTTGGTGGTATGCAATTTGATTTGGTTAGGATGTGGCATTCTTTTGAACACATGAAAGATCCACGTGCTTGTCTTGTAGTAATAAATAGTTTAATGAAAGAGAACGGTTTCTTGGTGATGGCCGTGCCAAATACTAGAAGTGTAGCAGCTTGGTTTTTTGGTAAATATTACCTGGGACGTGATATCCCTCGACATTTATTCGGTTATAATGATAAAAATATTGTTACCTTGTTAGCTAAAAATAATTTCAAAGTAATTAAAATAAGGTATCAATCCTTAAATGGGATAGCTGCAAGTATTAGTAATTTGATTAATGAAAAATTTAAAACAAAACTTGATTGGCAAGGAAATTTTATTTGGATTGCCTTGTGGCTTCCACTGGAATATTTTATTAGTTTTGCTAGACTTTCGGACCAAATGTCGATAGTTGTCACGAAGGAATTAAGCGAGTAGTTGTTTATTTTGAAATTGTTTAGTCAGTGTTTTTTTGAGACGTGAATATTGAAATAAGATTGGTATATTTTCCGTGTTTATGGTAAGATATATATGTAAGTAAGCAATGTGAATAAGTAAAAAATGCTAGGAAAAGAGATTTAGTTGGTGATTGCAAGAAAGGATTAAACTAATATTGCAGTTTTGCTTGTATAATTTTTTTGAAAAGAAGCGGTAAATTTATGATTATTATTTTTCTCATCTTTGGCCTTATTATTGGTAGCTTTCTAAATGCCGTTGTATATCGACTCAATGCTGTAGAGTCTTTGATGGAGCGATCACATTGCCCTAATTGCAAGAAGATGGTTCGTTGGTTTGATAATGTTCCACTCTTTAGTTTTATTTTGCTAAGTGCAAGATGTAGGGATTGTGGAGAAAAAATTTCCTGGCAATATCCTATAGTGGAAGCCTCAACTGGAGTAATTTTTGCCCTGATTGGGAATTATTTTTTTGATATTGCTAATTTTTCGACCTGGGCACTGGCGGCTTATTACTTGATTATATTTTCGATTTTGATGATTATTTTTGTGTATGATTTTAAATACATGGAAATTCCAATGTTGATTCTGTGGCTTGGAATTGGTGTAAGTTTGGTGTATTTTATTTTTTCTGACTGGCAAAGTTTCCATAGCGCTGGCTCTATTTTTGATTTAAGATTGGTTTCTGGTATTTTAGGTGGTTTAATAGCTGGGGGATTTTTCTATGGCTTAGCTGCTTACTCAAAGGAAACATGGATGGGTTATGGCGACGCGTATCTTGGTTTACTGGCAGGCCTCGTTGTTGGGTGGTCAGATATTTTCTTAGCGATGATGGCCTCCTTTGTAATTGGGGCGTTTGTTAGTGTGGTGCTCATTGTGGTGAGTAAAAAAACCATGAAGAGTCAGGTTCCATTTGCACCTTTTTTGATTTGCGGTATTTTTCTGGTCATATTTCTTCCTAGGATTTTTCCTCAACTGCAGCCCTACTTTTTACTTTTTAGTTAATTTTATTCTATGTTGGCTAATCAAGAAAAACAAAAAAATTTTCAAATTAAAAAAAATGAATCAGTAAGGAGTGGTTTTACGCTGATTGAACTTTTGATGGTTATTGTGATTATTTCGATAATGTCGGGAGTTATACTGACTAATCTTAATCAGGGCAATGGGTCGAATGAACTTGAAATTGCTGCCCTTCAGACTGTTGCTCAACTTAGATCATTGCAAAGTGATGCTGTTAATGGGCGGGGTATCGGAGGTGTAACCGCGTGCAAGTTTCAGATCCAAGTTTCTAATGGTACAAAAACATACACAACCACCATTAGTGATTGTGCTTCAACTCCTGCTATAATGGGGTCGCCTATTTCTACTTATTTTAGTGCAAAAAAAGCGAATGGTACTGTTATTTCAACGGGTCCTGATATAACATTTTTTTTCACTTCCCCTTTAGGGACAGTTAATACTGCTGGTCAGATAGTGCTGACTTCAGGAACTGAGAATTATTATGTTTGCGTCAATGCCTCAGGAAATATCTTTTCTCAAAAAAATGCATGTCCATAATTGATAGAAAATAAATGCTTACCTTGGAAACGTGAAGTTAAAAAATGCTTTAATGATAATTTTATGAAAAAAATAATTTCAGAAATGCTGTATATGAAAAAATATAGTCAAGATAGGAAAGTCTTTTCTAAGGCAAGGGGCTTTTCCTTGATTGAGGTTTTGTTTTCGCTACTGGTATTTGCTATTGGAATTGTTAGCGTTGTTTCAATTATGACGGCTAACATCAAAGTTTCCGTAAACTCTAAGGATCAGATTATTGCTGCCCAACTTACTCAAGAGGGGATTGAATTTATCAAAAATTTGATTGATAATGCTGACCCAAGAGTTACAGGTAATATTTTACCTTACAATAATTATAGGGTAGATATGCCAGATTCATCGGGGATAAGGTTTGCACCTGCTGGTGGTCTGTATCGGCTATATCTAAATTCGACGAGTGGTATTTACTCTCACAATTCGAGTGGAGCAGTTACAAAATTTGCCAGAAGAATAGATCTAGATGCCAACAGTGATGGATTAGAGGTTGGAAAAAAAATAGTCACAAGTACGGTTTCTTGGGATGGTACAGGGACTTTTCCGGATGTTTGCAACATTTCAAATAAGTGCGCAAAGGCGACACTGGTTATATCTCCCGCCATTCTCCCGCATCCTTAAATGGGAAATTGCTGAGTTAATAAGTATCATTTTATTTTATGTGGATAAAAAAGAAGATAGAAAATATAAAAAAGGCTTGCATGGAAAAGAAGCTCGGGTTTACCTTATTGGAAACGCTTATTTCGGTTCTATTGTTTTCTTTTATTGCTGTGATGATGTCCGGAGTATTCGGAACTTTTTTGAAAAACTATATTGAAGCAAGAATAATGCTTCAAGGGGTTGATGGCACCCAATTTGCTATGAATCTCATGGCAAAAACAATTAGAACGGGTGAGGTGAAGTACACCGTTGGTAGCAATACTCTATTTCTCTACGACCGTGCTCAAAAAAAGTGTATGGAATATATATATGTTCCTGCTTCCTCAAAAATGCAAGTTGATATAAGTACTACAAGCAATGAGGGATCTGTTGACAGGTGCACATTTGCTTCAATGGGTGGAGCGCAAGACATTACTCAATCAAACATGATAACGAACGCATCATTTATTGTAGTGCCATCTACCCCATCAAGTATGGGAATTGTTACCTTAGCACTTACTGTAAGTTCGCCTGGGCAAAGAACTTCTCCTGTGCAAGTGCAGATGACAGTTTCGCTGCGAAATAATACAATGTACTAGTGTTCGAGGTTCAAGTGGCTTGTATTTTATGGAATGATCCTCTTTCTCTCATTGGATAAAAAACTTGTCGTGACTCAAAAAAAGCATCTCGGGATGCTTTTTTTGAATGTCTTTGTGTGATATAATTGTCTTTATGGATAAGGAACTGGCTCAAAATAGAATAGAAAACCTTCGCAAAGAACTTAATCGTCACAGGCATGCCTACCATGTTTTGGATGCACCTGAAATTTCAGACGAAGCCTATGACTCACTATTTGAGGAGCTTTTGACTATGGAAAAGCAATATCCAGAATTTTTTTCGTCAGCTTCTCCGACCCAGAGAATTGGAGCGCAACCATTAAAAGCCTTTAAAAAAGTTCGTCATGCCAATCAGCAATGGTCTTTCGATGATATTTTTAGTTTTGAAGATCTCAAATCTTGGGAGGAGAAAATACTTCGTCTTATTGAAAAAACAAAGATTGCTGATGACCGATTACTGATTACTAAAAATAATACCACAGGTATTAAAGAAAAAGTCATCAGTCATCAGTCATCAGTAATTGATTTGGAATATTGTTGCGAGCTTAAAATCGATGGACTTAAGATGATTTTAACCTATGAGGATGGAATTTTTACAGGGGGAGCAACCAGGGGAGATGGTGCCATCGGAGAAGATGTTACTAGTAATTTAAGAACAATTCAAAGTCTCCCGTTGCAACTTAATGAAAAAATTGATGCAACCATGGTTGGGGAGTGTTGGTTGTCCAAAAAGGAACTTAAAAGAATTAATGAGGAGCGAAAAAAAGAGGGTCTTGCCCAGTTTGCAAATACTAGAAATGCGGCTGCAGGGTCGATTCGTCAACTTGATTCAAGGATTGCTGCTAATAGAAAATTGGACTGTTTCATTTATGATATAGATAGAATCCAGTCATCTGCAATCGGTAATCAGTCATTGGTAAATAAGGGTGAAGAAAAAAAAGATGACGGATTGTTTGTGACTGATGACAAAATTATTCAAACACAGGTGGAAGAATTGGAATTGCTAAAAAAAATGGGATTTAAAGTTAACGCGCAGTACAGACTTTGTCGTTCCATAAAAGAAATACAGGAATTTTACGAAAGTTGGACAACAAAAAAAGATAAGCAAGATTATGAAATTGATGGAATTGTGATTAAGCTAAATTCTCGAGTGCTTCAGCAGGCTCTGGGTTATACTGGCAAAGCACCGAGATGGGGGGTTGCCTATAAATTTCCAGCCCAGCAGGTAACGACAGTAGTAGAAGAAATTGGTGTGCAAGTTGGGAGAACTGGCGCACTTACTCCAGTTGCGCACTTGCGTCCGGTTTGCGTTGCAGGCTCTGTGGTGAGCCGTGCGACGCTTCATAATGAAGATGAGATAAATAGGCTTGATGTTAGAATTGGAGACACTGTGATAATCAGAAAAGCTGGAGATGTTATTCCTGAGGTGGTTAGTGTGATCAAGAATTTACGAACCGGCAGGGAGCGAAAATTTCAAATGCCAATTAGTTGCCCAATTTGTGGTGGGAAGGTGGAGCGGCAAGAAACAGGAATCAAAAGTCAACGTGCAAAGGAAAATGCAAAAAATAGCATGCAAAAAGAAAGTGCTGCGCATTATTGTTTGAATCCGAAATGTTTTGCGGTGGAAATGGGTCAACTGATTCATTTTGTTGGCAGAAAGGGTTTTGATATCGTTGGTCTTGGTGAAAGCATTATCGAAAGATTGATGAGCGAGGGAATTATCTCAAATTTTGCAGATATTTTTGATTTGAAGGTTGGCGACCTTGAGCCACTGGAGAGGTTTGCTGAAAGATCGGCCGAAAAATTAGTTGATTCAATTGAAAAGAGCAAGGAAATATCTTTGGAAAAATTTTTATATGCCCTCGGAATCAGGCATGTTGGAGAAGAGACGGCTGTTTTAATTACTGCTAACTTGAAGCTGCTAACTGACCAAAAAGTGCAAAATTTAAATGATGTGATTGAAATTTTTTCAAAGATTACTGCTCAGCAATGGCAGGGCGTCAAAGGCATTGGCGAAAAATCAGCAGAAAGTATGGTGGAATGGTTTTCAAAAAAAGAAAATATTGAGTTGCTGAAAAAAATGGAATTATTTGGCGTGCGGATAGTGGAAAGTAGCAATGGTCAGCTAGTTGGTAGTAAATTGACAGGTTTGACTTTTGTTTTAACGGGAGAACTGGCTGACTTTACAAGAGACGCCGCTAAAGATATGATAAGGAGAGAAGGTGGAAATGTTTCATCTTCTGTCAGTAAAAAAACCGACTATGTTTTGGCAGGTCAGGAGGCTGGCAGTAAATTGCAAAAGGCTCAGGAATTGGGAGTAAAGGTGATTGGAGAGGAAGAATTTTTGAAAATGTTAAAAGATTAGATTGAATTTTGAAATTATATTTCGCTCGCATCGCATACATTTTTCTTTTTATCCCAGTAAAATCTGCTGATTTTAAGTGAAAAAAGAAAAAGTATGCTCTGCTCACTTACGCAGTTTATAATTCTTAGCTTAAGAAATTATGTTAACAAAAGAAGAAATTTTACACATTGCAACGCTGGCCAGAATTGGGGTCAATGAGAAAGACGTTGAAAAATATCAACATGATTTGTCTGAAATTTTGGATTATTTCAAAAAATTAGACCAAGTTGATGTGACAGGAGTTGAACCGATTGGGCATATTACTGGCATGCAAAACGTTTTTCGCACAGACGCGAATTTTTATTTTGGCTCAATTGGAAAGCAGGCGATTATGCAAAATGTGCCGGAAGAGAAAGACGGATATGTAAAGGTTAAGTCTGTTTTGTAGGGTTTTTAGGGAGAATGGGGTTGTTAGGTGAAATAATAGGACAAATAAGACTAAGAGGATGGAAAGAGAATGTAATTTAAAATAATCAAGATACAACGTAGTTTTAAAATAACCAAGAAACAAGAAACAAAAACCCTGCCTACCGGCAGGCAGGCAAACAAATCTCAAATTCAAAAAATCAATAACCAAGCATTTTGTAATTTGGATTTTGATTATTGTAATTTGTTTGTGATTTGTATTTTGATGTTTGTATCTTTATTTCAGTATGATTAGAGAATTTCACAATAAATTAGTCAACAGGGAAATAACTGCAACGCAATTGGCGCAGCAGTATTTTGATGTGATTGAAAAAAAAGACACAGAAATTGGAGCATATTTGACAATTACGAAGCAACTTGCTTTTGAGCAGGCAAAATTCGTAGATGAAAAGATTGCCAGGGGTGAGGAAATTGGTTTAATGGAGGGAATCCCGGGAGCCATTAAGGACATGATTTGTGTCGAAGGCGTGCGAGCAACAGCTGGTTCAAAAATTCTCGACAACTACATTGCACCCTTTGATGCGACAGTTATTAGAAAGCTTAAAGAAAATGGCGCGGTGATTCTTGGCAAGGCTAATCAAGATGAATTTGCAATGGGATCTTCAACCGAGACTAGCGCCTATCAGATCACAAAAAACCCGGTTGATACAAGCCGCGTGCCAGGAGGTTCTTCTGGTGGAAGCGCTGCAGCCGTAGCGGCAGACGAGGCAGTATGGTCATTGGGAACCGATACAGGAGGCTCAATTAGACAACCGGCTTCATTTTGTGGGGTGGTTGGACTTAAGCCGACTTATGGCAGGGTTTCGAGATATGGTGGAATCGCAATGGCTTCAAGTCTCGACCAAATCGGACCGTTTGCAAAAACTGTGGAGGATGCAGCCATTGTACTTAGCGCTATTTCTGGAGAAGACCCAATGGACGCGACAAGCGCAAAAAGCTCTGACAAAAAATATGAAGACTTCTTGACTGGTGATATCAAGGGAAAAACTATTGGAATACCAAAAGAATATGTTGAAAATCTTGAAGGTGAAATCAAGGAAATTTTTGAAAAATCAGTCGAAAAATTCAAAGCTTTAGGGGCTAAAGTGGAAACTGTGAGTTTGCCTCACTCGCAGTATGCTTTGTCAGTTTATTATATAATTATGACAAGTGAGGTTAGTTCTAATCTTGCAAAATTTGATGGAATTAAATTTGGTATGCGCGCTGATGATTTATCCGAATCAAAAAACGAATTAGAATCGAATAAAAAAACAAATACTTTGCCAAAAAATCTCCTAGAAACATATTTAGACACCAGGAAAATTGGCTTCGGAGATGAAGTTAAGCGCAGAATAATGCTTGGAACATATACGCTGAGCGCCGGATATTATGACGCATATTATCTTAAGGCTCAGAAGGTTCGCGCGCTTATTCGCAGAGATTTCGAGCAGGCATATAAAAAAGTTGATCTTATTTATTGTCCAACTTGTCCGGAAGTCGCATTTAAATTTGGTGAAAAAACCGCTGATCCGCTCAAGATGTATCTTTCTGATATTTTCACGATTTCTGTTAATTTGGCAGGTGTGCCGGCAATTTCTTTTCCGATTGGTTTTTGCGAAGTTGAAGGAAAAAAACTTCCAGTTGGTGGGCAGTTGATAGGGAAATGGTTTGATGAAGAGGGAATTTTGAACGCAGCGCATACTTTTGAAATAAATTAGATTGAGTTTTTTTAGACCGTGATGTTTTAAAGCAGATAATTTTTAATTTTTTAAAGTTGTGGATTACGACGTTACAGGTTTTATTGATATAATATTTTCTTCTTCGAATGCATTTTATCATTCGTCTGTTTTTCTGGTTTTAAAAATTATTCTCGGAATTTATTTAGCGGTTATTCTCGCTGATATTGTGTTGCTGCTAATCCTGCGTGATATTTCTTGGGATATTAAGGTTGGATCGAAGGGTGCAGATATGCCAGTAATTTCAAAGAATAAAATGCAAAAACGCTGGGATAAAGTCAAAGAAAGGCTCAGTAGCGGCAATGCCTCACAGTATAAGGTTGCAATTATTGAAGCAGATGCCATTGTGGAAGAGTTATTAGGAGGTATCGGTTATCACGGTGAGAACATGGGTCAAAAACTCGAACAAGTAGGAGAGCTGCATTTGGATGATCATCGCGAGACGCTTATCGAGGTCCATAAACTTCGTAATCGCATTGTGCATGAAGCTGATTTTGAAATAGACAGGGAAATAGCGGGGGAGGCTATCGATGTTTACGAAAACTTCCTTAAATATTTGGAATTTTTGAACTAGTTTAGTATTGAATATGGGTTCTGGGCTTTAAATATTTAAAAAACCTAAATAAAGTACGCAAGTATTGATTTATTTAAGGCAAAAAAATGAATATAAAAAATGATAAACGACCCTGGGGATACTTCCGCAAATTTACTGAAAATGAATCTTCAACAATAAAACTGATTAATGTTACCGCTGGTCAAAGTTTGAGCTTGCAGTATCATCTCAAGCGCAGCGAATTTTGGGTAATTCTTGCTGGCAATCCAATCGTTACTGTTGGTGAAAAAAATACACATGCAAAAGTTGGAGATGAATTTTTAATTTTGCAAAAAGAAGTGCATAGATTAGCAGCAAGGGATCTTGATGTGCAGATTCTTGAAATTGCATTTGGAGAATTTCAGGAAGATGATATAATAAGAATAGCTGATTCTTACGGTCGCAAATCTTAAGGCTTCAAAAAACAAAAAATGGCAAAAATAAAATCCACATTTTATCCTTTTTCAGCCGTATCGCACGAAAAAAAAGTCGTGCTTGCTTATGGTATTAAAAGTTTTATTGAGACAAAAATATTCTTGTCTCAGAGTGAAGATGGCCTGAATTTCAAAAATAAACATGAGATTTATATTATTTCAGAAAGTGGGAAAAGAAAACGCATAGTTGAATGCGGGGCACTTTCTTTTTTTGCTTATGGCAGTCAGGCATATCTGACATTTCAACAAGTGGTTAGGGGAAAAAAACAAATATTGATTGCTAGGTCGGATGATATGCTGAATTTTAAACTCTCAAAG
Organism: uncultured bacterium; assembly: GCA_903885965.1. GTDB lineage: Bacteria > Patescibacteriota > Minisyncoccia > Moranbacterales > GWC2-37-73 > CAIPMZ01. The sequence continues at coordinate 43,890 of CAISKQ010000058.1, forward strand.
GGAGTTTCTGACTTGGCTGATATGTTTCCAATTATTTCAAACTATAAATACAAGAGAAATTTCTTGGCTTATTTCGGTAATAAATCTATTCAACTGGCAGCTTCTGATAATTTGACTCATTGGCATAGCACCGGAGCTTTGCTGCCAAAGAGAAAAGATTTTTTTGATGACGGAGCGCTGCTTCATGTTATTGGCTCTGTGATTGTAGAGCGTGGAATATTGGTTTTGTATGACGGGCGAATTGACGGAAAGAAAAGTTATGAGATAAAAATTGGCTGCGCACTGTTTTCCCCGGACAAGCCGTATTCGCCTATCTGGAGATCGGAAAATCCAATTTGGGAGGAAACTGTGGAAAAGAAAAAATATCTGGTGCGATTTTTGGGTTGCGCTATTGTGGATGAATCGCTTCACATATATTGGTCATCTTTTGGAAATGAGTTCTTTGTAAAAACTATTAATCTTGCTTCGTCAGGTTTAATTTTGATAAAGAATACTAGGCAGTTAAAAAGACATGCTAGTAATCCGATACTCAAACCGAAATCGGTAAACAAATGGGAACAGGACGCAACTTTCAATCCTGCCGCACTGTATTTGGACAACAAAATTCACTTGCTATATCGCGCAATTGGGGAAAATGGTGTGTCGGTCCTGGGTTACGCTAATTCAAAAGATGGAATTGCAATCAATGAGCGTTTGAATTATCCAATTTTTTCACTTGCGGAAAATTTAAGAATTACCAAAAAGAAGCCCACTCTTGTTTCTCCTTATGTTTCAGGCGGTAGTTGGGCGGGTTGCGAAGATCCTCGCGCAACTCAAATTGGAAAACGTATTTACGTAACGTATGTTTTTTTTGACGGATATAATCCTCCAGGCGTAGCACTTACCTCAATAAGTGTCGGTGATTTTCTTAGCAAGAATTGGAAATGGAGAAAACCAAAACTGATTTCAAAAACAGGTGAAATTCAAAAGAACTGGATGCTATTTCCAGAAAAAATAAATGGGAAATATGCAATTCTCCATAGTATTACCCCAAAAATTTCAATAGAATATATTGATGATTTGGAGGATGATGACATTGTTATTGAGAGTATGAAGAAACCTGGAATTGATGAACATCGCTGGGATAATGTTGTCAGGGGTGCAGGTGCACCGCCACTTTTGACCAAATATGGTTGGCTGGTTTTATATCATGCTATGGACAAACGCGACCCTGATAGATACAAGGTTGGCGCAATGATTTTGGATTATAATGATCCAACGAAAATTTTGCATCGTTGTAATTATCCAATTTTGGAACCAGTGGCTCACTATGAAAATAATGGTGCCAAGGCTGGTGTGGTTTATGTTTGTGGGGCAGTCATAAAGGATAATACACTTTTTGTGTATTATGGCGGAGCTGATAGTGTGGTTTGTGTTGCCACAGAAAATGCCGATGAATTTTTGAAGGAATTGACTTCATCTGTCACGCATGCTTCCAAGAAATCTTTTCTCTTGGATATAAATAATAAATAGTTAGTCGCCAGTTTTACGCGGAATTTTACTTTGCCAAACTAGGACTTAGAGATAATAAAATAAAAATTACTGAAATATGCTAGTCGTAAGAAGATCAACTCACAATCCACTGCTAAAACCAATTTCAGATCATTCATGGGAATCATTTGGAACTTTCAATTGGTGCCCAATTCAAGATAAAAACAAGATTCATGCTTTGTACCGAGCAGAATCAGAAACTGAATATGTTCACAAAAAAGAATTGCGTATTTCGACTGTTGGTTACACCTGTAGTGAGGATGGTCATCACTATGAGCAGCGTAGGCAACTTATTGCGCCTGAATATGAATGGGAGCAATTTGGTTGTGAGGATCCGCGCGTTACAAAAATTGATGATACTTACTACATTTTCTATACCGCACTTTCGACATTTCCATTTTCTGCCGAGGGTATCAAGATTGCGGTTGCAACAACCAAGGATTTCAAACAAGTGCTTGGGAAACATTTAGTTACGCCATTTAATGCTAAGGCGATGGTGCTCTTTCCTGAGAAAATTAATGGAAAATATGTTGCAATGCTTAGCGCGCATACGGACTCTCCACCAGTGATTACAGCGCTTGCAGAGTTTGACAGTCTTGAGCAACTTTGGTCGCCAGCATATTGGGACAAGTGGCATAGTGAAATCGAGAGTCATCGAATAGTTCTGCGACGAGGTGAAAGCGATCATGTAGAAATAGGTTCAGCTCCAATTAAGACAAAAGACGGCTGGCTTTTGGTATATTCGCATATTCAAAATTATTTTAGTGAAAATAAAATTTTTGGAATTGAGGCGCTGCTTTTAGATTTGGAAGATCCGAAAAAAATTATTGCCAGAACTTCAGGCCCACTATTGGTGCCAGAGGAAACCTATGAAGAATTTGGACAAGTACCAAATGTGATTTTTCCATCCGGTTCATTTGTAGCCGACGGAAAGCTGTTTATTTACTATGGAGCTACCGACACAACATGCTGCAGGGCCAGTGTTAATTTGGAAGATTTGCTGCGTAGCATAAAAAGGCAACCGGTATTTTTTCGCGATGAGAAAAATCCAGTGCTTTTGCCGATTGAGAGTCACGGTTGGGAAGACAAAGCGGTGTTTAATCCGACAGTTGTCGAGCTGGAAGGAAAAGTTCACATTGTATATCGAGCAATGGGACACGAAGACACCTCTGTAATGGGATATGCTGTTTCGGAAAATGGAAAAGACATTTTAGAAAGATTGGATCAGCCAATTTATGTTCCTCGCCAAGGATTTGAAATGAAATCGCATCCTGGAAACTCTGGCTGCGAAGATGCTCGAATCACACGCATTGATGACACCTTGCATATGTTTTATACAGCATACGATGGGGTTAATCCTCCGGGAGTTGCTGCTACGAGTATTGCGGTGGATGATTTTTTGAAAAGGCAATGGGACAAGTGGACGCAGCCAAGCATCATCACGCCACTGGGAATAGATAATAAGGATGCTTGTCTCTTTCCGGAAAAAATCAAAGGGAGATATTTAGTGTTTCATCGAGCGCATAATCATATTTGTCTTGATCCTATTAAATCGCTGAATTTTGAAATAGACAAGATTGAAAGTCTTACTCCTATTATTGGTCCGCGAACTGGAATGTGGGACAGTCAAAAGGTTGGCATCGCCGCACCACCGATAAAAACAGAAAAAGGTTGGCTCCTGTTTTATCATGGCGTTTCAGACAGTAGCACTTATCGAGTCGGAGCAATTCTTTTGCAATTGGAAGATCCAATCGTAGTTCTTGCCAGAATCACCGATTCTATTTTTGAACCAGAGACGGACTATGAAAAAAATGGTCAAGTTTCTCAAGTAGTGTTCCCCTGTGGTATCATTAGCCGCGGGGACACGGCATTTATGTATTATGGCGGGGGAGATAGTGTTGTCGGCATCGCCACGGCTAGTATTAGTGAAATTTTAAAGGCAATGGATGTTTAGTTTTTGGTTTAAAACTCATAAGAATAATCGCAAGCAAAAAAGCATTCATGAAATATGAATGCTTTTTTATCTATGCGGACTGGAAGGGACTCGAACCCTCGACCTTCCGCGTGACAGGCGGACGCTACTAACCAACTGAGCTACCAGTCCATTTTATCAAAATAAAATATTTTGCTTTTTGAAATAACCTTCAAAAACCTTTTTCTTTCGCTCCAAAAACAAATCACTTTTCGTATTGTACATGAATTTATACAACTTGCAACTATCCTTAACTGAATAATATAAGCGATAATACCCATCAATGTTATGCAAAGTTCCGCCCAGCAATCCTGCCATTTCGCTTAAATCCTTTTTTAATTTCTTTAAAAATATTTCACTTCCACAAGTAAAGCCCGACAACAAAGTTACACTTTTTTTATTTCTCCCTTTTCTTTGATACTCATTGGCGTAAACATTTCCATCTCCATCAAAATGCCCTCGCACAAAATCTTTGAAATATTTTTTCGGAACCAATGGCATTTTCAAAGTTTTGCTTTTTCGTGGTGTCATTCCTAGTAACAACAAATCCTCAAACATTGTTTTACTACCAAGTTGTAACCTATAAACCTTTTTCCATTTCACATTTCTATTTCTTACCGAAATCTTATTTTCTGAACCTAGCAATTTTTTAATTTTTTCCAAAATATCTAAATCAGTAATATGAAACTCAATAAAATGTGCTCCGCGATTGTTTTTAATCATGCAACCATCTGCTGCAAAAAATCCCAACACGTAAGCCATTTCCGGTGACCATTTTTTAAAGAAATTCTCATTTTTCTTTTTGTAAATTGGCATGATTTTTTTTTCAATCAATATCAGTAGCAGGGGCGAGACTCGGACTCGCGACCCCAGCCTTATGAAGGCTGTGCTCTAACCAACTGAGCTACCCTGCCCTGCCAATGGCATAAATTACAAACATCAAACAACAAATACCAAAATTAAAATTGGAATTTGAAATTTATTTTTGTGTAATTTCAAACTTGTTTGCCTGTTGCGGGAGTAGGATTCGAACCTACGACCTCGTGGTTATGAGCCACGCGAGCTGCCAGACTGCTCCATCCCGCTATGTAAAATTGTCTCGCAACCATGCAGCTTGATTCTTTGCTGCAATGCGCCGCGTGAAATTACGATAACATTCCTCATTATACGGGTTTTTGAAATTATGTCAATTCAATCCAGAAAAATGATTTTTTGCTTGCCTTCAAAGGCTTTTTCCTCTACAATGGATAAGTAACAAGAAAGCAAAAATTCAACCTGCTGGGTAAAAATTAAACGTTGCAGGGAAGACAAAAAATAAAAGCATGACTTTAAAATCATATCTTTGGGGAATAAGAATTGGTTGGGCAATTTCTCTTGCTGCCTGGACTATGGTCTTTATTAACGTCGATTCGGAAAAATCCGGAATTGTCGGTTTGCTGCTTTTCTATGTCAGTGCGTTTTTGTTTTTGGCTAGTACATTTGTTTTGCTGCTTACTTGGATTTGGCGCAAATCTCAAAGGAATGAGGACGAAGCGATGATATATATCAGCGTTAGCTTCAGGCAGGGAGTTTTGCTTGCACTTTTGTTTATTCTGCTTTTGATTTTTCAACAACATCGAGTGTTGACCTGGTGGGACGGCGCTTTGAGTGTAGCAGGAATATTTTTGATAGAGTTATTTTTTTTGACAAGAAGATAATTTTAAAATAACCAAGATACAAGAAACAATAATCAAACAAATTTCAAATTTCAATATTCAAAAATACAAATGGTTTGAATGTTTGAATTTTGATTATTGAATTTTGTTTGATGTTTGTATCTGGGTGTTTGTATTTTGTTGCTGGGTTTTTAAGAAGAAATATATAATTAGTTTAAATTGGAAATTAAAAATAATACTATGGCAAAAGACAAAATAGCAAAATCAGATTACGGTGCGAAATCGATTCAAGTTTTGGAAGGTCTTGACCCAGTTAGGAAGCGTCCCGGAATGTATATTGGGGGCACTTCCACAGAGGGACTTCATCATTTGATTTGGGAGGTTGTTAATAATTCTATCGATGAAGCGATGGCTGGCTGGGGCGATGATATCTTAGTGCAACTGCTGCCGGATAATATTATTTCAGTGCGCGACTTCGGACGGGGAATTCCAGTTGAAATTCATCCACAGACAAAGAAATCAACCCTTGAAACAGTGCTAACAGTTTTACATGCCGGGGGAAAGTTTGGCGGCGATGGCTACAAAATTTCGGGAGGTTTGCACGGTGTGGGTGTTTCAGTTGTTAATGCTCTTTCATCTTGGACCAAGGTGGAGGTTTGCCGCGAAGGAAAGCTTTGGGTGCAGGAATTTAAAAAAGGAATTTCGCAAGGCAATGTTAAAGCTATTGGAAAATCTGATCGCACCGGAACAACAATTATCTTCAAAGCTGACAGTGAAATTTTTCCAGAAATAAAATATAGTTGGACAAAAATTTTGGACTATGTTCGCCAGCAAGCTTATTTAACCAAGGGTGTGAAAATTGTGGTAGAGGACAGGCGAGAGGCAGCAACTCCTGAAGAAGAATACAAAGTTCGCAAGCATGGATTTTACTTCGATGGTGGAATAGTTTCATTTGTGAAGTTTTTGAATCGTGGAAAAATTGTAAAAAATGATATTCCAGTCTATGTGGAAAAAATCGTGGACGATGTAGCGGTTGAAATTTCTTTGCAATATACTGATGGATACAAAGAGCATCTTTATTCTTTTGCTAACAATATTTTCACGCCGGAAGGTGGCATGCATGTGGTTGGTTTCAAGATGGCGCTTACTCGCGTGCTGAATGACTATGCAAAAAAGAACAATTTGATCAAGGAAAAAGACGGAGGAATGACGAGCGAAGATTTGAAGGAAGGACTTACGGCAGTTGTTAGTGTGAAATTGCGCAATCCTCAATTCGAAGGACAAACGAAATCAAAACTTGGCAATGCCGAAGTAAAAGGTATTGTTTCAAGCATTACTTCGGAAGGAATTGTGGAATTTTTGGAAAAAAATCCAAGTAACGCTAAGTCAATGATTGACAAGTGCTTGCTGACTGTACGCGCTAGAATCGCTGCCAGGGCTGCTAAGGATGCTGTCCTGCGAAAAGGTGCCTTGGAGGGAATGACACTGCCTGGCAAGCTTGCAGACTGCTCTACGAAAGATGCTGAAATTTCCGAACTCTATATTGTTGAGGGAGACTCGGCTGGAGGATGTTGGGAAAAAAATACAAAAGTAGCGTTAGCCGACGGAAGGAATATTTCTTTTGTTAAACTTGTTGCGGAGGATAAACAAGGCAAGAAAAATTTTTGTTATACCATGAAAGACAATGGGCATATTGGGATTGCTCCAATACTAAATCCAAGAAGGACTAAAAAAAATGCTACAGTCATAAAAGTTATTTTGGATAATGATGAAGAACTGATTTGTACTCCAGATCATTTGTTTCGCTTAGTTGACGGAACATATATCCAAGCTCGTGAACTTACTGTCAAGCATAGTATCTCGCCTCTTTATAAGCAATTGTCAAAAAAAGAAGGACTACGAACCTTGGATGGATATGAATTAGTTTTTGATCCAAAAAGTAAAAAATGGATATATACACATGTGTTGTCGGATATGTTTAATCTTGAAAACAATGTCTACGTAGCGTCAGATGGGAAGCATCGTCATCACATAGATTTCAATAAGTTAAATAATAATCCAACAAATATCCAAAGAGTTTCTCATGATAAACACATGGGAATCCATCACTCTCACTTGGAGCATACCTTGCATCTTCCGGATGTAAAAATAAAATCTACCGAGGCGAAAAGAACTGATGAATTCAGGACTAAAGCACGTAATAAATCTCTTGAGAAAAAAGAATTGTTCAGCGCAAATGCTAAAAAACAATGGGAAAATGCGGAATATAAAAAATTCATGGGTGAGAAGTTCTTAGAATTTTACAAAGCCAATTTGCAGTATCAAGAAAAAAATAATCAATTATTAAATGAAAATCAAAAGAATTATTGGTCTGATGAAAAAAATAGAAAAGAACAATCAGAAAGAGTAACACAATACTTTAAAGAAAATCCTGAGCAAAAAGAAGAGCTTTCTTTGCTGGCAAAAAAGCAGTGGCAAGATAGGCAACTGCTTGATTGGAGAAAAGAGAAAACTTCTCAACAGTGGACGCCAGAATTTCGAATAAAAAGAAAAAATGCCTACAATGAAACATATTTGCAAAAAGCTTTACAGGTTTTGCACACGGTCTATAAGTCAAAAAATAAAATTGACAAAACGACTTACAATGAAATAAGGAAAGAAACAAACGATAAAACCCTCATTAAATATGAGACCATCTGTCAAAGATTTTTTGGTGGAAGTGAGGAAAAACTGCAAGAAGCGGCGGTGCACTTTAACCATCGCATTAAATCGATTGAAAAAGTGTCAAAGAAAATAGATGTGTATGATCTTGAAGTACAAGGTACTCATAACTTTGCTTTGGCTTCAGGAATTTTTGTGCACAACAGTGCTAAACAAGGTAGAAACCGAATGTTTCAGGCAATTTTACCATTGCGAGGAAAATTGGTTAATGTGGAGAAAACCAGCTTAGACAAAGTCGTCAAATCTGACACCCTTAAACCAATTATTATTGCGCTGGGGACTGGAATTGGAGAAACTTTTGACGCTAGTCGTTTGCGGTACGGAAAAATAATTATCATGGCAGATGCCGACGTTGATGGTTCACATATTCGCGTGCTTCTTCTGACTTTCTTCTATCGATATTTTGAAGAACTTATCACCAATGGAAATATTTATATTGCAGTCCCGCCACTTTATCGAATTCAAAAGGGAAAGGATATTCGCTGGGTTTATAATGACGAAGAAAAAGACAAAATTGTAGAAGAGTTTCGCTTGAAATCTACCGAGAAAAAAGCGGCAAAGGCCACAAAGACAGAACCAGTTTCAATTGTCACCGCAACTGCGGCAGAATTGGCTGATTATGCATTGTCACAAGCTGAAATTGAAGAGGCTGGCGGCGATGTTGAGAAGATTGCCGGAGTGGCAATTCAGCGCTATAAAGGTCTTGGAGAAATGAACCCGCAACAATTGTGGGACACAACCATGAATCCGGAAACTCGACTAATGTTTAAGGTTGAAATCCAAGACGCGGAAGAAGCTGATCGTATTTTTGACATCTTGATGGGATCTGATGTTGAACCTCGTCGAAGATTTATTCAGGCTCATGCGAAATATGTGAAAAATTTGGATGTATAAAAAAGTTTTTAAATGTGACATAAAAACAAAAATGAAAAAAATAATTTTATTGGCGGCTGTTTTTTTGTTCGGAGTTAGTTGGATTCCTGTTTTTGCCATGTCGAGCACTAACTATAAAATAAGTGCTGATTCAATCAATTCAGGTGGAAGTTTAGGGTCTTCGGCAAATTACAAATCACTTGATTCAATTGGGGAAGGTTTCACCGGAAGTGGGGCAAGTGCCAATTTCAAAACCAATCTTGGTTTTGAGCCAATGTTGCAACAAAATTCATCTTCAACGAGTTTGACTTTTTCTTTGGATTCGAGCACGAAAAATATCGGCTCAATAACTACTGGAACTCCAATAAATTCAACAACTACGGCCTCGGTTACAACTGATGCAGTTGGTGGTTATGATCTTTATGTGGCTGAGAATAATGATCTGAAGCATACTGATGGCGCAACGACGATAGCGCCATATTCTTGCACGATAGCTGCTCCTTGTGCTTGGTCTGGCACTGGTTTTGGTTTTTCGCTAAATTCTGGAACCTCAATAGAGTCAAAATGGGGAACTAACCCTAACAATAATTATGCGGCTTTTCCAACTACATCAACCTTAATTCACACAAAAGCTGGCTTTGCAAGTGGCGTCGACACTACCGTGATTGGCTATAAGTTAGACGTTCCGCTTTCACAAAAATCAGGAAACTATACCAATATTTTGACTTACACTGTGATAACAAAGCTCTGACAATTTCCTTTTTTTATGTTAGAATGGAGTTAGCTTAAATAGAAAAATTCAAACTTCAAGTTTCAAGTCTCAAGTCTCAAATTTAAAATTACAAACTATCCCCATGTTCTCCTTAAAGAAAAAAACTCAAATTGGCGTCCGTAGAAAATTTGATTTGCAAAGAAAAACTTTCATCTCAAATTTAGCAGCGAAGAAAATTACCAATTTAAAGAAAATCAAAATCTTTCTGATAGATCATTTCAATCTGCTTTTTAAGCATGCTAAACATAGTCACCACCGCATGCTCAACAACAAAAACAGCCGGGGCGAAAGAATTTGCAATTTGAGTTTTCTCTCTTTCAATCACCTGGAAAAATATCAAAAAAAAGTCAGACTCTACACCTTCTCAACCACCTTCACAGTCGTGGCAGTATTTGTTGCCATTGTGGGCATTCAATTTTTTTCGCCAAAATTCAAATCCAAGGCTGCTAATCTTGGTTGGGCGCAAACTGATTGGACAGGCGGCGCCGACATCGCCAACTTTCCCACCATTGCCAATCAAGGTGGCTGGACTAAATTTTTCTCCAAAGATTCCAATGTGGACACCAGCGCAGGAGAGGCAAAATTGAGCGGGGCGGGGTCGGTTTTGTCGCAGACTAATGATTTGGATTTTGCTTCGTCGGCAAACACCAATGTCTATGTCAGTGGCACTGGCGCTGGCGCCAGTGTTATGCTGCTCAAAGCCAACGGTGCGGCTTGCACAATTGGTGCGGAATGTGCGAGTGGAGGTTGCGTCACGACCTGTGTTCCTGTTTGCAGTACGACCACCGCTTCTGGACAA
>CAISKQ010000059.1 GCA_903885965.1 uncultured bacterium
AATGGAAACCAACACAGCGACAAAATTAATCTTGATAGTAAAAAAAAGCGAATCTAATATTGGAGAGCCGGATGCGGGAAAACTGCTTGTCCGGTTCAACTAGGGGTTTCAGATGAGAGTCTAGGAATCTACTATAAAAAATATTTAACCTTAATAAGCTTAACAAATAATAATATGAAGAAAATAAAAATGTTATTAGCGGCAGTAGTCGTCTTTGGAGTGTTGATTTTTGTAGGTGTGAAATTTTATAACTTTACAGTTCCTCGCACTGAAAAAGCGTGTATCTCACGAAGTGGGGAGTGGGTTGGTTCGTATGAAGAATGCTTGTTACCAACATCAGATGGTGGCCTAGCCTGTACCGACTCGAGTCAATGTCAAGGATATTGCGAGCCTGATTACGCTGTCCTATCAAAGGATGAAATTCAGCAAATATCAATGGGAATAAAAAGTGTTAAAGGGATTTGTTCAAAATATAAGCAATCTAAAACTGGCAGTGGCTGCGAAATTAAAAAGGGTCAATTGGGATGCAAGTTCATTAATAGTTAGAAATATAATTTAAAAGTTAAAAACATAATATAATTTTCTTTGTTTTATGAATCAAAGAAAATCCAATAATTTAATCCCTCGGTGTTGGAAACATAGAGGTTTTTTTGTGCCAATTTTTGCTTTTATCAAGCCCCAAAAATCGTCCCAGTCAAATTTTAAGCTTTGATGGGATAAACTTATCCACAGCCACCACAGTTGCAGTGATAATCAAGGAGTGATAGAATGACAGTAAAGAGGAAGAAATACTTAGAAATATATGGAAATAAAATAGAAAGATAAAAAGCATTTGTAAAAAAATAAAATGAAAGAAGACAATACGAACAACAAAATAATTCTCTATAAAACCGAAGATGGCGGGACGGAGATTGAAGTGAACCTGGAAGGTGAAACTGTTTGGCTTTCCCAAAAACAAATGGCGGAGCTTTTTGGCAAGGATAGGAAAACAATCACGGAGCATATCCAGAATGTTTTTAAAGAGGGTGAATTGGTCGAAAGTTCAGTATGCCGGAAATCCCAGCATACTGCTGGTGATGGGAAAAACTATATTGTTAATTTTTATAACCTTGATGTGATCATCTCGGTGGGTTATCGAGTTAAGTCTTTACGAGGAACGCAGTTTCGCATTTGGGCAACGCAGAAATTGAGAGAATACATTGTGAAAGGCTTTGTGATGGATGATGAAAGACTTTCGGAGGGCGGGGTAAAGAAAAGCTTTTTTGCAGAGTGGTTGGAGCGGGTCAGAGAAATCAGAGCTTCAGAAAGAAATCTCTATGAAAAAGTTAAAGATGTTTTTGCAACCAGTGTTGACTATGAACCGAAAACAGATTTGACCAAAGAATTTTATGCCACAATGCAAAACAAATTTCACTATGCCATCACGGGCAGCACTGCTGCTGAGTTGGTGGTCGAGCGCATTGGTGCGGAAAAAGAAAATTTAGGGCTAACCAATTGGAAAGGCTGCTTGCCTACCAGAAAAGAAGCTGAAGTGGCGAAGAATTATATGCTGGAAACCGAGCTGCGACAGTTGTATCTTTTGGTGGAACAGTTTTTGTCTTTTGCAGAATTTCAAATTGAAAGAAAAAACATCATGCACATGAAAGATTGGGTCAGGTATTTGCATGATATGCTGAAATTTAATCAGTTGGATGTGCTGTCTGGCAAGGGCAAAATTTCTCATGAAAAAATGGAGAAAATTGTGAAAAAAGAATTGGCAAAATTTATCACCAAAAATCACTTATCCACAGGGAAGGGGTGCAGGGATAAAACATCAGTGATAGAATGACATTGTAAGCGTAGAAAGTTGAAAATTCTATAAGGTGAAATTTAAAAAATTTGAGGTTTCAATTTGAAACCTCAAGCTAGACATATGATTTTAGAAATAATTCTAAGGTATAAATTTGTCACCTTAGAATAATAATTTTTTCAAAAATAAAAAACTAATTTTTAATTTTAAATTGCATTTTTGTATATCTGTAAATTTGTACAGATTTGTAATTTTGTAGGTGCTATGAAACTAACATCCAAACAAAACACAATTCTCAAGTCGCTGCGAGAATTAATTGACCAGCGAAAAGACAATCCAACCAGTTATCGTTTGCAAAAATTTCTGGCCGCTAAGGGAATTAAGGAGAGTATGAAATCAGTGATGCAAGTTATTGAATCTTTGGAGAAAAAAGATCTAATTACGCGCGACAAGCAGCATCGAGTTTTTATGGTTGAAAATGAGAGCTATGGCGATGCGCAAAACATTTTCTCAATTCCACTTTACGGTTTGGCATCATGCGGGGAAGCACTTGCCTATGCGGATGAAGGTGCTGATGATTTCTTGCAAATTTCAAAAAGTCTTTTTATCAAGAGTGAACCTGAAAAATTGTTTGCAGTTAAAGCTTTGGGCGATTCAATGAATAAAGATGGAATCGGTGATGGTGATTATGTGATTTTTGAAAAAACGCAGGTGCAGGCTGATTTTGAGGGTAAGATTGTTGTTGCGGTTATCAATGGCATGGCAACCATCAAGCGCTACAAGAACATGGGCAAGGGAATTGTGGGACTATTTCCACATTCTACTAATGAGACTCATCACCCAATCTATATTTCCGAAGCTGATGTGATTTTTGTGGCTGGAATTTTCAAAAAAGTTTTGCCGGTAAAGTTTGTGAGTCTCTAGAAAATATTCTGAAAAGGTTTCATATATAAAAAAGTTCCTTGAAAATAAAATACGAAAATATCACTCAAACAGCCACTGGTTGCAAGGGATAATATGTGATAGAATTGGTGCATATCAACTTGGTAGTTAAGCGGTTTATTCATCAGGAGTGCTGCCAATGGTGAGAGTAACATTAATTATCTATTATTTTAGATTAAGGTGAAATTTTTGTGGCCATGCGCCGCGGGGATTTCTGTCGTCACATATGGGAAAAAATAAAAAACAACAACAGGCGGAATTGCCAATAGATGAGCCAACCGGGATTATCAGTGGAGATGTTAAACGAAGTATTGTGGCAATATTTTTCTTTGCACTAGCTGTTTTGTTCGTGTTGGGGTTTTTGTCAGAAGCGAAGATTGTTGATGCTGGAATTTTGGGAAAGTTCCTCAACACTTTGACCGGTCTCATGTTTGGGGTTGGGAAATATATCTCTCCAATTGTGCTTGTTGCGGCTGGGGTTATATTGCTCTTTCGCAAAGAAACTCTGTTTTACGTTTCAAAGCTGATTGGGCTTTCGGTTGCATTCATTAGCGCACTGGGTGTTATCCACATCTTGGCATATGATGGGGATAAGATGTTTAAAGCTGCAAAGCTTGGAACCGGTGGAGGATTTTTCGGTTATGCTCTGGCTTTTGCATTTTTGAAACTTGCTGGCCAAATCGGCGGATTAATTATTCTGATAGCACTAGTCTTGATTGGAATCACTGTGGCTTTTAATTTTTCTTTGATGAAATTTTTTCAGAAATTTATTCGCGAGAAAGTTCAGCATGAGGGTGCTGAAGAAGAAGAGGGCGATGATGAAGTAGTTGAAATTGAGGAAACCGAAAGCACTGCTACTAAAAAAGAGAAAGCTGTAGAAATTAAAGCTGAAAAACTTTCCAAGAAAACTGAGTTCGTGCAGGACCCAAATGAAGAGGTTGAAAAAGAAAAAGAAAGTCCGATGGATAGCATTATCAGAAAAGCTGCCGCTTGGAAACCTAAGGCAGAAAAAGACACGATTAAAAAAGAGCAACAACAAAAAGAACATTTCGAATGGGAACTCCCACCTGTTTCATTGTTGGATAGTTCCATTGAAAAAGCTCAAGGTGGCGATGTGGACAAAAATGCTAAAATTATTCAAGATACGCTTTCAAATTTCAGTATTGAGGTCGAGCTGGGAGAAATTAAAACTGGACCGACTGTTACGCAATATAGTTTTCGTCCGGCAGTTGGTGTTAAATTGAGCAGAATCACTGCGCTTAGCAGTGACTTGGCTTTGCGACTGGCAGCGCGACAAGTTCGTATTGAAGCTCCAATTCCTGGCAGGTCATTAGTTGGAATTGAAGTGCCAAATAAGAAAAATGCCACTATTAGGCTCCCGGAACTTTTGCAAGCTTTGGAATTTGAAAATAGAAAATCAAATTTGCTTTTGGCACTTGGAAAAGATGTGAGTGGAAATTATATTTTTGGAGATTTGAAAAAAATGCCGCATTTGCTGATTGCTGGTTCAACTGGAAGCGGGAAGAGTGTTTGCGTAAATACTTTGATTTTATCCATGCTATATCAAAATTCTCCTGAGGATTTGAAATTGATTTTGGTTGATCCAAAGCGAGTTGAGCTTACTCCATATAATGGCATTCCGCATTTGCTCACAGAGGTGATTGTGGAAAATGGTAAAGTGCTTAGCGCTTTAAAATGGGCAATTGGAGAAATGGAACGTCGCTACAAGATTTTGCAAAAAGTTGGTTCTAAGGACATTACTTCTTTCAACAAGAAAGCAGAGAGTGGTGAGATGTTTAAAGATATCAATACGGAGACTGGTGAGATTACCGAGGAAGCTGTTGAAAAAATTCCATACATCGTAATTATCATTGATGAGCTGGCAGATTTGATGGCATCACATGGCAAGGAAGTGGAAGGTGCAATCATTCGCTTGGCTCAAATGGCCCGCGCGGTTGGTATTCATTTAATCTTGAGCACGCAAAAACCAATTGTGACGGTTATTACAAGTCTTATCAAATCAAACATTCCGACGCGAATTGCTTTTCGAGTTCCGTCTTTGATGGACTCGCGTACAATTTTGGATGCCAGTGGGGCTGAAAAACTGTTGGGCAATGGTGATATGCTTTTTTCTGCAGCTGAGGCAGTTGATTTGCGACGAGTGCAGGGAGTTTTTGTTTCTGAAGAGGAAGTGAAAAGAGTCGTTGATTTTATCAAGAATCAAAAATTTGAAAAAATTGAAGACAGTCTTGAGGATGATATCGATATTAGTGAAACAAAAAGCCCTAGCAATGTAAATGGTCCTGTGAAGACTATCCAGTATGCGGATAAACTCGATCTTGATTCGGTTGAATTGATGGCAGATGATCAGGAGGATCCACTATACAATGAGGCAAAAAACATTGTTATTCAGGCAGGAAAAGCATCTTCGTCACTTTTGCAAAGGCGATTGAGAGTTGGATACTCAAGAGCGGCTCGATTGGTGGATATGCTTGAAGAAAATGGAGTTGTTGGAGCTTCCGATGGAGCGCGTCCCAGGGAAATTCTTGTCGGTGGAGACAATCAACCGGAATATAGCGATCCAGCCCAGGATCAGGTAACTCGGGATAAATGGCAAATGTAAATTACTTTTATGGTTCAATTTACTCGAAAAAAACTTGACTCATTAACATTGGGTGAGCGCATGAAAAAAATAAGGGATGAGCGCCATCTCACGCTTGCTGATATTTCAAAAGGTACCAAAATTCAGATTAAATATTTGCAATATTTTGAAGATGGTGAATACATGAAGTTACCAGCAGATGTTTATGTGAAGGGTTTTCTTCGAAGCTATGCGATGTATTTGAGCTTGTCTGAGGCTAATCTGATAAAACAATTTGAGCGAGAAAAGGGCATTCATAAAAACATTAAGAAAATCGTAGATGATGAAAAAGTAAATAAGCCGATAAACTTTTCGATTTTTGTTATCTCGCCGAAAATGATTGTTGTCAGTGCGATTACGCTTTTGGCACTTGGAAGTTTTGTGTATTTGTATCTTCAGGTTAACAATTTTGTTTCAACTCCTAGATTGGCAATTATTAAACCAGCTGATGGAACTGTTGTGGATGGAAGCGCAGCGCACGTAGTTGGGTTGGCAGAAAAGGACGCACTTGTGACAATTAATGATCAGGCAGTCCTGGTTAACGAGAAAGGTGAGTTTAGTGAAGATGTTGGACTTAAGGACGGCCTAAACGTTATTAGCGTGAAGGCTAAAAACAAATTCAACAAGGAAACGACGCAGTCCGTTTCGGTTAGTGCTAATTTTAAGCCGACTGAGGCGCAACCTTCACAGGATAATCCAGATCAGCAAAATAATCCGATAAATGCTGAAGTTTACGTTAGCCCAAATTCGACTTGGCTCTCTGTGGAGGCGGATGGTAATTTGGTTTATAGTGGCGTACTTCTTCCGCAATCGGTTCAAAAGTTTGAGGCTAAAAATAAAATTAGCATTAGCTCCGGTAACGGTAGCGAAACTTTCATGAAAATTAATGGAAAGGATTTGGGGCAGTTGACATCGGGTTCTGCTCCAGCAAAAGACATCATATTTGATGCAAATGGTAAGGTTTTAAGCAAATAAAAAATTTTAAAAAATACAAATTACGCAAATCTATGCAAATAATGCAAATATGCAAATAATTCGCATATTCGTAGATTCGCATTAAATTCGCATCATTTGTATTGCAAGGAATATGGCATACGCAGCAAAAGAAAAAAAAGCTCCGAAAGAAGCTGTGGAGGAAATCAAAAATGCAGGTAAAAAAGAAATAGATAAGTTAGTTGAGGACATTCAGGAAAAATTTGGCGAAGGTATGATTATGAAATTGGGGGATGTAAAAAAAGTTGATGTGGAAGCAATTCCAACCGGTTCAATTTCTTTGGACATTGCCACTGGCATTGGCGGCGTGCCACGCGGTCGCATCATTGAAGTTTATGGACCAGAAAGTTCGGGTAAGACGACGCTTACGTTGCACATCGTGGCTAACGCCCAAAAGGGTGGAGGTACCGCAGCTTTCGTTGACGCCGAACATGCGCTTGACCCTGAATATGCCCAAAAAATTGGGGTAGACATTAAGAACCTGTTAGTATCCCAGCCGGACACCGGAGAGCAAGCTTTGGACATTGTGGAGTCTTTGGTGCGAAGTGGGGTGATTGATGTCATCGTGGTTGACTCGGTGGCGGCCTTGGTGCCAAGAGCAGAAATTGAAGGTGAAATGGGCGACCAGCACGTTGGACGTCAAGCCCGCCTCATGTCTCAAGCTCTGCGAAAATTGACAGCCATTATTGCGCGTTCAAACACAACAGTGATTTTCATCAATCAGATTCGTATGAAAATTGGCGTGATGTTTGGCAACCCAGAAACAACGACTGGTGGACAAGCGCTCAAATTTTATTCTTCTGTGCGCATCGAAGTCCGCAAGGCAGCCCAAATCAAGAAAGGTGAAGACGTGGTCGGCAATCGCGTGAAAGTCAAAATTGTGAAAAACAAAGTTGCGCCACCTTTCAAGACGGCAGAATTCGATATTATGTATAACGAAGGAATTTCTTTGGCTGGAGATTTGCTCGATGCGGGCGTGAAATTTGAAGTCGTCAAAAAATCTGGCAACTCACTTTCTTATGGTGAGATTAAGCTCGGAGCAGGACGCGAAAGTGCCAAAGCTTTTTTGCGAGAAGACAAGAAAACTGCTGAAAAGATTTTCAAGGAAATTGCCGCCAAAGCCAAGATTGTGGCTTAGGAAAAATTTAATATCACGGAATTCCGTAACAT
This sequence comes from uncultured bacterium, assembly GCA_903885965.1. Lineage (GTDB taxonomy): Bacteria > Patescibacteriota > Minisyncoccia > Moranbacterales > GWC2-37-73 > CAIPMZ01. The sequence continues at coordinate 7,536 of CAISKQ010000059.1, forward strand.
TAAAGTTTATCCAAAACAAAAAAAGCATCCGCAGTGGTGCTTTTTTGCTGGTTAAAATGGCATCAGCATGCTTTTTAAAAGAGTTGAATTTTTTAGCTATCGCTAAAAAATTCAACTCTGGGTTTTTTGAAAATACGTTGCTGGATAAAATATGCTAATTCTGGCATATGCGGGATTTAGCATATTTTGGTTTGGGTTGCAGTAATGTCGAATCGAGCAAATTTATCAGCACATTGAAAAGTTTGGAAAATAAAAAACAGAGTCCATCCTTTTTCACAACGTGGTGTGAATTGGGATGGAACTCTGTCGAGAAAATCGATAAGTTGCTGTCAGGTCAGGCAATACTTGCGGAGGCAAGGAAGCGACCCTGTAGCGATTTCAAGGTTATGCAATCTTTTTTGGGCGAAGAATAAAATACAACGCCCAAAACCGACTGACCTTGCTTAACTAAGAAGCCGCTCCCGTCTTCAGCGGCTTTTATTTCGAAGTGTTTCCAACTTTGTTTTTTTGCCATCTCATGAATGGCAACAATCGCCTTTTTGACTTTTGATTGGCTCATAACTCAAACATTTTTTTTGGAAAAAAATAGAAAGAACAATTTTAATACATTATTGATAACACGATTTGCCTTTCTTAGCAAGGGGGGGGCAAAAAGGAAGCAAAAATGGTTGGCTGGCTGTTGCCTTTTCGGCGGGTGGATGATAAACTGATAATGCAAAACCACAATTTAATATCCGTAGAGAAACTGACAATTTTTTAATTGTTAGCTCGTTTGTGAGCAGAATCGGACATTCCGACTAATCATAAGCGGGCTTCTTTACGGATACCCAAAGTGGTTTTGCAAGTCGGGTGTCCGCTTTTTTATTTTCGTTAATCTAGCGGATTACTTTTTTATTAAAATAAAAGAATCCGCTTTTATGTCTTCAAAACTAACCGAAAATGAAAAACGGGATATTCTGATGTATCTCGAAAAAAACAAACCGCTTCCGGAGAAATATCGTTTCTTGCTTTTTGATAGTGCCAAAGAGGTGGAGCTTTTGTGGAATGGGAAAACCGATGAAGTGGAAACGGCAGTGCTTCCATTTCAAACGATTGAGCAGATTGATGAGCCACGCAGTGAAGAAAAAATTGAAAGACAACGCACACTTTTGGATATGTCTGGCAGGCAAAAAGCTGGCTGGACGAACAAGTTGATTTGGGGTGACAACAAGCTCATTTTGTCATCGCTGAAAAATGGTCCGCTTCGCAAGCAAATTGAAGCCGAGGGTGGACTGAAATTGATCTATATTGATCCGCCTTTTGATGTTGGGGCGGATTTTTCGATGAACATTGAAATTGGGGAAGACAGCTTTACCAAAAAACCCTCAGTGATTGAGGAAATCGCCTATCGCGACACTTGGGGCAAAGGTGCCGACAGTTTCATTGCAATGATTTATGAACGCTTGAAATTGATGCACGGACTTTTGGCAGATGATGGAAGTATTTATGTGCATTGTGATCATAGGGTTAATAGCTACATACGATTGGTTATGGATGAAATTTTTGGAAAGAATTCCTATAGGAATGAAATAGTTTGGTCATATCAAGGATCATGGGTTGAGCCAAGAACATATTTTCCACGAAGACACAATTTGATTCTTTTTTATAAAAAAAATAACAACGATTATTTTAATCGTCAGCACGAGGATAATTCCGAAGAGCAGGTAAATTTTAAGAGATGGGAAAAATATCTTGTTGACAATAAAATATTTGGTAAATTTTATCCAAAAGACGATATTAGATTTAAGACCTACCTCGATAAATTTATTAAAGAAAATCAAAGAGAACCGAAAGATGATGATATTATTTTTGAAATAAGAGGTGCCGTAATTGGATCGAGTTGGTATATTAAAAAAGTTGATCCAAAATCACCTGAAAATATAGATTATCCGACGCAAAAATCCGAAGCATTATTGCAAAGAATAATTGAAGCATCCTCAAATGAAGGCGATCTTGTGGCTGATTTTTTCTGTGGGTCTGGCACAACTTTGGCGGTGGCGGAAAAGTTGGGGCGAAAATGGATTGGCTCGGATTTGGGAAAATTTTCTATTCACACTACTCGCAAAAGAATGATTGGCGTCCAGCGTGAAATGAAAAAAGCTGGCAAAGATTTTAGGGCTTTTGAAATTCTCAATATTGGAAAATACGAACGCGAAAAATTTTTGACGGTCAATGAAAATTTGCGGGAAGAAGAAAAAAGATTGCAGAAAGAAAATAAAGAAAAAGAATTTGTGAGATTGATTTTGTCAGCCTACAAAGCCGAGGCAGTGGATTCTTTTAATTGCTTTGTTGGCAAAAAAAGAGACCGCTTGGTAGCAGTCGGCTCAATTGACACACCAGTGACCAATGACTTTTTGGAAAAAATTGTGGCTGAATGCGCCGAAAAGAAAATCACCAAAGTTGATGTTTTGGGCTTTGACTGGGAAATGGGCTTGGACTTGGAAATCGGCAAAAGACTGGGAATCGACGTGCAGCTGAAAGTGATTCCGCGCGAAGTTTTTGATAAAAAAGCCGTCGAAAAAGGACAGGTGAAATTTTATGACGTGGCGTATATCGAAGTTAAACCTATTATTCAAGGGCGAGGAAATGTCAAAGAAGTTGCCATCGAGCTGACTGATTTTTCAGTTTTCTATAATCAGGACAATACTGGCGAAGTCGAAGAAAAATTGCAAGCTGGGGCAAGTAAGATTGTGATCAAAGAGGGCAAAGTGATTAAAATTTCCAAAGACAAACAAAGCGATTTGATTGAAGAAGAAATCTTGACGAAAAAATGGACGGACTGGATTGACTATTGGTCGGTGGATTTTGACTTTGAAAACAAAAAAGAAATTGTGCGAGTTGCCAAGGAAAAAACCGTGCAACAAAAACTTGATGGCTCAACTGATCCGCAACAAATGCAAATTGATGATTTTGAAGAAAAGTGGACTGGTAATTTCATTTTTGAAAATGAGTGGCAATCTTTCCGCACCAAGAAAGACCGAACCATTGAATTAACTTCCGCTTTTAAAGAAATGCCAAAGGGTCGCAAGAAAATCGCCGTCAAAGTTATTGATATTTTCGGCAATGACACGACGAAGTTAATTGAAATAAATATCTAATCAAAATGTCATCTCGAGTTTATTTCGAATTAACTCAATCTATTGTGTCATCCTGAACTTGTTTCAGGATCTTGGCTACAGGAAGTTTTGTGAGATTAAGAAAGTAGATTCTGAAACAAGTTCAGAATGACAGAGATAAATAAGTTCAGCATATGAGGATAACAGGATATTTTTTTCTAAAAAATAAATTTTATGGCACTACACAAAGATTTTCCCAAAGACAAATTCCAAATTCTTGATCCGCAGATCAGGTGGTTTCCGGCTGAGGAAGATTTGCGCAAAGAGGGAAATTATGGAAAACTTTTACCACCTTTCGTGACTGAATTGAGAGAGAAAATTTTTCAGTGGCGAAAAGCTGATTATACTGGTGCTAGCGAAACCTCCAAAGCCCTGCTCAATTGGTGGTTTAAAGAACCTCACACGATTTTTGCCAAAGACGGCTCAAGCATTTCTTTCCAATACTATTTCGCTCAACGAGAAGCGGTGGAAACCATCATCTGGCTGTATGATGTGGAAAAAATTCAAAACAAATATGACCTGCTCAAATTCGACAAGTTGGGCAGAGTCTCGGCGAATATGTTCGATGAAGACTGGCTTCGCTTGGTGATCAAAATGGCAACCGGGGCTGGCAAAACTAAGGTGATGAGTTTGCTGTTGGCTTGGTCATATTTCCACAAGCTTTATGAGGAAAATTCTGAGCTTTCCAAAAACTTCTTGCTCATCACGCCGAACATTATCGTGCTGGACAGAATTAAAAATGATTTTGAGGGCTTGAAAATATTTTATGAAGATCCGATTTTACCTGATAACGGTTATAGTGGACAAAATTGGCAGGATGATTTTCAGCTCAAGCTGCATTTGCAAGACGAAGTCGGCGCAATTTCAAAAGCTGGCAATATTTTCTTGACCAATATTCATCGGGTTTATGAAGGAGATGTCAAAGATGCCAGTGCGGAAGATGAAAACACCATGGATTATTTCTTGGGCGAAAAGGTGACTGGAAAAACCAATGATTCAAAAATTGATTTGGGTGAGATTGTTCGCGAAGTAGATGAGCTGATGGTGATCAATGATGAGGCTCATCACATTCATGATCCCAAAATGGCGTGGTTCAAATCAATCGAGGATATACACAATCGCTTGCTACAAAAAGGAAAGAAATTAGCACTGCAAATTGATGTGACTGCTACACCAAAGAGCAATCGGGGAGAAATTTTTGTGCAGACCGTTTCGGACTATCCACTGGTGGAAGCCATCGCTCAAGGCGTGGTGAAAAATCCAGTCTTGCCAGATGAAGCTAGCAGGGCCAAATTGCAAGAAAAGCAAAGTGCCATTTTTTCTGAGAAATATGAAGATTTTATTAGGCTTGGCGTTTCTGAATGGGAAAAGACTTATCAAGCACTTTTGCCAACTGGAAAAAAATCAATTCTTTTTATTATGACTAATGACACGACCAATTGCGATGACGTGGCGGAGTTTTTGGAAAAAAATTATCCGCAACTTAAAGATGCAGTTTTGACAATTCATACTAATAGGAGTGGAGAAATTTCTGAAACCGCAACTGGCAAGAAAGAAAAAGAATTGCAAGAGCTTCGCAAGAAGGCCAATGAGATTGATAGCTTGGAAAGTCAGTATAAGGTTATTGTGTCAGTGTTGATGCTCAAAGAAGGTTGGGATGTGAAAAACGTGACGACGATCGTGGGGCTTCGTCCGTATGGTGCTGATTCAAAAATTTTGCCAGAACAAACTTTGGGTCGTGGACTTCGCCGAATGTTTTTTGGTCAAGACATCGAAGAATACGTCAGCATTATCGGTACGCCAGCTTTTATGGAATTTGTCGAATCAATCAAGGCTGAGGGAGTGGAATTGGAAAAACGAAAAATGGATCGCTCTGGCTTGCCAATCACGCCGACTGTGATTGAAGTTGATCGTCAAAATGAAAAAAAAGATTTGGAAAATTTGGACATCGAACTTCCAATTTTGACCCCGAGAATTCAAAGAGAATATAAAAACCTCAATTTACTACAAGTTGCTAATTTTGCTAATAAAAAAATCTCAGTCAAACAATTTTCCCAGCAAGAACAGAAAGAGATTGTTTTCAAGGAAGTGATTGACGACAAAGAACATCACAAAACAATCTTGGAAACTTTCACTGAGCCAGACTATCAAAGCGTGGTCGGATTTTTTGTTCAGAGAATTATGAAAGAACTACGCTTATTCGGTTGCTACGATATTCTCTTTGGCAAGGTAAAAGAATTTATTAAGAGTAAATTATTTCTAGAAAAGATTGAGCTGGAAGATACAAATATTTTGACGAATTTATCCCAGCAAGAAGCAGTTATGACCATCGTGGAAACATTTAAAAAAGAAATCAACAGCTTGACTGTCCAAGATGTTGGCAATGCGGAAATCAGAAATTATCTCAAGGTCAGCAGCGCTAGGCCATTTGTGGTGACGGATAAAAAATATTTGTTGCCGAAAAAATGTGTGTTTAATAAAATTGTGGGCGATAGTGATTTCGAATTGGAATTTGCTGAATTTTTGGAAAAAGCAGAAGACGTAGTTTCTTTCGCGAAAAATTATTTTGAAATTCATTTTAAGATTGATTATAAAAATGCCAGTGGAGCAATTTCAAGTTATTATCCGGATTTTTTCGTGAAAATTGATAGTAAAACGGTGTATATTATCGAAACCAAAGGGCGAGAAGATTTGGACGATCTTGAAAAAATAAAAAGACTTGAGCAGTGGTGCCAAGATGCCAGCGAAAGGCAAAAGAAAATTTCCTATCAAATGCTCTATGTGAAGCAGGAACAATGGGAAAAATACAAACCGAAAAATTTTGCGGAGTTGGCAAAAACATTTAGCTGAAATATGAAGCATTGCAAATCAGTTCATGTGCATATTTTTGCAATGTTATAAAAATACAAAACAAAAAATCCGACCTTTCAAAAGTCGGATTTTTTTTATGTATTTTCTAAAAGCCTAATGAAGCTAAGAGCTATAAGCTATTTTAGGCTCTCGAAACGTATTCTCCCTTATCGGTGTTGATGATAAGCTTGTCTCCTTCGTTGATGAAAAGCGGAGTGGAAACTTTCAGGCCTGTCTCCATGATGACAACCTTGCCGCCGGTTCCAGATGTGTCACCTTTGATTCCTGGGGGAGCTTCGACAACGGTCAAAGTTACCTTTATTGGAAGCTCGATGTTGACTGGCAATTCATTGAAATTAAGCACGGTTACTTCGGTTCCTTCGAGTAGATAAAGTGGTGCATTGCCGATAGTTTCTTTGGAAAGTGAAAATTGATCATAGGAAGTCATATCCATGAACACGAAGCCATCTTGCTCAGCATATAGATACTGAGCTTTGGATTTTGACATGTCAGCTTCATCAGCTTTGTCAGATCCGTTAAAAGTTTTTTCTAATACACTGCCGTTGAGCAAGTTCTTGAGCTTAGTGCGAAGCACTGCTCCAGCTCGACCGGTTTTGGAATGTTCAGCAGAAAGCACAACGTAAGGTTGTCCTTCCCAGAGAATATTTTTTCCGCATTTGATATCGCTTAATCCTAACATGAAGATTGTAATACAAATGATGCGAATTTAATGCAAATCTACAAATATGCGAATCATTTGCATATTTGCATCATACGCATAGATTTGCGTAATTTGTATTTTTTCTAATTTTTATTTAACTACGAACGGTGCCAAAGCCATTACTCTAGCGCGTTTGATTGCTTGAGCAAGTGTTCGTTGGTGTTTGGTGCAAGTTCCGTGTCTCTTTGGAGGATAGATTTTTCCTTGAGAATTCATGAAACGGCGAATTAGATAAGCATCTTTGTAATCAATCTTGTCCATCTTTTGATCACAGAAATAGCAAGTTTTCTTTTCCATAAATATGTTTATAATACGAATGATGCGAATTTAATGCGAATCTACGAATATGCGAATTATTTGCATATTTGCATTATTTGCATAGATTTGCGTAATTTGTATTGTTAATTTGTTAGAATGGTACATCTTCAAGTCTTACTTCGTCGCTTTCTTCATCAAGGTTGATAGTTGGAATAGCTTCTTCCTGAACTGGAGTTGGTCTGCTGGCTTGCGCTGGGGCTGCTTGCTGCGTTGGTCTCGGTTGATAGCTGCCAGCATTTTGCTGACTTCCTTGCGCGCGAGAACCCATTTGCATATTTTCAGCCACAATGTCGGTTACTTTTTTCTCAATGCCGTCTTTCCCTGTGTATGAGCGTGTTTCTAATCGTCCTTCGAAATATGCTTCTTGACCCTTGGTTAGATATTGACCGGCAATTTCCGCAAGACGTCCCCAGATCACAATGTTGTGAAATTCAGATTTTTCTTGTTTCTGTCCAGCTTTGTCCATCCAAGTTCGATTTGTTGCAATGCCAATAGTTGCAACGGTTTGTCCTGAAGGCGTAGTGCGAATTTCAGGGTCTCTGGTTAGGCGTCCGATAAGTTGAACTTTGTTTAAATTCATAAGATTTATAATACAAATGATGCGAATTTAATGCGAATCTACAAATATGCGAATTATTTGCATATTTGCGTTATTTGCATAGATTTGCGTAATTTGTATTGTTAATTATATGTTTAGCAAATCATCAAGTTGCTTGTCGATATCTTGAGTAGTTTCTTTTTTAGTAACTTTGGCAGTTTCTTTCTTCTCAACTTTTGGAGCAGCAACTTCTTTTGCTGGCGCCTCAACTACTGCTTTCTTTGGGGCAGCTGGTGTAGGAGCAGCTTGAGTTGGTCTTGAAAATTGTCTTGGCGCGTCCTTTCTTTCAACGCGTTGTGGTCGGCCAGTTTCTGGACGTTGAGTTTTCATTTCTTGAGCCTTGCGACGTTCTTTTGCTCCAAGTTCTGGAAGGTCCTGGGTTTTTACAATCAAAAATCTCAAAACATCCTTGTTTAGATTCAATTTGTTTGTCATAGCTTGAACTCCAAATTCTCTTTCGCTATTTTTTTCATCTGCCCAAAAATCAATGTCTTCTAATTCAAAACGACGGGTGATGTAGGTCCCCTTGTTTTGATGCTTGATTTCATAAGCTAGCTTTCTTTTTTCAGTTAGCTCTGGATCAAGTAGTTTAGCTCCTTCTGAGACAAGCATAGCGCTTACTCCTTCTCGAATTGCATCGAGAGTTGCTTCTTGGCGTTCGCCAACGAGGTAAAACAGTTCGTATTGCATACGGTTTTTAAGTTATTTATTAATTATTAACGAATTAATGAATTGAGCATTCGCCCAAGGCGGATTTATTTTTTGTGCCAAAATCAAAGACTTCGACAAAAAATAAAAGCCACCAAACAAGAAAATCCCTTCTTCTGGTGGAAGTATTTTGACTTATCCCTTATTTCTTTAAAGGCGAGTCAAATTGGGTCTTTCTTGGTTGTATTTCGAGTATAGCACGGATTGGGAATTAGTCAATATTATAGCCTAAAAGCATAGCTAATATTCCAATTGACTATCAACTTTTTTTAAATTGTGCTAGAATGTTTTAATGAAATAAGATAGTGTGTTTTACAAATAATTAGTAAAGAAAAAACAAAATGCAAAACGCTCAAGAAGTTTTCAACAAAATTAGGGAGATGAAAAAGGAACAAAAGGACTTGCGAGACATGTATAAAGATGCTCTTGTGCAAGCTGACGAATATGAGGAATTAGTTGAGGAAATCAACAATTTGCGTGAAAAGAAAAAGCAAATCGAAACCAGAATTCAGGCTGAGCTTGGAAGAGCATGGGAAAAATTTGATGATCTTAAGCGTGAGGTTGAAACTGAAAAAATAATGCTTAATGACATTGCACTTACAACTTTAATGAAGGGTGAAACTGTTGAGGTTAAGGATGAATATGATAATCCATATGAACCAACTTGGAAAGTTAATTTCAAGAAGGCTAATGGTGGAACAACAACGGGAAACTAGAAATTGTATAGTGCGTTTTGTATCATGATAGGACTTACGCATTTGTTCGAAAATTCCTAGAGCGTAATTTTTTTGCGAAGTAAGCTGCTCTTGGTCTACATTAAGTCTTTTTCGCTAAGTGAGCCGCCTGTAAGTAATTTTCTCTCAAATGCGTAAGTCCTATACGTACAAAAAAGTTCCTGAGAGGGGACTTTTTTGTTGCAAGAAAAGCTCTAATGCTGTTAAAATTGCTTTATGGTAAAAAAACAGAAAAATTTTTGGCAAAAACTGGCGGCAAAAAAGAAGCCTTTTTTTGTGTTGGCTCCAATGGCGGATGTGACCGATTTTGCGCAAAGGCAGATGCTGGTTAAATATGGAAAGCCTGATGTTATTTATACGGAATTTGTCAGTGCTGATGGATTGGCTAGCGATAAAGGACAAAAAGTTTTAGTCAGGGAGCTTCGATTTGCAGAAAATGAACATCCTATTGTGGCGCAAATTTTTGGTTCTAAGCCTGAAAATATCAAAAAAGCCGCAGTCTTGGCGGCTGAACTTGGCTTTGATGGAATAGAAATAAATATGGGTTGTCCGGACAAGGCTATTATTAAACAGGGGTCTGGAAGCGCGCTAATAAAAACTCCCCAATTGGCTCGTGAAATAATTCGAGCTGCCAAAGACGGGGCTGGCAAGATGCCTGTTTCAGTTAAGACTAGGATTGGATTTAGCAAAAATGAAATTGAGACTTGGATACCTGAAATCCTTGCAGAAAAGCCCGCAGCGTTGACTGTTCATCTTCGAACGCGCAAAGAAATGTCCGAAGTTGCCGCTCATTGGGAATTAGCTCCAAGAATAGTTGAAATGGCAAAGGAAAATGGCGTCGTAATTGTCGGCAATGGCGATGTGGCAAATCTTGACGATGGAAAAGAAAAAGCTGAAAAATCTGGTATGGATGGCATTATGGTGGGAAGGGGAATTTTTGGAAATCCTTGGTTTTTTAACGAGGAAGTTGATATAAAGAGCATTTCTTTGGCGGAAAAATTTCGAGTTGCTATTGAGCATGCAAAATTTTTTGAAAAAGAACTCTCTGGAAAAAATATCAAGGGTTATCATGTCATGAAAAAGCATTTCAAGGCCTATGTGAGCGAGTTTGAAGGCGCCAAAGAGCTTCGCGCTAAGTTGATGGAGACTGAAAATGTCGAGCAGGCTGAGAAAATTTTGGAAGATTATCTCAAAGCGAATATTGTGGTATAATCAAAGTGCTTATGTAGGCGGGTGTTTAAAAATATAATTTTCTAAATACCTTAAATGTAAATAATTAAAAAATAATAATTACTTAATTTCAAATTTATGAAAATTATTGCTTATTGGTTTTTGCGTGCCGTGGCTGTTATAATCACAGCCTATCTGCTGCCGGGTGTTTTTTTGAAGAGTTTTCTTGTGGCTTTGGTGGTAGCGGTAGTTCTGGGATTTTTTAATACGATTATACGTCCAATTTTACTTGTCTTGACTCTTCCAATTAATATCATGACACTTGGGCTTTTCACTTTAGTTATCAACGCTTTATTGGTTATACTTACAAGTAATATTGTACCAGGTTTTGGTGTTAGCAGTTTTGGGACAGCTGTCTTTTTCAGTTTGATTCTTTGGTTGGTTAATTCAGTGCTGAACGTTTTTGAGCCCAAGGAAGAAAAATAACCGATGCGAAACTACCTGCCTCGACGGCAGACAGGCGAAATTAATACGAATCTACGAACAAAAAACGAAAACTCAAGGTTTTCGTTTTTTTATATTATTTTCAGTTGGGCGCTTTCGTAGTGCGCTTTCGAATGCTATTTTTCTTTGTCTAATTCGTTTAGTAATTCTTTGATTTTTTGAAGTTGATCCCAATTGTGAATAGAAATTGGCATGACAGTTTTGCTTAATTTCTTGGCTTTGGTGAGAATTTTTTTGAGTTCTTTTTCACTGACCAAATCACTGCGGGAGATGAGAATATATTCAGGTTTTTCTAAGAGGGCTGGATTATAGGCTTTGAGTTCTCCGCGAATTGTCTTGTAATCTGCTAAGATATTTTCACTGTCAGCTGCCAAGAAATGAAAAAGAATTTTTGTGCGCTCAACGTGTTTCAGGAATTTGATTCCAAGTCCCTTGCCTTCAGAAGCTCCTTCGATGAGCCCTGGAATATCCGCTAAGATAAGTCCATAGTAAACACCAAGATTTGGTTCAAGGGTTGTGAACTGATAGTTAGCAACTTTGACGCTAGCGTTGGTTAGCTCATTGAGCAGACTTGATTTTCCGAGATTAGGCAAGCCGACAAAGCCGATGTCGGCAATCATTTTTAGTTGCAAATGAAGGTTGGCATGCTGCCCTTTTTTGCCAATTTCGAATTCCTTAGGTGTCGTATTTTTTGCTGAGCGAAACAAGAAGTTTCCGCGGCCACCGCGGCCTCCCTTGATTGCCAGTACTCGCTCTCCAACCTTGGTAATTTCAATAGCTTCCTTAGTTTCGGTGTTGGTTATAACTGTTCCGACAGGTAGCTTGATAATTAAATCTTTTCCATCCGGACCATCACAAAACTGACCTTTTCCTTCGCGGCCATCTTCGGCGAAAAGCTGTTTCTTGAAACGAAATTGATTGAAAGCATTAAGATCTGAGACGCCTTCATAGTAAACACTTCCTCCTTTGCCACCACTTCCGCCAGCTGGCCCAAGGCTCATGAGGTTCTTGTTGAAGCCTGCGCATCCTTTGCCACCGTTTCCAGCTGATATTTCAATTTTGACATCATCTATTAACATGAATTTGTATTATGTATTATTGTGTGTAATGTATAATGTATTATGTATGAATCCTAAACCCTAATAATGCAGTATAGCCTGGAAGATGGAAAAGGGCAAGGGTTGGGGTTGCTAGAAAAAAGGAAGTGTGTCATGATGAGGTTTAGTTTAAAAAATATATGAATAATGAAATGTCCGCCCAAGGCGGATCTGCCTCGGGCAGAAAAAAAATAATTCAGGAACAATTTGATGTATTGGTTGTTGGTGGGGGACCTGCGGGACTCATGGCAGCTGGAAGAGCGGCTCAAAAGGGTGCGCGCGTTGCGTTGATGGAAAAAAACGATAGCTATGGAGTTAAGCTTTTGATGACTGGCAATGGACGCTGTAATATCACACAGGATGCGGACAACATGTTTGAATTTGTGAAAGTCTACAAGAATGGTAGGTTTTTACTTTCCGCTTTCAATCGAATGAGCCCAACAAACTTGCGAGATTTTTTTCGCTCAAGAGATGTTGAAACAAAAGTTGAAAAAAATGGGAAAGTTTATCCGATCAGCGATCAAGGAAAGGACGTGCTGGATGCTCTATATCAATATTGTCGTGAGAATATGGTGACCTTTTTTAATACGGAAGAGGTTATCGATGTCGTGCGGGATGGAAATAAGATTGAAAAGATAATCACTAGAAAAAAAGAAATTTCAGCCGAGAAATATATCTTTGCCACTGGCGGAAAGTCATATCCCAACACAGGTTCAACTGGTCGAGGATTTGATTGGGCTGAAAAGCTTGGACATAAAGTTATCCAAGCTAAACCTAGTCTTGTACCGATTAAAATCAGGGAGCAGGCTATCAAGGATGCACAGGGAATTTCTGCTCATAATATTGAGATAAGTGCCACTCAGGCTGGTAAGAAAATCGCCACAATGGCTGGCGACGTGATGTTTGCGCATTATGGTTTGAGCGGTCCATTAGCACTTAATATTAGTCGAGATTTGCAAAAAAATATTGAAAAAGGAGAAATTAAACTTTCACTAGATTTGAAACCAGAGCTTTCTTTCCAGCAGGTTGATGAAATTATTAGAAATGATTTCGAGAAAAACGGTCACAAAAACTTGAGTAATTGTTTGAAAGATTTTGCCAGTCCGAAGATGTTTGATTTGATTTTTGCACTTTCCGGAGTTGATACGCACAAGCACGCCAGCAACATTAGCAAGCAGGATCGGCTTAAAATAACTTCACTGTTTAAGAAAATGGAAATGACAGTTGAGGAGCTTTTTGGCTTTGAAAAGGCAATGGTTACTAGTGGCGGAGTTTCAACTAAGGAGATTGATCCTAAAACCATGAAATCGAAAATTGTTGAGAATTTATACTTCGCAGGTGAGATTATTGATGCGGATGGCCCAACTGGGGGATATAATCTGCAGGTTTGTTGGGCAACTGGCTATGTGGCCGGAGAAAGCGCCGCCGCCGCAACTTCTTAGACTTTTTTAAGATCTTAAAATTCGTATTCCAGTCTTTTGGTTTAATTTCCGAAGGCTCAACCTTCGGAGAGGGTTGAGCCTTCTTTTGTGTTTCTGCGAAATCGCCATTTGACATCTAGGCTTATGGGGGGGGGTAAAATAAAGGCAAATAGGGGAAATAATTAAAAAAATAATAAATCTAAAATTTTGGAAATTATTTTTTCAAAAAAATATTTTTCAGAAAACAAAATTATGGGAATGGAAGATGGAGGCTTAAATCTTCCGCAAAAAAAGGTACCAGAAAAAGCGTTTGTAAATCCGAAAGATGATAATGGCATTGAAGTTGAAAGAATAGAGGAGGATATTACATTTAATGAATTTATTTCTTTTGCTGATGAGGGTGGTGAATATGAAACAGTATTTTATGGTAGCGAAGAAAATCGTCAAAATAGTGTTGAACTAGCGAGTGGAATTTTTAATGAAGTAGTTGATTTATCTCAATTGAAAAACTTTAAGTTTAAAAAATTTACTGACCCTAAAGGAAATGTTGGTTATCCAAATTCTTCACCAGAGCACGATAGTGATGCATTGGAAATTCCGCGTTGCTATACTCAATTTTCATATGTAAATTTATTTAACAGTAAGGGAGAATTAATTGGTAGTTTGTGTAAAGATGAAAATATACGATATAAAGGTGGTTATGATAGCTATCAAGATGACTCACAAACAGCTCAATGGTATGTCTCATCACCAGAAACACAAATGAAATGGTCAGGTGAAAAAAGGCTTGGCAATTAGTAAATGAAGTTGAAAAAGATCTACAATATACTGGTAAGTGCGCCAAGAGAAGCTGAGTGTTTACAGTTGGTTCAAATCCAACCTGCTTAAAGGCTAACCACCAGAGCAGTACAGAACTCTGCATGTTAATTCAGTAATGAATTAGTGTGAAGCCAGAGCAATGGACTTGTTAGG
>CAISKQ010000060.1 GCA_903885965.1 uncultured bacterium
AAAAGTGACATTGAAGCTGGTGAAGAAATGAGAAAAGAGAAAATGAAGGTATTTTCTAAAATTAAAGTTAACTAAATTTTTCAAAAATGCCCAATATTGTAGCTTACATTTGAGGTATCATTCCTGTATTGGAATATACTGTGCGTGCAATTCTAGCTATTCCCCTCTCTCGTTGACAATAGACACCATAGTCAGTTAAAATATATTCACCATAAGGCAATACTATCAAAAGTTATTTTCAATAAAAGTAAGGTAACTAATATGCCAAAAAATCATCGCAGCGGCAAAAAAATTGGGAGAAATCACACAACAGTCATTGATGCCGCTGAGAAAGTTGTTGATTTTTTAGTTAAGCTACCCGACGTATCCAAAGTGATAACAGGTCACATCACAAACGGAATCAAAACTGCTCCCGCAAGTATGAAAATTGAACAAAAAACGGGCTGCCTCATGATAAAAGTCCGCGGCACGAAAAGCATTCAAGAAATTAGCATTTTTTCAAAAAATCTTGAAGAAGTTCAATCACAACTCGAAGAAGCTTTTCAACAGTATATTCAAAAGAAATAAAAAGACCCCGCAATAAAATTGTGAGGTCTTTTTTCTATTATTTTTATATTTATCACGCCCTTTTTCACTGATAATTTCAAATAAGAGATATAAAACATAGCTGCAAACTACAGATTACTATCAATAAATTTTTTCAACGCCACTAAATCTTTTTTATCCTTTTCATAATGATAGGCGCTGATGCCAACTGATTGGGCGCTTTGGACTGCCTCAGCATTGTGCTCAAAATACATCACGTCATTTTTACTGAGTCCGAAATGCTCAAGCATGGTTTCGTAATATTTCGGGTCAACTTTGTCAGGGCTATGCTTTAAAGTAAAAACTTCATATGGAACTTTGTCCAAACCAAAAGTGATCATCTGCTCATCATTAGCGTTGGTCAGGATGATTTTCTTGTTTGGATATTGCTCAAGCAATTGATACATCTCTTCGAAAATTCCCACACCCTCAACAATAAATGTATTATATGCGTCAACTAAGATTGTTTTCATATTATTTTTTTAAAAAGTTATTAATTTTTTCAAACAATTTTTCATGATCAACTTTTCCAAAGTCAGTTGTGTCAAATTCGAAAACATCAACTCCAATTTCAAGTGGCTGGTTAACTTCGTGCAAATTTTGCATAAACTTTTTGTCATGCATTTTGATTGCATCCCTATGCCCCAAGTGGCGCGAGTCTGAAACAGCCCTTTCTTTGAAACGCTTTTCAACAGCTTCTTTGTTGGCACTACAATAAATATAAAAAACTTCAGCACTATTTTCCGATATCATGGTTTTTATTCTTTCATTATTCCAATCTGGATGAAAATTGCCTTCAACTACAGTTGCTATCGGTGATTTCAAACAAGATTGCAAAACATAGTAAAGCAATTCAAAACTCGTCTTCCCCATATCATTGAGTGTTTTTTCTGCCAATCCTTTCCATTGCAAACCATCATACATGACTTCTTTGATTGCATCACTGCCAAAAACTGGCAAAGCAAAACGCTCGGCAATTTTTTTCGAAAGTATTGTCTTTCCAGAAGCCGGCAGACCAGAAATGAGGATTAGTTTTGGGTTTTTCGTTTTATTCATATTGAAAGATTATTTTTTAATAATTCCCTCTCCTCCATTCACTTCTCTTTTGATGCATTCTTTCATTAAAGCCTCCTTGCTGGACAAAATCAGCACTCTTTTTTTCACCTCCATTTTAACACAAAAAGCAAGAAAAATCTCAACGTTCTTGCATTTTGCATTCTTGCATTCCCTCCGCACGTTGCGCAGTGCGTAGGTAAAAGACGAGTGATGAGCGTTAAAAAATTTTGAAACGCAGTGAGGTCAGCAGGCCGAACAGAGTGTAAATTTTAGCGAAGAGCGAAGTCTTTGCCACAGCAACAAGCACGTGCGGGATTTCTTTTGTAACTTTTCTATTAAAAGAAAAGTTAACCCCTGAATTTCTAACAAAAGAGTCCCGAAAAAATCGGGACTCTTTTTAAAGATTATTTCTTCTCTTCTTCTTTCTTCTCACCTTCAACCTCCGCATCCTTGACCCCGTCTGCCGATGAGGCAGATTCGGAGCCGGCTGCTTGTGGTTGTTCACCTGCCGGTGAGGCAGAAGCTGCAGCATAAAGTTTTTCACCGATTTTTTGTGCAGCTTGCGAAAGTGTTTCAGTCTTTGCTTTGATGACGCTGAGGTCTTCGCCATTTTTCACTTTGTTGAGTTCCTCAATTGCTTCAGTCACAGGTTTTTTTTCATCTTCCGTGAGTTTGTCACCTGCTTCGCGCATCGCTTTTTCAGTTGAATAAACAAGTGTATCAGCCATGTTTCGAGCTTCAACAAGTTCTTTCTTTTGTTTATCTTCTTCAGCGTGCATTTCAGCGTCTTTGGTCATTTTTTCAATTTCTTCTTTTGAAAGTCCGGATGAAGCTTCAATTTTGATTGATTGTGACTTGCCAGTTGCTTTGTCTTTGGCAGTTACATTCAAGATTCCGTTAGCATCAATATCGAATTCAACTTCAACTTGTGGGATGCCTCTTGGAGCTGGTGGAATTCCATCCAAAATAAATCTTCCCAAAGTTTTGTTGCCGGAAGCAACTTCACGCTCTCCTTGAAGCACATGAATTTCGACGCTAGGCTGATTGTCAGCAGCAGTTGAAAACACTTGCGCCTTTGAAGTTGGAATAGTTGTGTTGCGATTGATAAGTGGAGTTGAGATTCCTCCCATTGTTTCGATTCCGAGTGTCAGCGGTGTCACATCAAGCAGAAGCACGTCTTTGACTGAACCTTCCAACACTCCTCCTTGAATTGCTGCGCCAAGCGCTACAACTTCATCAGGATTGACAGTGATGTTTGGTTTTTTGCCAAAGAATTTTTCCACGGTTTGCAAAACCAGCGGCATGCGAGTCATGCCTCCAACCATCACAACTTCATTAATTTCAGAAGTTGAAAGTTTGGCATCTGCAAGTGCCTTTTTTACTGGCTCTAATGTCTTTGTGACCAAGTCACCAACCAATTCTTCCAATTTTGCGCGAGTCAATTTCATTACCAAATGTTTTGGGCCACTTGCGTCAGAAGTAATGAACGGTTGGTTGATTTCGCTTTCCATTGCAGTTGAAAGTTCAATTTTCGCTTTTTCGGCAGCTTCCTTAATGCGCTGCAAAGAAAGTGGATCATTGGAAAGATCAATACCCTCTTGTTTTTTGAATTCACTGATAATCCAAGCAATAATCACCTGATCAAAATCGTCTCCTCCAAGATGAGTGTCGCCATTGGTTGATTTAACCTCCACAGTGTCTCCGCCAACTTCCAAAATTGAAATATCAAAAGTTCCACCGCCCAAATCATAAACTGCAATTTTTTCATCTTGTTTTTTGTCAAAACCATATGCCAAGGCGGCAGCAGTTGGTTCATTGATGATACGACGAACATTTAGGCCCGCGATTTCTCCAGCTTCCTTGGTGGCCTTTCTTTGGGAATCATCGAAATAGGCTGGCACAGTGATCACCGCGTCCGTGATCTTTTCTCCCAATTTTTCTTCAGCGTCGCTTTTGATTTTCTGCAAAATCATCGCAGAAATTTCTTGCGGAGTGTAGTCCTTATCACCCATTGTAACTTTGACAGTTTCGCCAGCGTGCACGATTTTGTAGGGCATGGTTTTTTCATCACGTTGCACTTCGGCGTCATGATAAGATCGTCCAATCAAACGCTTGATGGAAAACAAGGTGTTTCCTGGATTGGTCACTCCTTGGCGTTTTGCCAAAAGCCCAACGAGTCTTTCATTAGCTTTTGAAATAGCCACCATTGAAGGAGTTGTGCGGTTTCCTTCTTTGTTTTCAATAATTTCTGGCTTTCCACCCATCACAACTGCAAAAGCTGAGTTTGTGGTTCCTAAATCGATTCCAATAATTTTACCCATATTTTCTTAAACCCACAAATCTACAAATCAGCTACCTGCCTCGACGGCAGGCAGGCGAATCTACAAATTAGATTGCCACTGTTTATAAAATTGTACGTTAAATTATTTATTTATCACTTATTATTTATTTAAATTGATACCTTTTTATGTGTCATTCTGAACTTGTTTCAGAATCTGCTTTCTTTATTTCTTGCAGTTTTCTGTAACAGAGATGCTGAAACAAGTTCAGCATGACATTGTTTGTTGTCTTTTGTATATTGTTCGCTGTTTATTGTATTTTGACTATTGAGTATGCTACAATGATTTCAGAGCTTGGCACAACGTTGCCTGCTTTGCCCCTCGGGATTTTTGAACCATGCCCGTTGGGGCTTTTTTCTTTTCCATCTTTTTTAAGTTCGTAGATTCGTAATTCATTCGTAGTTTCGCATCGGTGATTTACTCTGCCACTACTCTTGCCGGCCTAATAACCTTGTCTCCAATCTTATATCCCTTCATCATCACAGTTTTAATCTTGTTTTTAAATTTCTCTTTGTCTTTCTCACAGTCACAATGGTCACACCCACATGCCTTGTCAGCAATCGCTTCGTGGAAAACTGGATCAAAATTGTCACCAACTTTCGGAGCAATCTCATCAACTCCATTTTCAGCCAGCACTGTTTCCAATTGCTTTTGAATATACATGATTCCTGTCACCCAGCCACCTTCTTTTTGATCCTCAGGCACATGAGCGGTCGACATTTGAAAATTGTCCAAAACTGGAATGATTTGCAAGATAATATTTTGCGTCGCATATTTGAGCAAATCTTTTTGGGATTCGGCTTGCATTTTTTTGTAATTCTCAAAATCCGCCTGCGTCCTTTTCCAACCTTCCAAATTTTCCTGGGCTTGTTTTTCAAAATCTGGCTCACCATTTTCTGCCTCATCAGCTGACAAACCTGCCTCATCGGCAGATAAATCTTCGGCAACTTCATTTTCAACATCAACCGCCTCTTCAATCTTCTCTTTCTCGGCGATGTCTTTTTCCAGTTCCTCTTTTTCCTTTGTTTGTTTTGTCATAAAATTTTATTCCTACAAAATTACAAAATTATACAAAAATACAAAAACCTTATTTCGCATCCTAACAATATAACAATTTAGCAATGCAACAATTTCATTTTTCTAAAGAAACAATATTTGTTAAACTAACCTATTACTTAACAAACATTAATATCACGATCAAGGATGCTCCCAATAACTTCTTCACATATTCGATCATTGATTTATTCTTGGCATATTCCATTCGCTTTGGACCAATGAGTGCCAAAATCCCTTTTTCTCCTGAGCTTAATTTGTATGGTGAAATTATCATTGAACAATTAGCTGCTGCTTCAATCGGATTTTCTTTGCCAATGAAAATTCTAGTTTCACCTTCCAACATATCCTTCGTAAGTTGATCAAATTTCTCATCCACATAATCAAGCATTTCAACCAGGCGACACATTTCATCTAATTCTTTAAATTCAGGTTCCTCCATCAACTCACGCATTCCAAAATCAGAAAATTCATCATTATCAATCAAGCCGCTTATCGCAAAATTTCCACTAACATGTGAAAGCAATTTCGCAGTCGTTCGAGTCAACCTTGTGTTTTGAGCTTTCAATTTCAAAAATTCCCGTTGCATGTCCTGCTGTTGCTCTTTTGAAAGTACCTTGTCCTTCATCATCTCTTCCACGAAATATCGATAACCCTTATCGGTTGGAATTCGACCAGCACTGATGTGCGGTTGATACAGATATCCAGTCTCCTCCAAAACTGTCATATCATTTCTGATAGTTGCTGGGCTGACTTTAAATTTATATTTACCAACCAAAATCTGTGACCCGACCGGCACTGCCGTTTGGGTATATTCTTCAATCACTGTTGCTAAAATTTTTTGTTGCCTTTCGTTCATAATATTGCCGATGCGAAACTACGAATTAAATTCGAATCTACAAATAAAATTTTACATAAATCAATCACGCGTAATCAGTTTAATCAGAAACTAATCAGTAGTTTGTATTTTTATTATATATCATACATTAGCAGTCGTCAAGTCCGAGTGCTAATCCAATAAATACTACGCCCCCACCTTTCTTTTCTTGCATCAAAAAAAGCCTAGACTTTTGATAAAAGTTAGACTTTAAAATTTGCCAATCAAGGTCGCGGTCTGCAACCTTGATTGGACTGACAACAAAAACTCAAGCCAGGATTTCCTCTTGCATTACCTGCAGAGGATGTAGTTGCGAAATTGCTCCGCGAAAGCAAAGCTGTCTTGCAATCTTCTTCATCTCCAAAACGGATGGTGCCCCAAGGAAAGCCTTTTCCTTCAAATAACCACTAGTGTTTTTCCACTTCAGGAGAACATCGAAAACTTCGCCAAGCATTTCCACATCAATGACGTCAATGGTTATCCAAAAATTAACCGTCAATAACAGCTTTCTTAAAGAAACCAGCTCAGTGTTTGGAGTTCTTGTCGCTTCGTCACATAGATCTTTACCATAAAACAGTTTTACAGCTTCCCTCATTTCAGAAGTGTAAAGGAATGAGTCAATCTTTCTGACTGAAAAACCAAGAATGATTTTTTCATCTACCTCAACTATCTCTGCAATTTCACGAAGAACACCTAAAAGCAAAGCAATCTTGCAGTCTCTTTTTCTCACGGTTGTCGCTTTGCCGTCAAGGTTAAAGGCATACATAGGGACTTCTTCCTCCTGGGAAAGATTAAGATAACGACAAATGGACCGAACATTGAAATCCAAATTTCCATTAAATGACTCCACAATCTGATAAGATGATCTTCCGCTCATAATTACTTCTCCGTTTTTGTGAATATTTTTTATTCTGTTAGAAAAAAACAACTTCATAGCAGACCATGACCTGCAAGAAACAGTTTAAAACAATCTAAATCAAAAAAATATGTCACTACCATCCCTCTGTGGACCGATTGCGATGGACATTGGATTGATTGGCGTTGTTAGAACCCTGCTGTTCGCAGTGCATCTGTCAGAAACCAAATCAAAAATTGGTTGGCTATTTTTTTTGTCAGCTGCCTATGTTTCCATCATTATTATTATTTTTGGCTGCTGTCTGGCATTTTCCTTGCCATATCCTGAGCTTCTTCTGAAAGTAATATCGCCGGGGGCCTTACTGCTAACATTAGTAATGATAATTTCTGTAATTTCTTTTCCAGCGACAGGAAAAAATACAAAAGAAGAAAAGCAATTCAAACTCATGCTTTTCTGGTTAGTCTCTTTCTTTTTCGGTTTCTTTCTGATGTCATGCTACTTTGCCCCTCACATGTGAGCTAGGCATCAAAACAATTTAATTTTTTCCAATCAGCTTTCAAACAAAGCTAAAAACTTAAAGGAGCACACAATGCGCAAAGGACTTTTCCTAGCCTCAGCTACCATCGCCTCAATCGCCGTTTATGGTTCATACCTGCTAACTAAACACTTGGTTATTCCATTCATAGTTGAAAAGGCCAGCGATGAGGTCCTCTTGTCATTATTCCACGCTCGTACGCTTAGCGTCATACGCAATGTGCAAGTAGTGAATAGATATGCAGAGATTGAGCCGTTCGTTACTGACCCCGAAAAAAGAACAAACTAAAGAATGCACTTTATGAAAAAAGGCGACGCTAACTCAAAATGAGTTCCGTCGCCTTTTAAATCTTTGAATTTGTTTGACTACCGTTGATTCTTTTGTTTTAATTCCAATAGCACTTTCCAAAAAACAATACCTTTCCAAATCACTTCTAAAGAAGTAAAACAGGCACATCATGAATAAAAAAGTTTTCCTCTTATCTGCTACAGTAATTATGGGTGGAGGTTATCTGGCTTACAAGCTAATACGAGAACTCGCCCTTACAGCTGCGTATTTAGCCATCATGGGGTGCCCTTTTCCAACGCCTATCGCAAAGAAGGATGAACAAGAAAAGATAACCACCTCATAATATTTTCCAACTTACCCTCAAATGAGACGAACATCCAGGAGAAATACATGCTACTAAAGAAAATGATTTTTGTACCAGCTATTTTCGCCTCAACGGGATTTTTGCTTGTACTGTTTCTTATGACTGAACTTTTCCCCAGTGAGAGAAAGACAAAAGTGCAAACTGTTTTTCCGCGCTATTTCCCCAAAGAACGTCACAGTGATTAGGACTAAAAATTTATTCCTTGTCTACATAAGGCGATGCCCAAAGCATCGCCTTATTTATTATCCAAAAAAGTAAGAAAAAAAAGGAGAGGTTTCCAGAGGACGGTCCTCCGGAAACTTCCACTAAAAAAATCGGAGCCAGACTCCGATTTTTGTTTACAATTTTTTTGAATCCTTATTGAGTTGCAAAGGCTGCTTTTTCCAATTTAAAAATCCGTTTTTCGTGCTTGTCTGTAACTTCTTTTTCGCTTTTCTTATCAAGTTTTTCTTTAATATCTCGAACATCAATCTGCGTGTCCTTTATGTCAATTTTCATCTCCACAATATTTGCTTTTACTTCATCCATGTCTTCAATAAGAAAATTAACATTTTCCGCCACACTATCAAGCTTTATATCATTTTTTTCAAGCCTTTCATTCATTGCATCGAATCTAACCTCCAGATTTTTCACTCCCCGACGTACATCATCCAAGCCTTCACCAAAAACCTTGAAATCTCCTCGAATTTCTTCAAGGATTGCAACTACCTGATCCTTTGGCATCATATCTTTTTTTTCTTTTTCTTTCTTCATATTTTTATTATATCACCCAACATAAAATCGTCAAATTCAATTTTGATAAAATGGCTTAAATTAGCCATTAAAATAGCAAGAATATTGAAGGATTTCGTATAAAGAAATAACAGCAAGAATTTAATAACTGAAATTTTGTTTTTCAGTGGATGATTCAAAAACCGCCACTTATTCTCAAAAAGTTATAACTTAACAATTTTCTTTTCCTTCCCTTCCCCATTTTTGGGAAAAGTATTCCCGCTCTTTGAGAAACTGACGGTAACGCTCAGGGTTGATTTGGCATGGAAAAGTTTTGCGCTAAAATTACAAAAATGCTAAAATCATATTATGAAACAAGAAGCTAACTCCAAAATAGCAGCGGAAGCAAAAACCTTTATCAAAAAAGAGAAAGCTCTTTTAGTAAAAACATTCGCCGATCTTGAAAAATTTCCCCCAAATGAAAAACCTTTTTCTTTTTTTATGGCAGGCTCTCCAGGAGCAGGAAAAACTGAATTTTCCAAAAGACTTATAGAGATAATGGCTCCGATTCCAATTGTAAGAATAGACGCCGATGAAATAAGAGAATTTATTCCTTGGTACAATGGGAAAAATTCCGATATAGTGCAAGGTGCAGCTGCTATTGCGGTTGATAAACTTAATTATTATACACTGAAAAACAAGCAAAATTCCATTATGGATGGAACTTTTGCGAATTACGAGATAGCCCACAGAAATATAATTAATTCTTTAAATAAAAACAGGAGAATTGGCGTATTCTATATATATCAGGACCCATTAAAAGCATGGGATTTCACCAGAAAACGTGAAAAACTCGAAGGTCGCTATGTCCCCAAAGAAGCTTTCATTAATGCCTTTTTTAAAGCAAAAGAAAATGTACAGCTAATCAAGAAGGAATTTGGAAATAAAATAGAGCTTAATTTGGTAATAAAAAATAGCAATAATGAAGATGAGGATATTAAATCTGATATAGAAAACATTGACAGCTTAATAGAAACACTATATAATAAAGAATCATTACAAAAAATCATATGCTAAAAAATATAATTTCAAAAATATCAAGCAAAAAAAACCAAGCACAAGCGGTTAGCTTTTTTGATTTATCACCTGCCGAAAAAGAAGTAATTATAAAAAAAGCAGCTAAACTTTCCACACAAGACCAGCAAGGCCTTTTGAAAGAATATGACCGCAAATTCGGAAAGCTTCAAACTAATATTTGCAAGTAAAACTAGTCATTCAAAAAAAACAAAGCCCAGCTTTGTTTTTTTGTTTCCCCTCTTTTTGATTTCTCTATTCTTAAATCCAAAATCTAAAATCTATTCCATTTCCCCTTCAAATATGCCCGCTCTTTGAGAAACTGGCGGTAACGCTGACGACCCTTGAACTTCAAGAACTTGATGGGCTTTAAAACCTTATAACTATTTTTGATGTCCAATCCACTGCTGGCAGATTCAAAGTGGAAAAGTTTGGCATGGGGAGTGCAGATGATTTTAAAACCAGCTTTGCGAAGCTTGAAACAATAGTCAATGTCGTTGTAGGCAATCGGCAAATCCACCTCATCAAATTAAATAAGTAAAAAATATTTTAAAGGTATTTTAATTGCATTTAACTGTTCATTGTATTGCAATTCGGTTGTTTTTTCCGAGATAATAAAACCATAAATTGCCTTAACTTTTTCCGCAGTCTGCGCAACCTGTCGATATTCATCCTTGTTAGCACCAACCTCAACTACAACTCTTTTCTCACCTGCCTTCACAATAAAATCCGCCCCTCCTTTAGCACTATCATAGGTAAGAGAAAAAATTGGTTGCTTATCACACAAACGATAAAGATACATCCCAACCAAATCTTCCAATAATTTCCCTCTAGCATTTTGGTCTGTTATAACACTACCTATGGTTTTATAATACATAGCCCTAAATGCTGGAGAGGAAAAAAGATATTTAGATGGTTTCTGAGTTACCTGTTTAAAATGTGAACCTTGGGGATATATTCGATGCAAAATTTCAGCCTGCTCTAATACTGAAAAAATTTCAGCAATCTTTGGACGAGAAATTCCAAATTTTGACGCCAGGGTTGTGAAATTTAATGCGTCCATATCAGCAACTGCGTACAAAATAGCCGATATCTTTCCTATAATGTCCGATGATAAACCACCCATTTGTGGAATATCCTTATTTATAACCCTGTCTAGGGATTTATTTATTTGATCATACACCAACGCTTCATTTTCCAGGGCTATCATGAAAGGCAATGATCCATAAAAAAGATAATTTTCAAAATCTAAGCGGCTAATATCGGCATAATATTCATCAATTTTTGCTGTTTGCTTTTTCAGGTTATCAAAAACTTCCCTTGCGTTTTTACTAAAAAATACAGCTTCTCGCAATAATCTTGAAAAATCTTTTATTTCATTTTTACCATGGCGAATTTTCAAAAATTCAGAAAATGACAAGGGATAAATTTTTTCAAATATAGCACGCCGGGCAATATCAGAATTACTATTCATCAAAACAGCAGCACTTCCAGTTGAAAAAATAAAAACATTATGCGCCCGATCATAAATTGCTTTAAGGGTTGCTCCCCATTTTTCATCATATTGGACTTCATCTAGGAATAAAAACAAAGGCTTGTCAAGATTTACAATAGGACGCCCGATAATCTCCTCAAAAATATCAACAATCTCACTAATACTACTGCCAAGAGTTTGGGTAATTTCGTCCACCGCTAAAATTAAAAAATATCCATCTACCTGCTTATTAGCAAAATACAACTGATGCATTATGGTGGTTTTCCCAGCACCTCGCAATCCTGTTAATGCAATCCAACGATAAGCTTCTTTGCCCGCCAAAAATTTATCCAGATGTGACTGAATCCCTGTAAAGATATCACGCTTTGGACGCTGTTTATTTTGAGTATCAAAAACATAGGCCCTGGCTCTAAAGTCAGCCTGTGCCAATTGTTCACTGATATATTCTTTTATTCTTGCCTTATTTTGCATAGTATTTTTCACAAAGATTTAGTGCTAACTTAACTATACACTACTTTTCCTTTCAGTGTCAAGTATAGTTTACACTGATTTTTATTTAAGCTATTTTCGCTTAAATAAAGATTTTTTAGCTATTTTTGTTGCCTTCTATTTCAGTATCTAGAATTTGTTATCCCACTTTCCCCTCAAATATTCCCGTTCTTTCAAGAATTGGCGATAACGCTGAAGACCCTTGAACTTCAAGAACTTGATGGGCTTTAAAATTTTATAACTATTTTTGATGTCCAAGCCTCTGCTGGCAGACTCGTGATGAAAAAGCTTGGCAAAGGGAGTGCAGATGATTTCATATCCCAACTTTCGAAGCTTGAAACAATAATCGATATCATTATAGGCAATTGGCAGATTCTCCTCATCAAATCCTCCAGTTTCCAAAAATAATCTCTTTCTTGTCATTAAACAAGCTCCCGTCACCGCCAAGCACTCCCGCGGACTTGCAAAATCAACACTATCCTCTTCTTGCATTCTCGCAGTGTGAACTGGCCCATGCTCAGGATGGATTTCAACTCCGATATGTTGAATTTTTCCGTTCGGATAAAGAAGTTTTGCCCCAACCGCTCCGACTTTTTCATCTTCAAATAATTTCAGCATTTCTTCCAGCCAATTTTCAGAAACAACCTCAGTGTCGTTGTTCAAAAACAAAAGATACTCCCCACCTGCTTTCTTGGCTGCGAAATTATTAATAGCCGAAAAATTAAAGAGTTTGTCATACTTGTGAATTGAAATCTTAAAATTGTTTTTTAATGTTTCCAAATATTCCAAAGTTGATTTTTCAGCGCTTTCATTGTCAATCAAAATAATCTCATAATCTTGATATGTGGTTTTTTGCAAGATACTCTCAATACAAGATTGAAGCAACTCAGCTTTGTCTTTAAATGGGATGATGATTGAAATTTTATTGATTGTGTCCATATTTTTATTATTTCACAC
Organism: uncultured bacterium; assembly: GCA_903885965.1. GTDB lineage: Bacteria > Patescibacteriota > Minisyncoccia > Moranbacterales > GWC2-37-73 > CAIPMZ01. The sequence continues at coordinate 12,680 of CAISKQ010000060.1, forward strand.
TCAATAAACTATTTCAACCTTACCACGCTGACAACCATTCCTCCCCTAGCAAAAATATACTCAACGTGCTACCCTTAAATAAACAAATCTCATAATTTAACTCAAACAATATGAAAATTCTCGTAACTGGGGGTGCTGGCTTTATTGGTTCACATCTATGCAAGAAACTACTTAGTGAAGGACACGATGTTTTATGTGTTGACAATTTTTTTACAGGAAGCAAAAATAATATTTTAGATTTGATGGAAAATCCAAAATTTGAATTATTGCGTCATGATGTGACCTTTCCGCTCTACATTGAAGTTGATCAAATTTATAATCTTGCCTGTCCAGCTTCACCCGTTCACTATCAATTTGACCCAGTACAAACAACAAAAACTTCTGTTCATGGTGCAATTAATATGCTTGGTCTTGCCAAAAGAACGCGAGCAAAAATCTTACAAGCTTCAACTTCAGAAGTTTACGGCGATCCCGAAGTTCATCCGCAACCAGAGTCATATTGGGGAAAGGTTAACCCAATTGGTATTCGGTCTTGTTATGATGAAGGAAAACGTTGTGCTGAAACTCTTTTCTTTGATTATTACAGACAACACAAAGTTCCAATACGCGTTATCAGAATTTTCAATACTTATGGACCAAATATGAACCCACACGATGGTCGCGTGGTTTCAAATTTCATCGTTCAAGCTCTTCAGAATAAAAATATAACTATCTATGGAGACGGTTCCCAAACAAGAAGCTTTCAATACGTTGACGATCTTATTGATGGTATGATTAAGATGATGAATAATGAAAATGATTTTATCGGACCAGTCAATCTTGGAAATCCTGTCGAATTTACGATAAAACAACTAGCTGAAAAAGTTCTTGAAATGATTCCTGAGAGTACTAGTAAGATTATTTTTGAGAAACTTCCGCAGGATGACCCAAGGCAAAGAAAGCCGGACATTTCATTGGCGAAAAAAGAGTTGGATTGGGAACCAAACATACAATTAGAAAATGGTCTAGTTAAAACTATCGAATATTTTAAAAGGGTTATATAAAAAACTTATTCCACTTAAAAAACACAAAGAATGCCATATTTACTACTTACTATAAACATAATACTGATGTCCATTGGGCAACTGCTTTTCAAGCAATCTGCTATTTTTATAAATAATCACAACAATTTTAATCTTATTCAAAAATTCTTACTTAATCCATGGTTTTATGGGGCAATTTCTTTTTTCGCAGTTTCAACTTTTACGTGGGTTAAAATTTTAACAGAAATGAAGATTTCAGTCGCATATCCAATTTTAAGCATTTCCTATATTCTGACAGCGCTAGGAGCATTTCTTATTTTCGGAGAAAAAATGAATATAATGAACATTGGTGGTATACTATTTATAATGATAGGCGTGTCTTTAATTTCAATAAAATAATTTAATAACAAAAAAAGCTATGACTAAAACAGCACTCATAACTGGTTCCGCAGGGCTTATTGGTTCAGAGTCAGTTCGTTTTTTTGCAGAAAAGGGTTTTGAAATCGTCGGCATTGACAATGATATGCGAAAATATTTTTTTGGTGAAGAAGCAAGTACCCAGTGGAATCTTGAACAACTAAAAAAACAATTCCCAAAATATAAACATTACCATGCTGACATTAGAGATAATGATGCAATAGAAAAAATATTTCAAGATCACAAATTTGATATCATCATTCACACTGCTGCACAACCTTCTCATGACTGGGCAGCCAAAGAACCATTTACTGATTTTACAGTGAATGCAAATGGAACACTTGTAATGCTGGAAAATTTTAGAAAATATTCACCAAAAGCAACTTTTATTTATACCTCAACGAATAAAGTATATGGCGATACACCAAACCTACTTCCATTGGTTGAATTAGAAAAAAGATATGAAATAGATGAAAATCATCCATATTTCAAGGAAGGCATAGATGAATCCATGAGCATTGATAACTCAAAACATAGCATTTTTGGAGCCTCAAAACTCGCAGCTGATGTTATGGTTCAAGAATATGGAAAATATTTTAATCTCAATACTGCAGTTTTTCGCGGGGGTTGTCTAACTGGCCCAAATCATAGTGGAACACAACTTCACGGCTTTCTAGCCTATCTTGTTAAATGCATTGCAACTGGAACAAAATACACTATTTTTGGCTATAAAGGAAAGCAAGTTAGAGATAACATTCATTCTTATGACCTTGTAAATGCTTTTTGGCATGTGCATCAAAATCCTCGTCAAGGTGAAGTGTATAATATGGGTGGATCAAGACATTCTAATATCTCCATGATGGAGGCAATTGAAAAAATTGAAAAGATTCTCGATAAAAAAGCCGTCATTGAATACGCCGAAGAAAACAGAAGTGGCGACCATATTTGGTATATTAGTGATGTGTCAAAATTTAAAAAACATTATCCGGATTGGGATTTCAAATATGATATCGATGCTATTCTTAAAGAAATTTGCGCACAAGGACACTTTTAATTCCAAAAATAATTATGCAATATAAAAAAATTCTCATCACAGGGGGTGCTGGCTTTGTTGGCTCAAATCTTGCAATCAAGCTCAAGGAAAAATACCCAGAAACTCAAATTTCAGTTTTGGATAATCTTAAAAGAAGAGGCAGCGAGTTAAATCTTCCGAGACTAAAAGAAGCTGGCATAATATTTATTCATGGCGACATAAGAAATAAAGAAGATTTTGAAGAAATCCACGGCGCTGATCTCATATTTGAATGCAGCGCAGAACCTTCCGTTCTTGCTGGCTTAGAGTCTTCCCCATCATATCTCATCAACACCAATCTTCTTGGCACAGTTAACTGTCTTGAGTTTGCAAGAAAAAATAATTCTGCTTTTATTTTTATTTCAACAAGTCGCGTCTATCCAATTGAGCCAATCAATAAACTCAACTTCAAAGAAGAAACTTCAAGATTTTCACTTGAAATCAACCAAGAGACAATTGGATCTTCTGTCGAAGGTATCGCTGAAAGTTTTCCTTTGGAAGGAGCTCGCTCTCTTTATGGATCAACCAAACTATGTAGTGAAATACTTATGCAAGAATACATGGATTCCTTTGAACTCAAGGGAATCATTAACCGGTGTGGCGTGATAACTGGTCCTTGGCAAATGGGAAAAGTTGACCAGGGTGTTTTCGTTCTTTGGGTTGCTCGTCATATATTTGGAGGCAAGCTCTCCTATATTGGCTATGGCGGAAAAGGAAAACAAGTCCGAGATTTTATTCATATTGATGATCTTTTCGATATTCTTGATATTCAAATAAATGATCCAGAAAAATTCAATGGCCAAATTTTCAATATTGGAGGAGGAAAAGAAAACTGCGTTTCTTTGCAAGAACTAACGAAAATTTGTGAAGAAATAACTGGAAACAAAATTGAAATTACATCCGTCACGAAAAATCGTCCAGCCGATTTAATTTCATTTATCACCGATAGCACAAAAATTAAAAAGCTCACCGGCTGGAGCCCCAAAAAAGATGCACGAAAAACAATCGCAGACATTACCAAATGGATCAATGAAAATAAAGAACAACTAAAAGACATTCTATCTTAACCTATGAAAAAAGTATCCCTTGTTATTCCTGCTCACAACGAAGAAGGTTGCATTGAAGAAACTGTGCGAGCTTTTCACAATGAACTAAAAAGAGAGAATATCCCGCATGAAATTCTCGTAATTAATGATAATAGTAAGGATGCAACTGAAGAAATTCTAAAAAATCTTTCAAAAGAAATTTCTGAACTTCGCTATATTAACAATATCCCACCAAATGGGTTTGGTTTCGCAGTGAGAAAAGGGTTGGACAATTTCCAAGGAGACTGCGTTGCAATAGTGATGGCCGACCTTTCAGATCGACCCATCGACTTAGTAAAGTATTATCGAAAAATTGAAGAAGGTTACGATTGTGTTTTTGGCTCACGTTTTATTAAGGGTGGCAAAGTAATTGATTATCCAAAATTTAAGTATCACCTTAATAGATTTACAAATAACCTAATCAAAATCTTTTTTGGAATTCGCTATAATGACACAACCAATGCTTTCAAACTATACAGAAAAGAAACGATGGAAGGGCTAAAGCCATTCTTGAGCCACCACTTCAACCTCACCGTTGAACTTCCATTAAAAGCTATTGTGCGTGGCTATTCTTATGCTATTATTCCTAATTATTGGATAAATCGAAAAGAGGGAGAATCAAAACTGAAAATAAAAGAAATGGGTAGTCGCTATTTTTTTATTATACTTTATTGCTTATTAGAGAGATGGCTATCGAGGGGAGATTATAATAAATTAAAAAAATAACCATGCGAATCAAATCACCTGTTCTCAATAAACTTATCGAAAAAAGTAAGGATCAAAAAATAGTAGCATCTCTACTTTTTTTTGGTTTTATTGCAATATTATACAATTTTGTTTTTTTTATTTCAAAAAATAGTGTAGATATTCCATTTTGGGATCAGTGGAATATTGCAAATATTATAACTAGCAATGCAAGCTTATTTCAAATTCTATCCTATCAACACAATGAGCACAGAATTGGTATAGGATTATTTATAATGAAAGTTCTAGCAAAATATTCAGACTGGAACCAGATCATAGAAATACAATTTGTTTCTTTTTTAGTAATAGCATCAGCCTTGCTTATTGGTGTTGTTAAATATAGTATAAGTAAAAAAATTGAAATATTTGATATTCTTATCCCATTAATTGTTTTAAATATTTTCCAATTCGAGAATATCGCATGGGGATTCCAAATCGCTTTTACTTTACCATTATTCTTCTTATGCTTATGGGTTTTTTCTTTAAAAATAAAGAATCCCAGGGAACGATATATAATTCTTACAATTTTATCATTATTGAGTTCTTTTTCTAGTTTTCATGGACTAATACTGCCAGTATTTACCATAATTTTATCCTTCGTGGAATACTTTAGGTATACACTGATAAGCAAAAAATTATTCATATTGACAGCAATAACCAATATTTTTATAATTTTTTTATACTTTTTCGGTTATACAAAAAACTTTCAAACAGCACCTTCCTTATCACTTTCCATGCCAGTCATTAAATACTTTTCGCTAGCAGTCAGTAACGGATTTTTTTTCTCAATAAACAATCCCCCAATAAATATACTTATAGCAACAATTGTTTTATCCTTTTTTGCAGTAGGCATCTGGAAGCTTTTAGGAAGTAAGCCACGGAATGATTCTGCTTTTGTTGGCTGCATACTAATTTTCTATTCAATCACTTTTGCTGTTATAATTTCTTCTGGCAGATCTTCGCTTGGCATTGATCAAGCGCTTTCCTCGCGATATGTCACATTTACAATGTTAATACCAATTGGTCTATACTTTATATTCTCATCATTCAAATATGGAAAATATTTTAAAGTAATACTTCTACTTTTTATAATATCAAATTCAATATTTCTAACAGATAAAAGCATCAAGAGTTCTAATGAATTGACTGAGGGAAAGCGGCAGGCACTCGCATGCTACAAAGCATCCACAATTTCCAATTTAGACACATGCTTCAAAATTTTTCCACTTTTTCCCAATAAAGACTATCTCAACCAAAGAATCATAAAAGTTTTGCAATACAAAAAAATAAGCATGTTCGATAAAGTCGATGAAATTGCATACATAATAAATGATTTACCCAATGGAAAACCAGAACCAATTGACATGTCTAGATTGTTTACAAATCTTCAAAATATTAGCATCAGGAATGATGATTTCACTTCATTGAACACTGATCCTAATATGTTAGTAACAACAAATAAAGAGATGAGGGGGATCTCGTGGAGGTCTGCGGTAACAGGAAAAGTAAGGGTGTATCTTACTTTTGATAAAAAAGCTGATTTTTCTGAAAAGTATTCTTTTACAATAACGCCATTAAATAGCATCTACACAATTAATCAAGAGAAAATTCAAGAAATCATGGGCAAAAAAATTGTAAAATTAAGAGTTGATCCAACGGATAAAGCAGAGACATTTAAGTTTTCTGACTTAACCATATATAAATGACATACGTCAAATAGGATGGATTGATATCCAATTGAATCGCATCGATACTGCCTACTGTTTTTAACGCCTTAGATAAAGCAGTAGGCGCGTGAGATTATAAATACATCTCCTCTAGTGTTTCACGCATCGTAAAAGGCTGATTTAATAATATTGTAGATTTCAATTTGGTGGCATCTCCCCTTGAAACCTTTATTTCATTTCCTCTCATAAGATCTTTATTCACCAAAACTTTCATTTCATACCCAGCAATCTTATCCATAAGACTTAGAATTTCTCTGATTGTATACGCTTCGCTAGAACAAATATTAATTACCTCTGATTTAGTTGAAGATTTATACAATGCCAAATACGTCGTAGCAACATCCCTAACATCAGAAAAATCACGTGCGACATTAATATTTCCAAGCTCTATTTGAGCTTTATTTTCACGGTAATGGGCAACAATTTTAGGGATCAAAAACAATTCTGTTTGACCAGTACCAGTATAATTAAATGGTCTCGTTATGATTATTGGCATTTTTTCAAAATATGTTCGCGCAACAAATTCCATTGCAACTTTACTTATCGCATAATGACTCACTGGTGCAAATGGCGCAGTTTCGGAAATCGCGTCTTCACTATCAATATTCCCATATACATTAGAACTGCTAGCCAAAACAACTTTATGCAAAGATTTCTGTGTTTCATGTAAAACTTCCAACAAATTCTGAGTTCCAATCACATTCACAGCATAGAAATCAAGGGGATTGGCATGTCCAACGAAGGATAGCGCAGCCAGGTGAAGCACTCCATTAAATTGAAGATTCCCAATCGCACTTTTAATTGATTCCTTGTTTGTTAAGTCGCAAATAATATCTCTACGTGTAACTCTCTCCTCTTCTGATTTAATCAAACCGATTATCTCATAACCTTTTTTCTCAAAGACATCTTTCACGTAGTGCCCAGTAAATCCACCTAGTCCTGTTATTAAAATCTTTTTCATAAAATTTTATTAAAAAATTGATTTATTTTCCATGTGCCTTTTCAAATCCGCATCAACCATCAATTTACACAACTCTTCGAGACTGATTTGTGATTCCCACTCTAATTCTTTTTTTGCATTGCTTGAATCACCGATGAGCAGCTCGACCTCTGCTGGTCTGTAAAATTTTTCATTAATCCTTATTATTGTTTTTCCAGTAGCCTTATCAGTTCCGATTTCATCAATCCCACTTCCTTGCCAGATAATATCAATTCCTAGACCCCTTCCAGCCATTGTCACAAAATCGCGAACGGTTTCAGTTCTCCCTGTCGCCAAAACAAATGTGTCAGGTTTTTCCGCCTGTAGAATAGCATGCATTCCTTGAACATAATCCTTTGCAAAACCCCAATCGCGCTTGGCATCAATATTTCCCAATTCCAAACAGTCAAGTTTTCCCAATTTAATTCGAACCATTCCCTCTGTGATTTTTCTTGTCACAAATTCCAAACCACGAAGTGGCGACTCATGATTGAATAAAATTCCACTTGAAGCAAATATTCCATATGACTCACGATAATTTACCGTCATCCAGTGAGCATATAATTTTGCCACGCCATAAGGGCTTCTTGGATAAAAAGGTGTTTTTTCACTTTGTGGGACTTCTTGAACTTTCCCAAACATTTCAGAAGTTGACGCTTGATAAAACTTTATTTTTTTGTTAACTATACGAATTGCTTCAAGCAAATGCACTGCACCAATTCCGGTTATTTTTGCTGTTGCTACTGGTTGTTCAAAAGAGACACCGACAAAACTCTGTGCGGCTAGATTATATATCTCATCTGGTTGAATTTTTTCAAGAAGGCGAATGCTAGAACCCAAATCAGTCAAATCAAATTCAATTAAATGCAAATTTTTATGATCTTTTATGCCTAAATCCTCTATTCTCCAAAAATTTGCAGAACTTGTTCGACGAAATGTACCATACACATCATAATCCATGCCAAGGAGATATTCTGCGAGATAGGCTCCATCTTGACCAGTAATTCCAGTTATAATCGCTTTTTTCATGTCTTTTTTATAAAAATATATTTAAACCCTCATTGATTATACTATATCATGTCAATTTTTCAAGTATTTTCATCGATCACATAGTATATTCCCCTTAAACAAATTCGCAATTATAATATGGGTCATGTTCAATCTCTTTTTTCCATTTTTTCCTCATGCAATCTTGCTCCGTGAGAAATTGTCTATATCTTTTTCGATTAAAAATTTGTGCAAGCGTATCTGATTTTCTGCTCGCAGATTCGTAATGATACAATCTTGCATCATTAACACATAAAATTCGGCATCCAAGATCACGCAGTTTCAGACAATAGTCAATATCGTTATAGGCAATCGGAAAATTATCTTCATCAAATTCTCCAACTTTTTCAAGAAGATTCCTGCGCGTCATCAAAAATGCGCCCGTAACTGCATTCCATTCGCACGGTTTATTCAAATTGACCCTGGCATCATCTTTCCATGTTCTGAGAGCATGCACCGCTAGGCGCTTCTCTTCAAGCATCACGCCTGCATGCTGAATTGTGCCATCGGGATATAGCGATTTCGCGCCGACTGCGCCGACTTTTGAATCGTCAAATTGTTTCACCATCTCATCAAGCTAATTTTCCGAAATGACATCCGTATCATTATTCAAAAACAAGATAAATTCGCCTTTCGCATATTTGACTGCAAAATTATTTATCGCAGAAAAATTAAAAGGCTTTGGATAATCCAATATTTTCACGTTGTCCTTCTCTTTTATTTTGTCCAAATAATCAAACGTAGGACTTTCATTGCTATTATTGTTTACTAGAATTATTTCATAATTTTCGTATGTTGATTTTTCGGAAATGCCAAAAACACATTTTTTTAACAAATGCGCCCGATCACGGAATGGGATGATAATAGAAATTCTCTGTTTAGACATCGTTCTTTTATTTTTTCTATAATTGCTGTTATTTTAAATAAAATTTTAAACAATTATAATACTTTTTAATAAACTTGTCAGGGGAGGAAAATGCAAATTTAACTTTATTTTTCCATTTTTCAATATCAATACGTCTATTTTGCTTATGAAATTGTACATCTTGACCATATCTTCGAAAAAATTCGTAGTTAATATGTTCTAAATATGTACAAAATCTCCATCTTTCCATTATTTTTTTTGTGTCAAGCTCTTTTTCCATAAGATTGCACAGAAACACTTCCGTTTCTTTGGCGACATTTTCCCAACTATTAAAAGAAGTCATTGAGCCAGTAAGATCATGATGATATTCAATTTCATTTTCAATAATAATCCTGAGTTCTTTAAAATAATCAAAGAAAACAAAGTTATCTTTAAAATCAGGATGCATTTCGAGAAGTTCCCTGCTTATAGCATTATTAAAAACGATTATTTTTTTATTGTAAGAAAGAGCTTTAATTATTGGAATACCAAATCCCTCATATTGACTTGGAAAAATAAGAAGTTTACATTTTTTATACAAAAATTCAACAAAATCTGGAGATAAATTTCCGCTCTTGAAACAATAGGTATTTCTTGCGACATTAATTCCATCCCTCTCAAGCTCATCCTTCCCTATCCCCAAAATAACAACGTTTGCATTTAATCCTCTAATACCCTCAATGGCTACTGGTATTGACTTGTGCTTAAAATGGTTACCAAGCATTAGAACAAAATCTTCATCTTTAAACATCTCAATATTATCATCCTTCCTCATATCTATAGCTTTTCTTTCCTTATCAATACCAAGATGTATAGTTTCTATAGGCGTACTAAAGTTAGCTGTATTAATATTACCAACATATGCCAATGCGTCATACTTGCTAAAATCACTTATTGATATTATTCCATCAGCATACTGAAGTGAATAATTTAATGCAAAATCTCTCTCATCATTATTAAGATAATTCGATCTCCACGCAATCACGTCAAGCAATGAAAATACCACCCTTAAGGCCAAGCGATTCATCAAAACCAGCTGTTCCATTTTAAAAATTTGTGATGGCATAATAGCGATATCAAATCTTTTTTCTATTTTTTTTATGTTTTCATTATAAACAACTCTGTCATATTTTTTTAGCAACCCATGAAAAAGTACCCCCTGCTCGTTAGACAGAATAGTAATCTCATATTTATCCCCAAATAGTCTAACAAAAGAATTAAGCAGTGATAAACTGTATTCTGATGTGCCATTATGCGTCGATGGCAGATTGTATAAATTAAATAAAATTCTCTTTTTTGAATATACGCCACATACAATTTCCGAAAAATAATCAACCGGATTAATACCATCAATCAGATATTTCCTAACTGCGTTGAGATATTCGGGGTAGCGACCTTGCAATATTAGCTCATTTTTTTCATTTAAAATCTTTTTTTCAGCAGATGTAAAAGATTTGCCTTCAATATGATAAACAAATGCGTGATTAGCCATTGCAATCGAATAACCAAATTTATTTATCCTGCAGCAAAAATCATTTTCTTCATTATATCCTTTTCCATATATCTTATCAAATAAACCAAAATTTACTACAAGATTACGACGAATTAGCATACAAAAACCAACGCCTGTTGGAATAATTGAAAATTGTGGTAATAGTTTTTTCAACTTTTCATGAAAGCCAAGGGATTCATTAATGATATCCATTCTTTCACCATCATATCTAAATGGCACTGATAAAATTGTTGCGTTATTGCTACGAGGGCAGACAACTCCATGTTTCTCACTCAAATAAAGCACACTGGTCATCTCATCCAAAAAACCCTCCGTTACTTCAGTATCCGAATTAAGCAATAAAATATCATTTTCCGTCTTATCAATCTCGAAAACACCCCTATTGCATGTTTTAACAAATCCAAGATTTTTTTTATTCCTAAAGTACTTAAAATTATCAAAAGTTTTTATTGCATTTTTAATTTTTATCTCTAAATCATCAGCTTCGGAGCTATTATCATTGATCAATATAACTGAATGTTTCTTATTCAAATATTTTTTTAATGAAGAAAGACACTTTTCAAGTGTCGCCCAATCTTTATAAATAGGTATGATCACTGTAACATTTTTTTTCATACATTATTGAAAAATATAATATTAAGGCTTAATTCCACGTGACGCTGCTGCGAAGAGATTTATTTTAAATATTTTTTTATTTTTAAGTATTCAGTTCTTAATTTCCAAAATTTTGAAGATTTTACAAATTCAAATTCCTCATTCTTTTTTCTGAATTCTTCGTCTTTTTCTAGAAGTTTATTTTTCAAATTTTGAATTTCATTTTTTTGATTTCTAATTAGTAAAAATTCACTCTGTGTTTCATCTTCCTTTCTGTATAAATAATCATCTTGCTTAACCGTATTGCTCCATTTTTGCAAAAAAAGCTCTCGATTTTCTTTGTGCTTGTCACCCCTCCCCTCTGAAATGCTTTCGTAGTGATAGACGACGCTTTCAGGGCAATACATGATGTCACTTCCAAGTTCTCTGATTTTAAGACACAAATCAATATCCTCATATCCATTCAGAAAGTTTTCATCAAATCCGCCAACTTTGTCAAAAATTTCTTTGCGCACCAACATGCAAGCCGCCGTCAGCGCGTTGAACTTCCTTTTTTTATTCACATAATGCTTCTCTTTTATTTCTCTCGCATAAATGTGATATGGAATTTTATCCTCCCCAAAAACAACTCCCGCGTGTTGAATTGTTTCATCGGGAAAAAGGAGCTTGCTCCCAGCAATCGCAACTTCAATATTTGTTTCAAGTTCTTCAACTAAAACATCCAGCCAATTTTTAGTAACAACGGTATCATTATTCAAAAATAATAAGAATTCACCGCTTGCCACAGAAGCACCGACATTACAAGCCCTGGAAAATCCTAGATTCTTATCGCTATGAATTGTGATAATTTTTTTACCTAAACTATCCAAATAACCCCTTGTCCCATCGGATGATGCGTTATCGACGACAATGATTTCAAAAGTATATTTTGATCCAAATTTAAAAATACTTTCCAAACATTTTTGAGTATACTCCAATCTATTAAATACAGGTATAATTATACTTACTATCATAGAATATTGATTAAATAAGGATGGCATTTAAAATTATCAACATTAAAATAAACTACTTTCTCCATATATGTTCTAACTTTATAATTCCATATTGATTTTTTTCATTCGATATTATTTTAAAAACATATTCTCTATTTTTATAATCAAAATGAGTTGTTTCTTTATATTTTTCGTAAAGCGAAACCGATAGTTGATAAGATCCGCTGAATAATTTAATACTCAGCATCACAAAATCAACAAATCCATCTCCGTAAATATTGTTAATATCATATCTGGATGTTTCAGTGTTTGGCCCTGAAATATGAATGCCGTCTTGAGTATGAATTGCGACACCAAAAACAGGGTTTTCTATTTTCTTTTTTGCATTGTAATGTATCCTCGCCACAATATCATCTCCTGACTCAAAAACATTTTTTTCTTTTCCATCTTTATCCAAAAATTCCACTTTTGTGATTTCTGCAATTTTATTTTTTCTTTCCTCCTCCTGTGTTGCTTTTTCTTCTTCAATTCTTCTTTTTTCCTCCTCCAAGTCCTTTCCTTTCAATTTTTTCATTTCTTTTTGAACTCGCATATCTTCTTGTTTCTGCTCCTTTTCTATTCTCCTTTCTTCATCTGACATGTTCTGATAAATATATTCGTTTCCGACTTCCTCAGGATCGCCAATTTTCACAATTTTGCCACTTCGAAGCAACATCGCCCGGTCGCAATAGCGCTGCACCACAGCGATGTCATGTGTGACAATAACAACAGTTCGCCCCATCTCCCGATATTTATTAAACTCCTCCAAACATTTTGATTGAAAATTTGAGTCACCCACTGCCAAGACTTCATCCATCAGCAAAATTTCGCGATTAGCGTGAATAGAAACCGAAAATGCAAGACGCACTTGCATTCCAGAGGAATAATTCTTGAGTTTTTGATCAATAAATCTTTCCAATTCTGAAAAAGCCACAATAGCATCAAATTTTTTGTCGATTTCTTTTTTGGTCAGGCCCAGAACCGTGGCGTTGAGATACACATTGTCTCGACCAGAAAGTTCAGGATTAAAACCAATTCCCAATTCTAAAAATGGAGAAATTCGCCCTTTGATTTCAATCTTCTTCTCGGCTTTCCGAAGGTTCAACCTTCGGTGTTCCGAAGGTTCAACCTTCGGATGCGCATCAGCGTCTGGTTGATAAATCCCAGCCAAAATTTTCAGTAATGTCGATTTGCCGCTTCCATTTCGCCCAATGATCCCAAAAAATTCCCCTTTTTTCACCTCAAAAGAAACGTCGTCAAGGGCTTTGAATTCTTCGAAGCCTCCACTTTTAAAAACACTCGTAACCGCTCCTCTGAGAGAGGAGATTTTTTCATGCGGAATCCTAAATGTTTTTGAAACATTCTTTACGCTAATTGCAATATTATCTTCCATCCTTCTTTATATTTTATATAGTATCTTATATGGAATTAACTTGATCCATATTAGTTTACCTCCGAGCTAAGCTCCTGAGTACAGGAGCTTAGCTCCATCCCAATATACTACTAATTTAGTTAAGTTGGTATCTTATATGGTACTTCACATCTATCCTCATCCATCATTCCAAAACTCGACGACCGCATAGTTTTGGTATCATTGATTTTTTACGCAAAATAGCAACCCGCTATAACAAACTTCTGTTTTTTTCTCCCCTTTTCCCGCATAAATAAGAACAAGTCAACCCCATTAGGAATTCTTTTTATAAATCAATACTATCATTATACCACCAAAAATGCAACGCGCATTTAACCCAAAATCAAGTTGAATAGCCCCTCCTTTGGTTATTACATGCGAGCGGCAATAATACTAAATTTTTACCCCAATTTTATTATTCCAAAACACGACGACCGCATAGTTTTGGCATAATGGAAAATATCGGTAAATTCACATAGCTTATCCACATCAGATGTTTAGATTAAGCTTAATATCTGATTATTCCAAAACACGACGACCGCATATTTTTGGTATAATGGGGTATCTTACCCCACTTAAAACAACGCTCCTAACGTCAAAGGCTTAATACAATTTGAATTTTAGTTTGAGCTCTTCCCCATTAGAGATGTTTACAACCTCGCCATAGCGAACAAGATTTCGAAGTTGAAAATATTCCGTGATGAAATTAATTTCATCCAAACAAGGAAAAGGATGGATAAAAACAGATTTTTGAATTTCTTTAAAGCCAAGCTCTTTCAGTTTTTCCCGAAGAACATTCCGCTCCGATCTTCTTTTCTCAGGAATATCAAACATCACAAGCCGCCATCGATTATCCCATTTCAAGGGTTTAGGAATCTTAATAGCATCTATTTTAAATTCAAGTGTTTTTAGCTTTCCTTTTTCCGTTAGCACAATTTTAGTAGTTCCATTTTCTTGTTCAAGATAATCCACCAAGCGTTCTTGCTTAAATTCTTTTACAGCCCGGTATAGATATTGCTTATTTATCTCGTGCCAATCGCGCTTGAGCGTTTTGAAAACATTCTTTTGCGACCTTGGATTATTTGCAAGTCCAAGAGCCACTCCTCCTGCAAGAAGAAGTAGTATCTTTCTTTTAATTGGGCTCCTTATTTCTTTCACCTTATTTACAATGAATTTATTTTTGTCTTTTTATTATTCTTATTGAAATCCTCATTATACCAAAACAAGACGACCGCATAGTTTTGGTATAATGCTTGCTAAATATTTTCTGCAATCTTTGCTTTGAAAATTACTATCTCCCACTGCCAAAACCTCATCCATGAGCAGAATCTCGCGGTTGGCGTGAATCGAAACCGAAAACGCGAGACGAACTTGCATGCCGGAAGAATAATTCTTGAGTTTTTAATCAATGAACCTTTCTAATTCTGAAAAAGCCACAATGGAATCAAACTTTTCATCAATCTCTTTTTTCGTCAGCCCCAAAACCGTCGCATTAAGATAGACATTATCGCGCCCAGAAAGTTCCGGATTAAAACCAATCCCCAATTCCAAAAACGGGGAAATTCGCCCGTTGATCTCAATCTTTTTCTCGGCTTTCCGAAGGTTCAACCTTCGGGGATACGTCTTCGTCAGCCTGATAAATCCCCGCCAAAATTTTCAGCAAAGTGCTTTTTCCGCTTCCATTTCTCCCAATGATCCCAAAAAATTCTCCTTTTTTCACCTCAAAAGAAACGTCATCAAGAGCTTTAAATTCTTCGTAACCTTTGTTTCGCTTGAACACGCTCACTGCTGCACCGCGAAGAGAACTCACCTTTTCGTGAGGAATGCGGAAAGTCTTGGAGACGTGAGAGACTTTAATTGCGATATTATCTTCCATCTATTTATTTTTCAATATTTTTCCAGCATATTATACTGATTCATCACTGTTTTTTCATATAGCTACAATGACCAAGGATACAGATATTCCTTATTGAGAATATCACCCTCTAATGATACTAGGTTATATTTTTTTATATTATACTTTTCTTGAAAATATCTCACTGCCGAAGGATTAAATTTATTAAAGTTAATCTTTGCCTCAATTGGCAAAAATGAATTATTTTTTCGCAAAATAAAATCTATCTCTTTCTTATCTTTTGTTCTCCAATAAAGCACATTATCTTTACCATATTTTTTTACCAATTCTGAAAAAATTCCAGTTTCAAAAACATTTCCAATGATTTCTTTTTGCAAATTCTTGAGCCACAACATCTGCATAAGACCAGTATCATAAAAAAGTATTTTTGGAGTCTTAAACAATTCAGATCTGATATTTCCACTATATGGATGCACGAGTTTTATTATATAGGTATTTTCCATAATAAAAAGGTATCTCTCAACTGTTGGCTTGGCTATCTTGCATGTGTTTGACAATTCAGTGACATTTAAAAGATTGCCACTCTGTGAGGCCAAAACCTCCAACAATTTGTTAAATTTGTCTATATCCTTTATTTCAGCAAGATCCCTTATATCCTTACGCACATAGGTATCAATAATTTGTTGTAAATATTTTTCCTTTTTTTCTCTTTCCCTTGTCAAGACAATTTTTGGATATCCACCAAAAAGAATGTATTCCTTGAAAAGTTTTTTCAACTCATCTATTTTCTTTTGAGTAAAAACTTTTCCTTTTTCAAAAGGATACCCCTTAAATAATAGGAATTCAGTAAAGGATAAGCTAAAAATTTCAAAATTAACAGTTCTTCCAACCAATGAATCGCTAAATTTATTTTTTATTTCGAAACTAGAAGACCCTGAAACCACAAGCTTTATATTCTTATGATGATCTGAAATTAATTTTAAAAAAGACGATGGATGTTGCAGATATTGAATTTCATCAATAAAAACATACAATTTTTTATTGCTAGTGGCACTCTTCTTTGCCTTATTTAATAATCCCTCTTCAGCAAGAAGGTCAATAAAGCTTTCAACTCCGGAATCAATAATAGCCACATATCTAGAATCTTCAAGGTCTATATAGAAAACTTGCTTTTTCTCTCTTTCTAGCATCTCTTTGAAATAATATAGTATGTGCGTCTTACCCACCTGTCTTGCCCCATGCAAAACCACAATATCATCAGTATTGAGATATTTGCTTATTTCTGACGTTATTTCCCTCTTATAAAGCATTTTTTTAGATTTATTGCTACTTATACTATAATTATAGTCGAACTTAAATCTATGTCAAGTGTAATTTAAGTTTGATGCCAGAAGAATAAACAGTTATTAAACTTCTTGTTTTTGAGTTTCTGATCAATGAAACGCTCAAGTTCCGAAAAAACCACGATACCCCTAAGAGAACTCACCTTTTCGTGAGCTTGTCTGCCGCCGAGGCAGGGATTTTGAAAGTCTTTAAGACGTTTTTAACTGAAATAGCGATATCTTCATCCATTTCTCTATTATAAAGGATTTTATTGATAAATTCAACTCTTTTCCACATTTCATTTTTCTCCACCCAAGGCGGACAGGCGCAAAAAGAAACCTGGAGGAAACCTGCATGTCGGCAGATAGGGAAAACTCTCGCACCGATTATCACATTACGAGTTATCTTACTGATAATTTCAATATTTTAGACATTTTATTTTTAAATGGAAATGAAAAGAGGACTGTTTTTAGCAGTCCTCTGTGGTTGAAGATATTGTGAAATTTTTCATGCTTGCAGCCATTCGTCAGTGCCTCTTGGGGCAAATTTGACCGACACACCGAGTTCCCGCAATGCATCCTTATGCCAAATGATACTGCTCCTTATTTCAATCCTATCTTCTGGCGAAAATGCATCATTGTTAAGCAAGATTAGCTTAAACTTCGGAACGTTTAGCGGAAGCCTTTCCATCTTATCCTGAAATTCTTCATATGAAATCTTTGAGAATCCGACAACATTAGAATAAAAATCAGGGATTTCCGATTTTTGTCTTCTGGACGTCATGATTATATCTTCAAAAAATTTGCCAGCAGCTTTGAGAAAATTTTGATATTGATTGAAGGTAGATATGAGATATTTCCAATATTCCAAAACTTCTTTTTGCAATTTTAAGCTATTCTTCAGATTAACTCTTCTTGTCAACATAACAAACTCCCATCGCAATACGCGGAATTTTCCGCAATTAAAAAAACTCCAAACACTCGCAAAACAATACCACACTAGCTTGGGCTTGTAAAGAATCTACGCTTTGATTTATGATTTCTAAGACAATAAATTACGAAAGCAAGCGCAAGCACCATTTCAACTAGCAACACAAATCTGTTTTTTTCTGCGTTTTGTTCAGCAGTACTTGGATTTTCAAGGATATTTGCGGCTTTCCCTGTTTTCTGATATCCATTTGGAAACGCCAATTTTCCAAGTGAGCTGGAAAAATTCCAATCATTAGTGGTTAGCAATTTAAGAAAAGAATTTTTTTGCCAATCAAATTGAAAAGCAAGCATCGGTTCATCGTCATGAGAAGTGCCATTACCCATATTCACAACTCTTTCAGCTGCCACGCCAAGAACCTGTTGGGGAGCTTGCGATTCTTGCAAAGAATTATTTTTCAAGCTGATTATCTTTATTTTTTCTTTTGATTTTGTCACGCCACCTCTCTTGGCTTTGCTATTTGATGATTTAGTTTTTCTGGAAGATTTCTTTTTGCTGCTTTCTGATTTTTTCTTGTTCTCACTTGGTTGAACCACTATCGGAGTCGGCTGAGTTTGAACGGCAAGAACAACCGGGTCAACAACTGGCACTTCTGGATGTTGAACTTCACCAGCAACATCATTTTTTGGATCATCCACTTGGCCTGGCCCAGCACCGCCACTTCCTCCACTTCCAGCATCGCTGCCGCCACCATTTTCGGGTGGCAATTCCAAATCACCATCTGCAACATCCGCCACAACTGAAAATGCAGCACTGCTTTCTTTTTTGTTCCCCGCAAGATCCGTGGCAGAAATTTTCAAAACATGGCTGCCAATTTCTTGCTGCGAAAAATCAAGCGTTTCATCTTTCAATTCTTTGTCGTCCAACAAGATTTCCTTTTTTATTTCACTCGGTTTTGAAATATCATCAGAAACCTCATATTTTATAGTTATTTTTTCTGATTTTTTGTATTTCCCACCATCTTCAGGAATCTGTATTTTCAAAATTGGCGAAGTAATGTCGACTACAATTGGCGGATCAACAGGAATCGGATCTGACACCACTGGCGGTGGATCAGGCACAATCGGAGGTGGATCAGCCTTTTTGACAATGAAAGCCATCTCCACCCAATTCCAATTCTCTTTTTCATCAAACGCACTAATTGAAAAATCATGCTGACCCAAAGCCAATTTTGAAAGATCGATGCTTTTTGCTGAAGAAATTTCATCGTCATCAAGATAAACTTGCGTACCTATATTTTCTTTTTTCGAAACATTGTCTGAAACTGAAAAAGTTATTGGCAAAATTTGGTCACTAAGATACTGCGCGCCATCTTTGGGAGAATCGACTTCAATGCTTGGCGGCGTTTCATCTTTGAGCTGAACATCTCCAATTGGAGCAGTGTCACTTTTCGGATCAGTTGGAACAATCAAATTTTGGGTCTCATCTTTTTTAACTTCAACAGTTTGCAACTGAGATTTGTCATTGTCACTATTTTTATGATCGACATATTCCACTGCAACGTGATAAGCCCCATTGTCATTTCCCTTGAGAGAAATGTCATACTGGCCTTTTTTCACATTTGGCACAGATGCAATTTTGAAACCATCCTTATTCTTTTCCTGAGCATAAATCCCATCCGTAATTTGGCTGAGCTTTTCTGACATAATGAAGCCATCCGGATCGATAAGCTGCAACTCCGCTGGCGCATCAGTCCACACAATGATTTCATCATCAATGTCCGGCGAAACAAAAATTTCATTAAGTTCTTCATTGAGACGCTGCGCAACAATTTTTTCTGATCTGCTCACAATTTCACTGTGACCATATTCCAACACGGCGCTGAAATCACTTTTGACACTTCCAGAAGAAAAAAGGACCTCACCATCGCCGCCAGTGTCATCTTGCTTTGGATCAATCGGGTCAGGCTTGCCATCTTTCCAGAGCCCTTCCACGTCAGAATCAATTGTTGGAATTTTGTTCACGGTCGGTTGCTTGTCACCAAGAATCACACTCAATCTTGTTTTTTTGTTCAGCCTATCAATATCCTGATTCAAATCAAGCAAAAAATTGTTTTTTTCGACCATCGAAGCATAGCTTTTCAAATCTTGTGGATTTTTTGCTTGATAAAGATAGTCATAAACTGGCATAAGATCTTTGAGAGATGGGATGAATTTATGAATAACATCAAATCCACTTGATTTAGCATTAGCTAATTTCAAATAATTTATGTAAGCATTCATAATCCAACCACTTTTCCAATTTTTTGGAACATAGCCTCCTTCCCACATCGCATAGACATCGGACGAGCCTTTGTTTGGCGGAGCAATCATAATCAAATTGTCCACATCGCTGGCATAGCTATTTCCTTGCACATAACTGCGCGCCACCAAACTTCCCATCGAGTGAGTCACGATGTTTACCTTGGTTGCATCACTGTTTTTGAGAGCCCTTTGAATGAGAGGCTTGAGATATTCCTGCGCTGACTGAGCATTGCTTTGGCGCCAATCATAATAGGCGATGAAAAAATTTTTGCCTTCGCGATAACCCATCACTTGAAATGCTTTAAGAATTCCATCATAGGTGTGATCAAACATTGTCCAATTGTCAGCCAGCACGCCGGAGATCATCAAATCCGGATTGATTGAAGCGCCAATCCCTGGCACAAAAATGAGCGGCTCTTTGGGAATGGTCGGGTCAGTTTGATCCCAGGGACGAAACAAAATCCCCGAACTGAAAATTGTTCCACCCAATCCATCAGGATTTGACTGGTCCTTACCATCATAGCTGAGATATTTTGGCCCGCTAGGATCTCCCCAATAGTTGTATTGCGCATCAAAATGTGGAAAATTGTAATAGTTAAAAGTTTTTTTGTTGCCGGATATTACACTGTTTCTGATTTTCGGCATCGCCTCCAGAAGAGAGTTGTTCAGATAGAAGGCGGCATCGTTGTCTGTCAAAGTCAGTCCGTCCATTGTGGGCTGAGAATACATCAATGATATTCCGGCAGAACTGCAAAAACTGATGCGACTATTTTTGATGCTTAACTCCTTATAGATAGCCACGGAAAAACTGTTGGAATAATTTATCCCAGTCATAGCGTAGAGAATCTCAACATATTCAAAAGAAACGGGGCTTCGATATTCAGGATAAATTTGAATTTGGCTCCAGCTTCCTTCCCCAGAAGAATGTTGAGCTGAGCAAAATTCAGCCGTATTGCCGCCATAGGACGAGTCGCAAGCAGAAGTAAAAATAATCTTGTCCAATGGGTCGCCAACCGCCTTGAAAGCACTCTTGATCGCCAAGGCAGGAATTGTTGGTTTGCTGTCACTTTCATAGTTTTGAAACTTTATCACCGTTCCAGCTTCAATGACAACAGGCGCCTTGACGGCGATTGAATTGCGAATGATATAGGGACTTTTTTCCTTGGTCCACGTTTCTGGATTGATGATGTCATTTGAAACCAACACCAGCGCGCTGACATTGGCAGCGCCCAAAAATGTCCAGACAATGATGGCCATTTGAATGAAAAGCAAGAATTTTTCTTTCTTTTTCATATTCAATATCCCCCCGTTTGAAAACTAAAGATAAGTGTGCAATTGATTAAACGCTTGAGGCAAAAGCACAAAAGCCCAAAAGGCGAAAAGCGAAACAAACAATGCGGCCGACAAAATCAACGCCACCAGAAAAGTTTTAACAGTGAATTTGTTTTTTGCAATTTTTGTGAAAATGAATGGTGAAATCACGACAAGAAAAATGACAATGTAACTTGCATAATCTAGGGAATCATAAAAAAAATAGTATGCATCAGCATTTATTTTTGCCATCAAATTTTTAATCAACTGATATAAAAAGCAAACATAAATAAAAAGAAAAATAACCGTAGTTATCGAACTAGCAACCAAATACCTCACAACGCTTTTTTCTTTTAAAAATCTCAACCAAAAAAATGGCGAGATAATTGCTCCTGCAAAAGCAAAGGATGCGAGGGTTATTAAGATGGTTTTCATTTTTTTGAGAAGACAAATCTATATTGATATTATATCACAAGATGCTGCAAAGTCCACATGCCTTTCATCCCTAGATTTCTTCGGCGATTCGTGGGGCAAGTTTGTTGTAGGAAAAAATTCCAAGACCAAAAAATGCGAGGATTGTGATGATGAAGATAAATGTTTTCCAAGGATCTGCGAAATGGTTGTTAATGAGTCCCTCTTTGGAAAAATGGATAATGAAAGCCATAGGATTTAGCAGCATTATTTTCTGAATTTTTTCCGGCATCATTTGCAAGGAATATACAATCGGACTGGCATAAAAAAGAATTGAGAGCAAAACTTCCCAAATCATTGAAAGGTCCCGAAATTTCACATATAGTGGCGCAGTCAGCAGCGAAAATCCCACAATGATGACATAGGTGAAAATCAAAAACATCACAAAAAGAGCCACTGCTTGAAAACTCGGCAAAAATTTGTTCAGCGCAAAAAAGAAAATAATAACCAGAATGTTCATCAGAAAAACCAAAGCTGAATTGATGGTTGAAGCAATGATAATTGTCCAGCGCGGAACATAAATCTTGGTGACCAATTGAGATTTTGAAAGCAGCGAACTCATGCCGGCCATAGTGCCTTCTGAAAAAAAGTTAAACAAAATAATGCCAACCAACAATTGCAAAGAATAGTACGGGATGCCATTTCCGCGGGCGTTAAACAAGGAAGAAAACACGAAATTCAAAATCGAAAACATCAGCAGCGGCTTAAGAATCGCCCAAAGGTAACCCAAAACAGATCCGTGATAACGAAGTTTGAAATCAGTTTTTGCCAAAGCCCAGATGAGCTCTCTGTAATTCTCATGTTTCTGCATACAGGGTAGTTTTAGTTAAAGTTTAAAGTTTTAAATCAGTTTCAATTGAACTTATCTGCGAGTCATCAGTCACTTGTCATCAGTCATCTTTTTTTGAACTGATGATATGAAACTGTTTATTTGTTTATTTAAATTTTCGTATTTTATAAAAATTTTTCTAGCATCATCTTTGCTAAGATACCCCAGATCCTGAGAAAGAAACAAGAAATTTTGAACTTCACAAGAAGATCCTCTGGCAGTGTAGTAAAACTTTATTTTTTCCTTGTAGTGAAATCTTCCGAATCCTTCTGCGATATTGGCACCCACAGATGATGAGGCTCTTCGCATCTGATCAATTATCCCATAACTTTCTCTCTTAGGAAAGCCATCTGTCAATTTATAAATCTCGATGCACATCAAATTTGCATTCTTCCAAACTTCCAGATCATAAAAATGCATTTTTGATGACTGATTACTGATTACAGATGACATATAGCTTATTATTCAAATTTGATTTAAAATTTAAAACTTTAAACTTAAAACTATTTAGGCCCTATGGTCTAATAAAGTTGTTTATTTTCCAAATACCAAGCGATGAAAATTTCCATCCCTTTTTCAATTTTAACTTTTGGTTTGTAATTAAGCAAGTTTCCAGCCTTGGTAAGGTCGGCAAAGGTGATTGGCACATCTCCGGGTTGAGCTGGATGTTGCTTGACACAAGCAGTCTTGCCAAGAATTTTTTCGATGATTGCAATGAATGAGTTCAAATCAATCGTGTCAGAATTTCCCAAATTGAAAATTTCATAGCCCAGAATTTTGTCGACGGCCGACACCACGCCATCAACCAGATCATTAATGAAAGTGTAATCTCGTCTGGTTGAGCCATCTCCAAATCTTTTCACTTCCTTGCCCTCATCAATCCATTTCGTAAACAAAAAGGGCGCCATATCAGGCCTGCCTCCGGGACCATAGACAGTAAAGGGACGCACCACATTGACATTGAGGCCGTACAAATGGTGATAAGTGTAGCCCAGAAGCTCCGTAGCCTTCTTGGTGGCCGCATAGGGTGAAATGGGATTATCCACCGGGTCTGTTTCGCAAAATGGCACTTTGGGAGAATTTCCATAGACCGAAGAGGAGCTAAAGAGCACAAAATTTTCAATAGCAAATTCCTTGGCAAGATGAAGCAAATTAAGCGTGCCTTTCACGTTGGTGTCCTCATAGATAAAAGGATTTTCAATGCTTGGCCGCACGCCAGCCCTAGCAGCCGCATGCACAACTCTTTGAATTTTCTCTTTTTCAAAAATACCTTTCAAAAATTCGTAATCTGTAATTGTTCCGCGATAAAGAGTGTAATTTGAATTTTCGGCAAACTGCGCAACGTTACGCTGCTTTATTTCAGGAGAATAATAATCATTAAATTCATCTACGCAAACTACGCTGTCTCCGCGCTGCAATAATTTTTTGGTGACATTGCTGCCGATGAAGCCGGCGCCACCAGTAATTAGAATTTTCATGTATTTTAAATATGTTCTATCTATAGGACATACGGGTCAGATAGGACATATGCTACTTATTTTTTTAACTTAGTTCTCAAATATTCATAATAATCCTCATTCTTTGCATTTGCAACGGTATATCTTTCAAGCGCTTTTTCGTGAGCTTTTTTTCCCATCGATTTTCGCAAATCTTTGTCGAGAACAAGTTTTTCAAGTTTTTCAAACCACTCTTGCGTACCATTTGCCACAAAACCATCTACGCCGTCTTCAATAGCTTCCTTGAATGTTTGCGTGGCAGCTGCCAGTGTTGGAACTTTGACGATTCCGGCTTCAAAAAATTTAAGTTCCGACTTAGATTCGCAAAAAGGATTTCCAATTTCAAGCGGAGCAATATTGATATCAACATTTGCAATATTAGCAAAATGCTCCTTGCGAGGAACTTGTGCTAGTTTTTTTATTCTTTCACCATATTTGTTCAATTTGCTTTCAATGTCCAAAGGTCCGGCAAGAAACAATTCGACGCTGGGATATTTTTCCATGATTTGCATCAGCGCATCAGTGACAGTTGCGAAGTCTTTGTTGTGACTCGGCGCACCGGAGAAATAGCCAATCGAAATAGCTTCCTTAGCTTTTAGCTTATTGGGCTTTAGTTTTTTAGTTTCCTGGATATTATCAGAATTTCTGTTGATGACTGATGACTTATGACTGATGACTTCATTCGCCGTTTCGATATCCGCCTTTGAAAGCTTATTTGGCACCAGGAAAACTTTCTTGCCACGACCGGCAAGTTTTTCAGCCAAAAAAGTTGTGCTGGTGGTTGCAACTTTCACATAAGGATCAGCCAAAATTTCGCCACCAACTCCATTTTCATAAAGTTTTTTTTCAAGCGGATTCATAACTTTGAAATAATCCATATACTCCAAATATTTCGGATCATAAACCAGGTCGTCTGTTTCAAAAATGATCTCCTTTTTTTGCTGCTTAATTTTCTCAATCATTTTTTTCACACTTGGTGAAAACAAAACCCTGTGAAAAATAAATACATCAAACTTGTCGACATAGGAGGGAATCAGCGGATTATCCTGAACCGTGATTGAACATTTAAAGCCTTTTGATTCAAGTTCTTCACTGACATGATGGGCTCGATAACGAGCACTGTCGCCAACTCCGCCAATCACAAAAAGAATTTGACCCTTGCCAACAAAACGAAAAAGCGAAAAGAAGGCGAGAAGCACGCGTCTTCCGCCCGCAAGAATTCCCTCTCGCTGAATCGCCGTAAACGCTTTTCCGATTTTGATGAAGATTAGTTTCATATTGATTTAGTAAAAAACGAATTGAGTTTTATATTAACGCATTAAATAATTATAGCTTATCTAAGGGTCATCGGTCATTTGTCATCAGTCATCCTTAAGCATGGGATTGTCTAATGACTGATTACCGATGACTGATTATTACCATTTTAATGCTAAAATCCAAAGTCCTAAAAAAATTCGAAATTATTTCCGATAATTGATTACTGATTATTATATTGTAAATTCAAATCATTAAGCAAGGTTTGCTGTTGAGAATATTGCTTCCCATCCTTCATTTTGACGTGCACGGTTACTGGAATCTTTCCTGCACCAGATTGCTTTTGAATAAGCAACCTATAGTTATCCGAAGTTATTGTGTCGGGTAAGGTGTACACTATTTGACCATCAACCTGCGTACCCATCACCACATCAACCTTGAAACCGAAATATGTTTTGTTAAATTCATCTGCAGTAGTGATGCGACTGACCATATGATTGGAAACAAACGTCGAACCTTGCGGAACATAGACGCGCAGATAGGCATGATAATCACTGGTTCGCCAATCTCCACCGGGCGCGGTATTTTTATATTTGAGGTTAAGTGTTACGGTTGGCTTTGGTTGAGTAAAATCAATATCATAATTTATCTCTTGACGCATATAGAAGTTGGTTTTCAGTGCACCCATATTTGCATCAACTGCCATGAGATAGTCACCGCCCCAATCTTTTGGAACTGTTCCATCCCAATGAACGCTAGCGGCAGCTCGTTGCAAGGCTTGATCGTTGAAATTGAGCATCACGTCTCTATTTTTCATTTCATTGTGAAACAAATCTGCAATTTTTGTCACATTTCCAATCGTAAGCAGTTTTTGTATCATAATTGGAGCCATAGTTTTCAAAATCGCCTTCCGATTCTGTGTGTCCAATTCTGGATTCATGATGTATGCTTTCTCCACAATTTCTTCCAATTTTCTTGAAGCATTTTCACTGTTAAACTCCCCCGAATATCCTGGCATCGTGATTGGACCGGTCAACGTAAAAAGATCATCAAAAACCTGAGAGTTTACTGCAATCACGCCATCGAATTGCTGCGTGTTTCCACCAGCAAGACGGAAAAAATACTTTGCTTTTTCAACGTTAGTCGGGAAATCTGGTGAGAAATTTGAATCACGGAATTTCCAATTTCGCAATTGCATCATTTTTTCGAAAGGAAATGGAGTTTGGACTTTTGCCGAGATTCGCTGGTCAAGCAAGTTCGCGTCTTCAACTTTGGTTGAAACAACGGTTCCGTTTTTGATTGACACAATCGCATATTGACCCAAAAATCCCCCACCTGGTCGAAGTTCAGCGTTGTTTTGAAGTAAAATCAATAACGTTTTTTCTTTGTCATCGTTTTTTGTGAAAACTGAAACGATGTTATTTAAAACTTCAATTTCTTTTTTTTCATCTGGTGGAATCGGCAAGAATTTCGAAACGCTACCAAGTGCAGAAAGCGAAGTTTTGAGAATAAGTTGTTTGTTTTTCATCAAATAAGTGAAAGTAAAATATCCGCCAACAATCACAACCGCAAGAATTGAAAAGATTACGATTTTCTTCTTGGTAAAAAAAGTTCCTGGTTTGTCTGTTTTCATTGTTTGTTTTAAAGTTATTGATTATATATCGCTTCAATTTTCTTAGCTGAAATTTCCCAACTAAAATCTTTAATTCGAACCTTGTTAATCTCTCCTTTTTCTCTCATTTTGTCTTGGCTAGCAGCCAGTGAAAGGATCGCCTGCGCCAAACCTTGTGCACAAGCTTGCTTGGAAAATTCTCCACCTTGCCCTAAATATGTTCTGTTGTTATGACGGTCAAAGCATGCAACAGGAAGTCCTGCTGCCATATATTGCAGGATTTTTCCACTTGCTTGACGAATCGATGAATCCTTGGGATCAACTCCGATGTCACTTGCCAGCAAAATCTTTGGCATTTCAAAATAGCTAAGCGGACTAACAACACGAACGTCACTGGCCAAATTATTTTCAGCGACAAATTGCGAAACTCCTTCAACTGGAAAACCTGCGATAACAAAAAAAATATCCTTATTTTTAGCAAGAACCAACGGAATTGCCTCCAGCAGATAGGTAATGCCCTTATTCATAACCATAGCCCCAGCGTAGGTCACTATTATTTTACCACTCGGAAACTCAAATTCTCTTTTAAGATTTTCTTTGCTTGGAAGATTTTTATGGTGGTCTTGGTTCGCACCATCCAAAACAGTAACAACATTCTTGTCTTTTCTGAAATCAATAATTTCTTGCGTATTCTCATCCGAACTTGTGATAGCTGCGTCGCCAAGATTATCAATGATTTTTTCAATCAAACTAAATATCTTTTTGAGCATGCCGGCTTGCAAATAGCTATGCGAGACCATTTCTTTCGTCAGACTGCCATGAAAATCCGATACTAATTTCATTTTTCGCCAAAAAAGACAACTTTTCACAATCCAACCAATCAACACTCCTTCATGAAGGTGAGCATGGATGATGTCTGGTTTTTCAGTTCGAGCAATATTGAAAACTTTTCGAATAAGCATCAAATCCAAAAAAATCTTTTGCCAGTCAGGACCAGCCTCGAGTTTTTTGTACCAAAAAAGAAGCCGCCTGATTCTTCTGACGGATATTTTTGTTTCAACGCTTGAATCAATTTCGCTCCCAATGTGATAGGTTGCAATTGTGACCTGATGGCCCAGTTTTTCTAGCGCTAAAGCCTCTTCGAGTATTCTGATATGCGTTCCCCTATCTGCAAAAAACGGAGTTGGGGCAATAACCAATATCTTCTTCATATAACCCCTAGTGTACATTATATTTCAATAAATTCCTAGACTATAGTCCAATCGTGATTCTTTCCCCATTTTGTGCGTGCCCAGCGATAATTTCTTTGGCAACGAGATTTTCTACAGTGTCTTCAATGTAGCGATTGATGGATCTGGCTCCAAAAATAGGATTATAACCATTTTGAATGATTTTTTCAACAATGTTTTCATCAAAATCAATCTGGATGTTCTTTTCCTTATCCAGACGAGTAGCAAAATTCTCGAGTTTAAGCCGCACAACGTTGGCAAGTTCCTGTTGATTAAGTGGTCTAAAAAAGATTACGTCATCAAAACGATTCAAAAATTCCACTTTGAAAATATTGGCTTCCACCGTCCAGTCAATGACTGACTTTTTGATTTCTTCAGCGCCAGCCTTGCTTTCAACCATCTTCTTGATAAGCGCAGCGCCTGCGTTTGAAGTTGCGATAATCAAACAATTGCGAAAATTTATTTTTTCGCCAAAGGCGTCTGTCACAAAACCTTCATCCAAAATTTGCAGAAAAATATCCAAAATATCCGGATAAGCTTTTTCAATTTCATCCAGCAGCAATAAAGAGTAAGGATTATCTTTGATTTGAGTCACGAGTCTGCCTTGCTGATTCAATTGACTTGAACCTAAAAGCCTATCGATGGAATTCGGCGATTGAAATTCGCTCATGTCCAAGCGAATCACGTGTTTTTCATCGCCAAAGTATACTTTTGCCAATGCTTTGGCTGTTTCAGTTTTTCCAACACCTGTCGGACCAAGAAAAAGAAAACTTCCAACTGGTTTCTGTTGATCACCAATGCCACTACGAGACCTTCGTAGCGCCTCAGCCACCTGCGTAACAGCTTCTTTTTGTCCAATCACTTGTCTGTGCAAAACACTTTCCAACTTTAAAAGTTTCTTGCGTTCCACACTATCAATTTCTCCCTGCTTGATGCCAGTCTTAAGCGACAAATATTCGTCAATTGTTTTTTTGGTTACAAATTCCTGCTGCGTTTTTTTGTTCCAAAACATCAGCACATCCATCATTAAATCAAGTGCGCGCTCAGGCAAGGGCGAGCTCCAATTACTGCGAGATGAACTTGCTACAATTCCCCGGAGTGCTTCATACGTAAACAAGACTCTTTTTTTCTCATATTTTTCAAGCTGTTTGAGCATAATTTGAATTGTTTCGGATTCAGTCGGCTCACTCATTTCTATTACTTCAAAATATTTTGCTACTTGTTGCTTTTTTTCAATCATTTTGTGATATTCATTCGGCGCCCCAGTTGCAATCAAGCGAAAAGAAGGCTTGGCAAGAAAATCAACCAAAGCAACTGACACATCAGGATGCAGCATGTTTCCTTCTCCTCCAAAATAGTTTTCCAAATGTTCTATCACCAAAATAACATTACCCGCACAAGCTGCTTCATAGAAAATTATTCGCAACTGATTTTCAATATCTTGATTGCGATTTATTGCATCTGAAATTACGCGGCTAAGATCCAAGAGCATTATTCTGACATTTTGAAACAAACTCTCCTGTTGCTGACCAGTTCTGATTTCTCGAGCTAAGGAATGAATCAGGGTTTTTCTGCCTATACCAGCACCACCAACCAGTAGGGCGCAATTTTGGTCTGGTCGAGTCAGAATCAGCTTCAAAATCTCTTCTTCGTTTTTCCTGCCAACAAGCTCCACATTAGCATATTCGCTTGAATCAGATGCTGACAAATCCAGAGCATATCTGTCCAAATTCACCGTAAAGCCATATCGCCATTGCATGCCGATTGGAATTATTTTTTTCAATTGTTGCCAAGTCCAAAACTTTGCACTGTCTTTTTCGTGTTGCATTTTTTCAAGTTCCCACGCTACTATTTGAGCATATTCTTCCTGCGAAATACTGCGAAGTCTTAAAAATTCAGCAAGCATTTCCTGATTATCCAAAATTTCAACTGGAAAATTTTTGAGTGATAACCCCAGGCGACCACAAATTTTCTCAAAAGCAAGGCTGCTGATAAGTTGGCCCTTGTCCATATTGGCAAGTGGTGCCTGCGTATCTTGAATATAGCAACTAATCGCGATAATTATCCATGTCAACAATCCACCTAACACCATTAGATTAACATTTCCTTGCAAAGCCAAAATAGGCCAACCAATGATTAACAATGGTGCGCAAATCCAAATCAAAATAACCGCAATTCCAGCAGCACAAACAATGATAGAAAAAACTAAACCAAATGCAATCACACATAAACGTACGAATGCACCTATCAAACGAGAAAAGACATTTCCGAGCAGCATTTCAGCTGAGCGCAAGGGTTGCCACCCCCGCCAATTGCGATTTTCAATATCACGATGCCAAGGAGAAAACAGCGTAAAAAAAAGTTCACTAATTGAAAAATAACGCCAACTGAAGAGTACAGCGTTTTTGTATATCTCCAGCGACTGGTGCATTCCTTCATTATAATACCAACGAAAAAAGATAGGACGTCGCATATTTTGTTTTTTATAATTTTTGTTTTAAAGTAAGTCTCAACCTGAAAGAGTTTATTTTGTAGGCTCGTACTCATTATACCTTTATTTTACCCCAAGAAAAAATGCTTTGCAAATCTTAAAAACCTAGGTATAATTGAAACAATGAATACTCAACAAATATCCGCATCAGATTATAATTTACTAACCAAAAAATGCCTGCTTTGGCTTGGTTTTGGTTGGGTTGGTTTTCTGCTCACATTGACTGGTTTTTTTTATGCTTGGATTGTTTGGGCTGTTTTTCTTGCAGGGGCAATTGCATTAAGTGTTAACTTATTCAAAAAACACGGACCATTTAAACTTTCAAGAGAATTGACATTGATTAGTCTCGGCATATTTATTTTTGTCATCACTCTTTCTTTTTTTACTTCGCCGACACTTTTTTCCGGTCGGGATCAAGGATCAATAAGTGAAGCAGCTATCAGATTAGCGCAGAACCATAGCCTTGTATTTTCAAATCCTGCGGGGGATACGTTTTTCAAGTTGCGCGGTGCTGGAAGATCACTGAATTTCCCGGGCTTTTTCTATACAAGTAGTGGAGAGCTAATCACGCAATTTCCACTGGTCTACATCTCTTGGCTAGCTTCTTTTTATGGAATATTTGGAATAATGGGCCTTACTATTGCCAATGCCGTTTTGTCACTTTTATTTTTGTTTACTTTCTATAGTCTAGCTAGAGTATTTATGCCAATACGTGGCTCAATTATTTCTTTGCTTTTTGCGGCAACTTCCCTTTCAGTCTTTTGGTTCCCAAAATACACCCTAAGTGAAAACATGGCCTTGCCACTTGTTTGGCTTTCCATCTTTGCCACGATTTCTTTTTTGAGAAATCAAAACAGACTAAATCTTCTCCTGCTCCTATCTTCTTCTGTTCTCCTCATCTTTACCCGTATTGAAGGCGTCGCTTTTTTCCTGATTTGCGCAGCTATCACTGTATTTAATAAGAATACTCGAACCTATCTCAAAAATACACTCGGATGGAAATTCTTTATTTTCCTTGGTTTTCTTTTTGCAATTTTAATTGCCAATGCCACTTGGGACATCAATTTTTATAAAGAGATAGTCAAGGCAGTTCTTCCGCCCATCACACCTCCACAAACAACATCGCTAGGAACAGTAGGCGACCCGGCTGTTTCAAATTTTTATATGCTTAAAGTTTTCTACCTCTATGGCATGCTTAGTTTTTTTGTCCTATCCGCAGTTGCTTGTATTTTTTATGCGACCAAAAAAAATATCCCTAAACTCATTCCTTTCCTCATAGTGGCGCCAACCCTGATTTATCTTTTAAACTCACACATCTCAGCTGACCATCCCTGGATGCTAAGAAGATTTGCATTTTCAGTTCTTCCTGGCACAATTTTTTATTGTGCGCTGATTCTTGATGACTGGCAAGAATACTTAATTTCAACAAAAAGAAACTTGGCGTTGAGAGTATTACCATCAATCGTTGCGCTTTTTCTTATCGCTGGAAATATGCCGGCATTTCTAAACTTTGTAACTTTTTCTGAAAATGAAAATCTACTACCACAAACTCAACAGCTAAGCAAACGCTTTTCTTCAAATGATTTGGTTTTAATTGATCGATTAACAACCGATGATGGCTGGTCGATGATTTCTGGGCCAATGAACTTTCTTTATGGAAAAAATACTGCTTACTTTTTTAACATCGAAGATCTTACCAAGATTGAATTGAAGTCCTTTGATAATGTTTATCTCATTGCCCCAGACAGCAAAATTACTTATTATGAAAATAGCGCCATTGCAAAGCTACTAACTCCAGATGGTCAATATACCCTTTCAACTTCCAGACTAGGCTTGGATCAGGAGTTTACTAATTCAAAAAATAGTTTTCCAGAAAAAAGATCAATCATCTCACATGGGACAATTTTCAAAGTTTCAAAATAATACCGAATTAACTTAATTACTGCTATATTCTTCTCGTGTCATACTGAACTTGTTTCAGTATCTACTCACTTTATTTCAGTCAGTTTGGTGCGTTAGAGATCCTGAAACAAGTTCAGGATGACATTTGATGATAGTATAGATTTAGTTAAATTAGTATAAGTTATCGCGCACTCGGAAACAAAACAATAATACACTGAAATAGATTATTTACTTCACTAGCTAATTACTACTAAAAATATGATCAATCTAACACATAAAATGACGCTTCAAAAGAAATGGAAAAGAATTTACATAGTCTCAAGGATTTTTTTGTATTTATTTTTTCTATTGGCGGCCCTTTTCGTTGGCTACCAGATATTGTTTCCTGAGATATCACTGGACTATTCCTTCGGTAACGCAAATTCGCTTAAAAATACATTGGTTTCAATGCGAACAACCACTCAAAATCCTGCTAAAAACGGATCAATCAAAGCCAGTGACATTCTCTCCTTTAATGCTAACCCTATTGGAAATTTCAAGGATGCCAAATTAAGCTTCGTGCTGTCCAATGATTCAAAAACACCAGAAAAAGCAACCGTTAAAGCTCGTAAATCCTACAGCGCCTTCTTCTACCCAGAGGGAGCACCACTTGGCTTTGCCAATGGCTCCCTCCTGAGCATCAATGGAACTTATTACATAATTTCTGGAGGAAAAACACGTCAATTTGTTTCCGGAGCAGCCCTTGATCAACTCGGATATTCTAGGACATCTTTTTTAAGAGTCTCCCAAGAAGACCTTAAATTAAATCCTCCTGGTGACAATATTTTAAATGCAACAAGTTATCCCGACGATACACTCATTGTCGTTGGCAATCAATATTATCAATTTGAAAATCAGCAACTCATCCCTTTTATTAATGACAAAGCCTTTCTTTCTAGGTATGATTCAACTCAAGCGATTCCAAAAAACGAAGACTTTCTGAGTGGCAGAAGTGTTTCAGAAAATTTTATCGGTTTTGTTGATGGAACACTTGCCTCCTCTGATCAGTCAGTTTTCATCCTTAGTCAGGGTAACAGCTATCCAATTGCTGACGCTGCAACGTTTGTAGCTATGGGGTTTGACTGGAATAATGTCCTCCCGCTAACTCCTGCGGAAATAAACGTCTACAAGAGGCAAAAACAATTCACAGTCGATCAGCCCCATCCAATCGGAACTATTTTTTATGACAAAAATAAAAATAAATATTTTATGATTAGCGATGGACTGAAACATCCAATCGAAAATGAAGCTGTCGCCAAGACATATACCAAGGTTTCTCCAGTATTAATTGACTCTCAAAGCATTACAAAAAATGTCTCTTGCAAATTAGAAACGGCTCCACTGACCTTTCACACCATCGCTTGCCAGTTCAACTTAAATGACATTTATGGCTTTCCTGGCAATGATTACCAATTTGATGTAACTTTCGGAAACGATGTTAAAGTAGTATCAACTAATGTGACATTTTATACTCAATTGACTCAATCAAATACCCTAACATCCCTTTCTATTATTAAAAATCGTCTCCAAAACAATTATGTCCAAAACTAACCATCATCCAAACCTGTTTTACCGGCTGACAAAGTCCACAAAAAAAATTATCTCGAGTAGAAATTTTTTAACCTTGATATATAAACTCCTGCACGATTCGCTGTTTATACTGCTTTTCTCATTCACTATGATTTTAATCGCGGAAGGATTGCTTCCAGGAATCGCAACAGCTCATTTGAGCCTAGCAAAATTGGCAATCATTGTAATTGCCACACTCATAGGAATTGTTCTAATCGGAAAGAAATTAGATTTAACTTACGCCAAAACTAGATTGAATAAAAGTAAGCTCCTGCCAATCTTAATCACTGTCTCATTCCTACTGATTGGAAATTCCCTCTTGCGTTTTGCATTCTGGGAAAACATCATTATTACAGTTCTTACCCTTTTTGTTTTTATTCTTTTTTATCATCTACTATTCTTAGAAAGAAAGTAACCATGGGGCAACCTTATATTTCTCTTATAAAATTCAGCGTTTCTTGCGCGCATTTTTTCCAGGAAAATTTGCTGGCCTGATTCAATCCAGCTTGAATCATTTGTTGAGTCAATATCTTATCACCTAATACACTCTCGATGCATTGTGCTAGCTGATTACTGCTGCCGCCGTCAAAATAGCGTGCAGCGCAACTTCCTACTTCAGGAAGACTCGAATTTTTTGCCAAGATAGCAGGAACCCCGCAAGCCATCGCCTCTAGTGCAGGAATACCGAATCCTTCATATAAAGTTGGAAAAACAAAGATTGATGCGCTTCGATATAAAATTGGCAATTGAGCAAAAGGAACCCTGCCAGTAACAATGATATCGCCAGCAAAAGCGCTGGTCTTTATTCTTTGCAAGGTTTCTTGAAAATTCCAAGCAGGGGCGCCGGCAAACACTAATTTCATCTCAGGATAGCTTGCTTTTATTTTTTCAAAAGCCTCAATCAGCACAATTAAATTTTTGCGCGGTTGAATAGCCCCAACATACAAAAGATAGTTTTTAGCTTTTAGCTTATAGCTTTTTAAGATTTTTTCCGATTGACTATCAGAAAAATTCTGGTTAAAAAGTTGGGAGTCAAAACCGTGATGGATAACTCTAATATTTTCCGCTTTAACAGTTGGATAAAACTTCAAGATGTCATTTTTGGTCGCTTGAGAAATAGCAATTATACCATCGGCGTTCAAAACCGCATAATCACTAAGACTATTAAGCTTGGCTAATTCTTTCTCTGGAAAATACTCCGGAAAAATCTTGAAAGCCAGATCATGGATAGTCACGACAACCTTAAGTGTCTTTCGTCGAAATTTGGGAATATTATGCACCGGCATCCAAAGCACCTGCGGTTTATCACAGAAAACTTGCCAAGCAAAACGAGTTTGTGTCCAAAATCGTGGAAAAGGGATTTTTTTGAAAAAATAATTTGAAAAATTTGGTGGAGTCAAATGCGGATTAAAAGCACCCCTATGATATATATCAAAAGAATCCTGCTGATCAAGGTTCCCAAAATTTTTCAGCATATTTAAGATATATACCCTTGTACCATCAATACGCTCATGGTCAAGATCTGCGGCGTGAATTGCAATTTTCATAAACCTACGAAATTACAAAATTAAATACCTGCCCGCTTCGCTACGCGAAGCTTTGCAGGCGGGCAAAAATACAAAAATTTCGTGTTCCGTATTTACTAAAAAGCTAAGAAGCTAAAGCTTAAAAAGCTATTATATCCCTAAGCTTTCCAATAAAGTCTTCACTTCATCTTCTCCAAGTGCTCGCAATTGACCGATTCGAAGCCTGCCAAGATTGACATTCATAATTCTAATTCTTTTCAAATCAACCACTTCCCAACCAAGTGCTGTGGTCATACGCCGAATCTGATGCTTTTTTCCCTCTGTCAAGGTAATATGAAAAGTAAGCTCATCTTTTTTCTCAACAATTGCAGGGCGAGTTTTAAAATCTTCAAGCTGTACCCCTTGGCGCATAACTTTCAAAAAAATATTTGTTATTGGCTTATTCACGCTAACTACGTATTCTTTTTCATGCTCCCTGTCCGGGTTAAGTAATTTATCCGTAATACGTCCATCATTGCTGAGGATAATAAGACCACGCGAATTTTTGTCCAATCTGCCAACCGGGAAAACATCATCGGCAACTTTAACCACGTTAGCAATACTTTTTTGCCCATCTTTCGGTGAGTGCGTCACAATTCCGCGTGCTTTATGATAAGCATAATAAACATATTTTTTCAATACGCCTTTTTCTTTCACATTAAGCTCAACTTTATCTTTCTCGAAAACCTTATCACCAATTTTAGCTTTTTTTCCATTAACAACCACCAAGCCTTTGGTGATATATTCATCTGCTTCTCGCCTACTGCAATAATTGTTAAGTGCGAGATAACGATTAATTCTAATCGGATAGACTATTTTTTCTTCCATAATTTCATTCATTAAAAACTTATTCTGCCAAGTCAACCTTGATAGTCTTGACTACTTTTTTTGATAAACTGTATCCCATTCGTTGAAGTATAATTTTGAGACCCTGGCAATACTGATCTGGCTGTTCAATTATATCCGCTATCAGCTCATCAATATTGACCCATTTCAGGTTTTGCGCCTGATCCTGATCTACATAAATTTCATCGTCGTATTTGCCAATCAACACGGTAGTATATTCATTTTCAATGAAACTATTTTCTGCTTCAAATTTGCAGACAAAGCTAAATTTCTTTTGAAGCTTAGTTTCAATTCCCATCTCCTCCTTAAGCCTTTTTTGAGCTGTGACAAGAAGCTTCTCCCCTGAGACGCTGTGTCCGGAACAAGTGTTGGACCAAAGACCAACTGAATGATATTTTTCATCGGATCCCTTTTGAATCAAATGCTGCCCCTTTTCATTATAAATAAAAATTGAAAAAGCTTTGTGCAACTTACCCTCTCGATGTGCTCGCAATTTGTCCTCAGTGCCTTTTTCTTTTCCATGTACATCACAAAGCACAACCCTGTTTCGAAGTACCGGACTTTCTTGAAAGACAATTCTTTGATCAAAGTATTTGTTATTAATCAACATTCCAAAAACTCGCATCAACATTGGGTTTGGTTTCTCCAAATGTGATTCAAAGAAATTTTTGTGTGCATCAAAACTCTGAGCTGCAATTTTGATTGCCTCTTTATTTATTTCTCTTTCTGAAATAAGCTCCAGCACCTTTTTCTGCCAAGATAAATTCTTTATTTCCTTCGGATTTGTAAGTGCCTTTTGAACTATCTTTTCTTCAATTAAACTGCGCACTGGAAATGTAACAACTCCATTTTTAATATCCGAAAAAATATCTTGATTGGATTTACCGCTTTTATCAATATTTTGCCCAAAATCACCAAGATCACTAATCATCTGGCTAGCATTTGAAAAACGAAGATTGCTTGGAATCTCAAAAACATAATTCTCAATGATATCAAAGTTTCCACAAGAAAGTGCAAAACCAATCAATGGTGTGTAGTCATAAACCAGATTAAGACTTGTATTGCGCTCCACGTAAACCTTATCCCAATTAAAGATTATATCATCTAAGGACGAAAAATTCACATTCAATTTCTCTCTTTCCAACCAAAAACCATAGGAAAGTTTTCCCATCAGCTCATCCACCAAGCCTCGAATCTTGTCGATGTACAACAAATCTTTTTTCAAATATGCATTGAACAAATCATTAATGCAAGACAAAACCAAATCATGCTGCAAAACAGTTTCCATTAAAACAGCCTCCTTTTCCCAGACATCTTGCTTTCTGTCCAGAATCCATTTTGTTTTGTAAGCCCAAATCATCACCAATTCAATAATGACAGCTATTTCGATATATTGCTCCCAATTATCATTTGGACCACTTATAAATCCAGCCTGAAATTGAATACCATTAAGATGCACATTTTTCTTTGTGTAATCATTTTTCAAAAAGCCGTATTGCGGATATTGCTGGCAAAAATCAGCAAAATACTCATTCAGTTTCTTGGAAGTCTCTTTGATTGTTTTTTGATAAGTCTTTGAATTCATAGAGTTGCCTTTGTATTTTTAGATTTGTAGATTTGACATTTTAAGTTGACCTTAACTTACTCTACACTATTATTCTATGTCATCCTGAATTTATTTCAGGATCCTCTCAATAGACAGTGCCGTGATATAAAGAAAGCAGATACTGAAAAAAGTTCAGCATGACAGGGTAATTATTCGAATTAATTCGACATTTTGTAGCGGTGGATAGGATTCGAACCTTCAATTCAGCCAAATGAACGACTGCGTTTTAACCGATTAGACTACACCGCCTCTTGATATGTTTTTATTGGACTTTATCTATAATAGCAACTATTTAAAAAATAAGCCAGAGCTGAGGATATTTGGGATTTTTTGAGAAAATTAAAACAGCCCACCTCAATCAAATTCTATGATTTGATATATTGGCGGACTGTAATTCTGTCAAGTTTTACATATACTCATCAGTCTCCGTATCCCCATTCATCAAGGATTGAATAATGCAGCCTTTTCCAGGGCACCCTACATCTGGAAAAGTCAGGACAACCAAGACCGTAACAATAGCCCTTGTGGTTTTCCTCTCCCACAAAAAATACCTTAGTCCTGTATCTTAATACGGGCTTCATGGATGCTGTTTTTTCTGCCATGAGAAACTCCATTATAAAGTTAGTGAATAGAGATTTTTTAATCTACTTTTTTAGTGAAACTCCTTGCAAAGTCGCTAACATCCTCATTATATTTAAATAGCTCAGAGATATTAATTATTTGAGCCTCAGGAGGTTTAACTTCTTGCCTTTCTCCCCCAAATTCCACTGGCCTTGGGTCAACATTACGTCCACCACAAACCATGTCGGGACTACCATTTGAATTTCTACCATTCATAACAGCCTCCTCTATTGCTCGTGAAGGATGCTCCAGTTTTTCCAGTAAGCTTCTCGCAAGATTAGCGAGACATCTAGCTCTTTCCTCTTCAAGAAGTAAAGCATTACTCAAAGAAGCTCCAAGGCCAGTTCCAGGTTTTTGGGCCATAATGCACCTCTTTATAATTTAAGTGAATGAAATAAAAACTAATCAATAGAACTATTAACTCTGGAAAGAACATTTTTCGAGCAAGGTTTCCTGCTCAATTAAAAATGATAGCACTTTTGTGATGCTTAGTCAATACCGAAAAAGAGGCTCAGAAAAGCCTCTTTTTTGACTGAAAAGTTTTTTTTGAAATGTTGGAGCGCTAGGATTTTCGCGTCGATTTTTCGCCGTCGCTCAAAATCTCCTTGTCCGCGACAGCGCTGAATGCTCGTATTCCTCGCATCCATCGACGCACTCTTCGTTTACTTTCTGCTGAAAGTAAACTTGCTTAGCTTCTGTCGGTTCGAATCCCTTATCCCCATAATAGAAGATATTTAAAACGGCACCATAATGGTGCTGTTTTAAATACTCATTTGTTGGGAAGGAGGGATTCGAACCCCCGGTGGCGGGACCAGAACCCGCTGCCTTACCGCTTGGCTACTTCCCAATTGATATAAGACTACAAAAATGATTGTATCAAATATTTTTTAAAAAATCAACTCCCCTGCTTCTATCGTGTTTCTATCACAAAGTCCGCCAACAAGGCGGACATTGATGAAAATTGAAAATTTGAAATTGAAAATTCTTAGATTTTTAGGTATCTCCTAATTGCAATTGCGGCGCTGATTGTTCCCAAGGCAATTCCCGAAACAAGCAGCAGTCCAAAAATAACAAAGAAATGACCGAGATAAAAATCCATAACGTCACCCCCGGAAATACTGCCCTGAGTTACTGGAGCTAAAAACTTAGAAGTAATAAACAAAGCAAGAATCACACTAACTGCGGATGAAACACCGTAAAAAATTCCTTCAAAAATAAACGGCATTCGAATATAGATATTTGAAGCTCCCACTAATCGCATGATTTCAAACTCTTGCTTGTGAGCGTACATAGTCAGCCGAATTGCATTGAACGTAATCAACACTCCAATGAAAATGAAAACTATCCCTAAAGTCAATCCGACCTGCTCAACAATCTTAATGATTGTAATAAGTCGATTGATTGCATCTTTGTTTTGCTTATAATCAATAGAACTAACCTCGCCAGCAAAGGATGAACCGCTTATCGCGCTAACAATAATGTCATATTGATCAGGACTCTTAGCGTTTATCACTAATGATGACAAAAGAGGATTCTCATCAAATTGATCCAGAGCTGTTTTTATTTTTGGATTTTCAGCGTTATCTATCTTGAATTGTTCTAAAGCCCTATCCTTTGAGACAAAGTTAATAGCCTTTATTTCTTGATATTCGGCGAGTTTATTTTTTATTTCTTGTATTTTATTATCCTCAACATCAGGATTAAAATAAACTCTGACATCGATCTTATCTTGAATGTTTTTAAGCGCAATACTAGAAGCAACACTAATAATAGCCGTTGAGCTAATAATGTAAAGTGAGATAGCAAGGATGCTAACAGTCGCAAAACTCAACCACCCGTTACGATAGAAATTATTAAGACCTTCCTTGAACGTCCTTTGAAGTTTTGTGATTTTCATTTCCATAGCTATATTTGTTTTAAAACTTTATAACAAAACAATAAATTATTTTACTGCAAAGATTGAGCACCAACTCTTACGCTTGAATATTTCCCTTTTTCATTGTCGCGAATAACTTTTCCATCCTCAATCTCAACCACTCGCCTACTTAATTTATCCACAATAACTTTATTATGAGTGGCAAGCAAAATTGTCGTTCCGAGACTGTTTATTTTCAGCAACAATTGAATAATTTCCCAAGTTGAAATCGGATCAAGATTTCCAGTTGGCTCATCAGCGATGATAAGTAGTGGATGGTGAACCAACGCTCGCGCCATACAAACGCGCTGCTGTTCGCCGCCTGACAATTGACGCGGATATTTCCCCATCTTATTACTCATACCAACGATATCCAAAATCTCCGGAACTCTTTGCGCTATCTCTTCATCAGGTTCACCGGCAACTTCAAGCGCATAAGCAACATTTTCATAAGCTGTTTTTTGTGGAAGCAATTTGAAATCTTGAAAAACCGTTCCGACATTGCGCCTGTAAAACGGTAAATGCTTGCGATTAATAGAATCTAGCGAACGTTCATTGAAAGATACGATGCCCGAAGTTGGCCGCTCCTCAGCATAAAGCAATTTGAGCAATGTTGATTTTCCAGCACCGCTATGTCCAACAATCGAAACAAATTCTCCTTGCTCGATTTTTAAATTAATATCCTCCAAGGCAACGAAATCTCCAGGATAAATTTTTGAAACATTTTCAAACTTTAACATTTTTTTATTTTGACTTAAAAATTCACTTGTCATGCTGAACTCGTTTCAGCATCTGCTATCTTTAATTTGCCATACTTACTTTAACGAAGATCCTGAAACAAGTTCAGGATGACAGATTGTCTTAACTATGACACATTATTTTAGCTACTTTTTTATTATACACTATTTTAAGTTTGCGCGAAAGTGCAAATATGCCTGCATGAATCCCTCAAGCTCACCATCCAAAACTTTTTCAGCATCGCTCGTTTCAAATTTCGTGCGATGATCCTTTACCATCTTGTACGGATGAACAACATACGACCTTATCTGACTTCCCCATTCGACGCTTTTATATTCTCCTCGAAGTTTTTGCTTTTCCATCTCCTGCTCCTGCAAAAACTGCTTGTGAATTCTAGCTTTCAAAACTTTCATGGCTTGCTGTCTATTTTGAAGTTGGCTACGCTCACTTTGACAAGTTACCACGAGTCCTGTTGGCAAGTGGGTAATGCGCACTGCACTATCTGTGGTGTTAACATGTTGACCACCAGCTCCCGATGCTCGATAGGTGTCAATCAACAGATCCTGCGGATTAATGACTACCTCAGCAATATCTTCAATGATTGGCAAAACTTCCACAATTGCAAAAGATGTTTGACGCAAATTGTCCGAGTTAAAAGGCGAAAGCCGCACCAAGCGATGCACGCCTGCCTCACTTTGCAAATATCCGAAAGCGTGCATTCCGTCAATCTCAATCGTAGCACTTTTGATTCCAGCTTCAGCCCCGCGAGTTTCCTCCACAATCAAAGTCTTGAAGCCATTTTTCTCCGCCCAGCGAAGATACATCCGCATAAGCATTTCTGCCCAGTCCTGGGCATCAACGCCACCAGCACCGCTTCTAATCGCTAGAATGACATCATTTCGGTCATATTGCCCGCTTAGCAACGTTTTAAACTCCAAGGCCTCAAATTCTTTTTGGATTTCAAGCATTTGCCCTTCAACATCCCCACGCTCTTGATTCTCAGGCGATTCAAACAACTGAGCCAGTTCAATCAAATCAATAACCCTCTTTTCAATATTTTCGAATTCACTAACTTCATTTTTCAAAAACTCCAAATCTTTAGAAATTTTGGCTGCTTTTTGGGCATCATTCCAAAAGCCCGTCTCCATAGTCTGCTGAGCCAGCAATGATATTTTCTGCGACTTTCCTGCTAAGTCAAAGATATTCCCGCAAATGCGGGAGCTTATTTTTTATCGCATTAAGATTGTCTAGAATTTCTTTCATATAAACTAACAGATTAAAACGGATTAATTACGGATCTGACGCTAATCACGAATAAAAAAATTTCCATTCACAATCCGTGATTTGTGAATATCTGTTAAAAATCCGTGAAAATCAGTTTCTCATTCGAGAATGAGCAATCCATACATCACACCAATACCTGCAATAATAAACAGGAGTTGCAAAAAAGAATGTGATACCTTGGTAGACTTGTGAAGCTCGGGAATAATGTCAGCGCTGGCAACATAGATAAAGCCACCCGCCGCAAAAGGAATCAGATAATAAGTTGTGTTGGAAAAACTTTCGCCGATAATCAAAACCAGCAACGCTCCGAAAATCGCTACAATGCCAGCCAGAAAATTATACAGCAAAGCTTTGCGCTTGGAAAAACCGCCATACAGCATTGAAGCAAAATCGCCAATTTCATGGGGAATTTCATGAAAAATCACCGCCAAAGTCGTGGCAATTCCAATTGGCACGCTCACCAAGAAACTGGCCGCAATAATCATACCATCAATAAAATTATGCGCACCATCGCCAATCATAATCACATAGGAGAAAGTCTCATTATGCTCGCGGCAACCAATGTCATGACAGTGGTGCCAATGAATGAATTTTTCCAAAACGAAAAAGGCTAGCATCCCAGCCAGAATGGAAAAGGCAATCCCAACTCCCGAGCCACTTTTGTACGCCTGTGGAATCAAATGCAAAAAAGCATCGCCCAAAAGCGTCCCCCCGGCAAACGCCACCGCCCAAATCAAAAACTTCTTGATTTTTTCTTCTCCAAACGGAAAAGCGATCAGCCCCAACAAGGAAAGCAGGCTGACGATGAAAACAGATATTAAAGTGTAAAGCCAAACGTACATCAATTTGAAATTTGAAATTTGAAATTTTAAGTGAAATCTAAATTTTAAAATTTAGAAATTAAAAATTCAATTCAAATTTAAAACTTAAAATTTAAAATTCCTGTTAAAAATTACGCAAGGTAATTTTTAATCAGGGCGATATGATCAATTTCAACCTGATTCAGCGCCGTGAACATAATCTTCACATGCGTTTCCACTGCCT
Organism: uncultured bacterium; assembly: GCA_903885965.1. Taxonomy (GTDB): domain Bacteria; phylum Patescibacteriota; class Minisyncoccia; order Moranbacterales; family GWC2-37-73; genus CAIPMZ01. The sequence goes on from CAISKQ010000060.1 coordinate 56,456, forward strand.
CTTTGGCAAACTGGCCGTACAGCGTGGCAGCGTGATCTTCCAATTCCAAAGTTTTTTGAAAATTTTCCAAAACTGCGTCGCTGCAAAGTTCTGGCTTGACTTCTGGCATTGGAATTTGCAAAATCTTGGTGCAAATGACTGCATGTTCAAGTTCAACTTTCGCCAAGCGTTTGTACATTTTCATAATCTCATATGAATCCATCTTACCAGCCATGCAAAGATAAATTGCATTTGCCTCAATCTCTAATTGCAAAGTTTCCTCCAAATTTTTCTTGGTCAGCTCAGACAACTGATCTTTCACTTCCGTCACTGGCTTAGCATCTTTGCCTTCTTTAATAAAAGCTTGCCTTGCGCCACAAAAAGGACAACTTGTCGGCTTGCCTTCTCCCAAATACGCATCCCCACAAATTTCACAGATATAAGTTTTCATTTACCCTGTTAAATAAGATTTGAGTCTCTCAAAGAGAAACAAACTTATTCTTTTAATTTTTTATCATTATACACCCCACCCATTTTAAGTTTACACTCAAATCTTAATTTTAAAAAATTACTATTTTTTAAAATTATTTAACGGGGTGAATCCTACAAAATTACAAATTAATTACAAAAGTACAAAACTTTTTTCTTTTTTACAAATGCGCCCTAACAGCGAAATTAAAGGCGAAAAAATAGTTTTGCCAATTTTTGTCGGTTGAGCCATATTCATTTTCAAAAACAAAATGATCAACCAAAGCTTCCCGCACACGTAAAAGTTCGCGCAGTCTACTTTTGTTTTTTTTGTCTTCAATCGTAAAATCCAACAACTCCAAACCTCGCTCAAAAGCCAGGCTTGAATACTGGGTATTACCTTTGTTTTTCCATTTGATCGTCCTTTCAATTTCGCTTCCAATGTTGGCGACTTGCTCAAAAAAAGAAAGCTCTTGCCAATGACCGCTGGCCAAATTTTTGTGCTGATATTCCATTTATTTGGTGACTAATTTATTAACCACTGCGATAATCTTCTTTTGCAACTCCAAATCATCAACTCCTCGACTGCGATTTCCTTGAGCTGGACGTAAGTTTATCATCGAATCAAATTCTACAAAATCCTCTCCCTCCATTTCTGGATAAAGATTGATGCCCCACAAATTTTTCTGCACTGACCCTTTTTCCAAAAGCAGCGCTTCCTCATCAGCATGCAGATCGCCATCAACTGCCATGATTTCTTTTTCCAAATCCACGACAGCTTTGACAAGATTGCCAAACATTTTTCCAGCCATCTCATTAAGTTCCTGCACAGAAATTTTGTTTTCGATTATTTTCATAAAAAATAAATTTAAATAATTTTTAAACTGAGCCGTCCATCAGAATCGAACTGATGACCTACGCGTTACGAGTGCGTCGCTCTGCCAACTGAGCTAGGACGGCTTTTCGGATGTCCCGCTTTCGCTGTGCGGGTTCACCAGAGGTGAATAACAGAATTTTAGCTAATTTGAGCCCTTTTGGCAAGCATGAAAAAAGCTCGAAAAAAGTTAGAAAAAATTATCCGCTGTAATCAATCTCGTTTTCGCCTCTGGGTATCTATTTTTAAAAGCCTTATTGACAGATCTTCTTTTGTATTTCACTTCCACGCCAATGATTTCTCCCTTTTTTTCCAAAACTACATCAATTTCAGAGCCTTGTTTTGTTCGCCAATAATAAAACTTCAAATTTGCATCACAATAACTATCTTGCTTTATCAATTCACTAATAATGAAGTTTTCGAACAAAGCCCCCTTGTCAGTCCGCGAATCCAAATCAGAGAAATCACCAATCAGGGCATTTCTGATGCCCGTATCATAGAAAAATATCTTTGCTGCTTTTGAAATTTCATCCCGCTTTTTCTTTGAATATGGATACAGCCGAAACAAAATAAAACTCTGCTCGAAAATTTCAATATAGCGTTTAATTGTCCGCTGATCAGCCTTTAAGCTACTGGCTAGCTCTGAATAATTTATAAGATTTCCAATTTGAAAAGCCAGCAACCTCAGCAAATCTTTGGCTAATTTCTTGTCCTCAATCAAATCCAATTCCAAAATATCCTTGAAAATTAAACTGTCCACGAAATTCAAAAGATATTTCTCATCGCTTGGACTATCTATTAAATGCGGATATTGCCCATAAACCAACACACCATCAAGAACACTTTTCAAATCAAACCTGTAAAGCTGATCCCTGGGCTTGTATTTTTTATCATCTATTATTTTTTCAAGAATATTGAAATTCAGCTCTTTTTCAATTCCTTTCTGATTCAAATATTCAGAAAAAGTGAGCGGATAAATATTATAATCTATCTTTCTACCAGCCAAACTCTCCCCTGTTTTGTTTTTGATGTGAAAAGAAGACGAACCTGTAATTATAATTCTCATCCCATCTAATTGATCATAGATTATTTTCACTGCCCTGCCAGGATTGCTCAAAAGATGAATTTCATCAATAATAATCTCTTTGGATTTTTCATTTATGAGCGTTTTGTAGGTTTCAATGTCATATGTTTCAAGAATTTTTCTAATAGGCTCGTTATCCACCAAAAAATAGGATCCTTTCGGAAATATTTTTTTGACCAAGGTTGTTTTTCCAACCTGCCTTGAACCAAGCAAGATAAGCACTTGCTTGTATTTTTCAAAATGTCGACTAAGTTTGAGGTCAAGATGTCTTTGCATATAAATATATTACTTTTTAATCATCTGATGTAACAAAAGATATATCTAATTATACACACACCACTTTTTTTGTCAAGCCATTATGTCAAATCTTAGCTAATTTGAGCCCTTTTGGCAAGCATTAGAATTGTATAATGTATTTTGTATGATGTATAAAGTAGCTATGCGCTTCCCACGTCTATACATCATACTTTCTACATAATGAAAAACTAACTTGTTTTTTCATCACATTAAATACGGAATGGTTTCGAAAGTTCTTGTATGAACTTTTTTAATTTAATAATTTCAACTTGCTCACCTGCTTGTGCAATTTTATCATGGTCAATCTGACTCGCTATTGCATTCCGATGAGACCCCAGGAGTGCTCTTTTTTTGTTTTTAGATTCAGTTACTATTCCTTGCACATGTTGCTCACGCTCTGCCAAATTAAGTATTTTTGTATATCGCTCTAGTGCTTCTTTTCTTAGTTCTAAAAAAAATCCTTCGTCTTCAAGTCTGACAATCTTCTTCTTCCAATCCCTTAAAATCTCAAATTCCAATAAAGAAATTATTTGCTTCCTTGGCATGCCAAAGTTTTCCATTTTTTCTATCAAGGCTAAGCCATCAGAAATTCTTTTTTGATGGAGTTTTCGCTCTTTATCTATGAGTTGTATTTCCTCACTTTCAATATGCCATTCACTAAAAAATGCCACATCCGCTCCAAGATAATCATATAACCCGCCCTCCGACTGGCTTTCCAATAAATAAGCGCTGATTATATCAATAGGGGTTTCGTCTTTCAAGTACGCAAATATTTCGTCTCTTATTCTCTTATCGGCAATAAATCCAGTGTTAATAATATTAACTTCTACACAAAAATATTGAAAAGCTTTTGGAGAATTCGCCATAACCGCTTTAACTGTTTCATCCAACAGGCTCTTTAGCGTGTGCCTCTCTTCATGAATCCTAATTATTTTTTTTTGATCATCAGATAGCTCGCCACCTTTATTATTAATTCCAATTTTTTCGCCCCTTGCAAATCCTTCACTTTTCTCTGCCACCTCCTCTGATGCGTTATAGGCTTTTGCATAATCTCTAATGTCCTCACATTCCACAAGAAAAGAAGTAGCCCCTCTATCAATATGCACCTTCCCACACGGTTCTCCGTTGAATAATTTTAGAAATAATTCTTCGTCATCCTCTCCAGGAATTAGCGTCCCCTGTATTGAGTCCATTGTTTTATTCCGATCACAAAGGTGCCTCAAGAAAATACCATACCCTTGAATCTGAGCTGGGCTCAGTTGCAAGCCCGCTGAATAAGCAATGATATTTTCTTTCAATGTTTCTACTTTTTCACCAAACTTAAGCTGGTCATTCTCTTGAAGTAAGATATCCTCCAAATAACAATTTAATTGTGAAATTTTGACAAACTGTTCAATAAATCTTTTTTTATATTCAACAATCCTTCGTGATTTTTCTGTTAAATATTCCTCCTGGGAAAGTTCTTTACGCTCGTCTTTGGTAAAATTATTTATTTTCTTTAATTCTTCTGCTGGATCAAAACATTCATATTGCTCAGCAATTAAAAAACTCTCATCCACACCCAACCATTCTCTTCCATACTTATTGTACTCATTCTTGTCTTCATATTCATCATCAAAAAAATCTAGCGCATACTCAACATCACTTTTCACAACGTCAGGATTATTGTTTATATTTTCAAATACATTTCCACTCATATGCAGTATGAAATTATTTATTTTAGCTAATTTGAGCCCTTTTGGCAAGCTTTTCGAAATTTTCATTAACCGTCTTTTGAATTTCTTTAATCACCTCAAGATTTTTTTCTTTAAAGAGATGTTTAAAGCGTCCTTGGGTTTTCAGGAATTCTTCAATCGGCTTTGGCTCCTTCACAATATTATTGATGATATATTTTCCATCTTCTATTTCAAAAAGCGGCCAAAAATTAGTTTCAGTGGCAAGTTTTCCAATTGCAACATACTCCGAAGTTGGAAATTTCCAAATTTGCGTGCAAGGTTGCAAAACCAACAAAAAGGATGGACCTGGAGTGTTTAAAGCTTTTTGAGCTTTGCGTTTCAGGTCTGGCAGATAAGCAACATTAGCTTGGGCCAAATATTTGATCCCATGGGCTTTGACAATTTCCATCAAATCTTTGCGTTGCTGAGTTTTGCCAAATGACTGACTGCCAACTGGAGCCGTTTCAGTGTTGGCGCCATATGGGGTTGCGCCACTACGCTGTCCTCCAGTGTTCATGTAGCCTTCATTGTCATAGCAAACATACAAAAAATCATGTCCGCGTTCGAGAGCACCAGAAAGCGCTTGCAGGCCAATGTCATAAGTTCCACCGTCGCCACCAAAAGCGATTATCTTGGCAGGATTTTTTAACTTTCCGGATTTTTCCAAAGCTTTTTGCGCCGCATCAATCCCGGCCGCGGTGGCTGCCGCATTGCCAAAAACACTGTGAATATATGGCACTTTCCAAGAAGTTGATGGATAAATCGTTGTTGTCACTTCAAGACAACCAGTTGCGTTTGAAACAATCACTTGCTCATCGGTTGCCCCCAGCACAGTCCGCACAATCGCCGGAATTCCACAACCCGCGCAAGTAGCATGACCAGAAGAGAATTTTTTGGTAAGATCTTTATTCATATATAATACGGATTAGAACGAATTAATTACGGATCGTCACAGATCACAAATTCACACAGATTATAGATTTAATTTTAGTTTAGATATGAATGGTTTTCTATCATTTGTGCAAATAGATCTTTTTATTTCTAATTCTTGAGTACAAAAATTAACCAAATAACCAATTTCATATTTACTAGCTTTTAAATAAGATCTTTGCTGATTAATATCATCGACTCTCGTGAAGCTAGTCGCTTTAATTTCTACTATTATTTTATCTTCCACCAAAATATCTGGGACATATGTGCCTAATTTTTTTCCTGTTTCCAATGAATAAATATCGATTCTTTTTTGACTTTCAAATTTTAAATTCTCTTTTTCCAATTCTTCTTCTAGGGCTTTTTGATAAATAATTTCTTTTAATCCCTTTCCGTATTTATTTGCAACATTATAAAAACATCCTCGCACTTTGTATGATAATTCTTTTTCCAATAGACCATCCTCGCTCATAAAATATGAATCCGTGATTCGTGAACATTCGTCACAAATTCGTGAAGATCCGTTTTACACTAGGTATTTAACCTTATTATCAATCTCCCCATCTTCTAAATCCTTGAATACTTTTTCAATGTCCTTTTGCATCGTGTCGCGACCGCCGAGACCGTAAACATAACTGGCAAGGTCTGGCTTGCGACTTGAGCTGTGATAAAGGCTGCTCACAATATCTTGATAGAGCGGAGGATATGCCCCGAAGGAAATTGCGCGATCCAAAACAGCAATTTTTGGAATGTGGGACAAAACTGCACCAATTTCTGCGTATGGAAAAGGCCTAAACATCTTCACGCTAAGCAGGCCGACTTTTTTCCCACTCATGCGAAGTGCATCGACAACATCCTTGGCTGTCCCACCAGTGGCACCCATGATCACAATCACGCTCGTCGCATCTTGCAAATGATATTGCTCGAACATTTCATATTTTCTGCCTGAAATTTTGAAAAATTCTCCGCAAATTTTTTTGTAAGCAAGCTTAGCTTTTTGCATCACTTTTTCTTGATCAAGCTTGAATTCAAAAAAAGTGTTTTGCAGCGCCAGGGTTCCAAAAGTTGTCGGATTCTCAAAATCAGTCAGCGATTGCTGCACTTTCCTCTCGCCCACAAACTCTTTCACAACTTGATCATCCAAAATTTCAATTCTTTCGGTAGTGTGGGAAGTGTGAAAGCCATCCATGATTGGCATCACAGGAGCGCCAATTTCCTCAGCAAGCTTAATCGCAATAATTGTGTCATCATAAGCGTCCTGCACCTGCTCGGCAAAAATCTGCACCCAACCCAAATCTCGCACCGCCATCACGTCGCCATGTTCGCCGTGGATGTTCAGCGGTGCGCTGAGCGCTCGAGAGCTGACGCTCATCACGATTGGCAAGCCCAGCCCGCTGACCACCGGCAATGTTTCAGCCATGTATAAGATTCCTTGTGAACTTGAAGCGGTTACGGCCCGCGCTCCTGCAGCAGACGCGCCAATTGTTGCGCTCATTGCACTATGCTCAGATTCCACCTGCACAATCTCAGCCTCAACCAGACCGTCAGCTTTCATTTTCGCATAAGTTTCAATAATAGTGGTTTGGGGAGTGATTGGATAAACCGCCATCACATCCGGTCGAATTTGCCTCCAGGCTTCAGCAACCGCATAGCCGCCAGTCAATGCTTTAATATTTTTGTTTTTCTTATTAGACATAATATTATTTTTTCATAATTATCGCTTTCACTGGACAGACTTGTGCGCAAACTCCGCAACCCTTGCAATATTCATAATCAATCACTGCTAAGTCTTTTTCTTTTGCAAATTTGCCACTAATTTCAACTTCTGCCTCACTACGCTTTCGCATTTCCATAACAGCCTCAGGACAATGTGGCACACAAGTGCTGCATCCGATGCACTTTGAAGCATCTACTTCGGGCTTCATATAGCGCCAATCTCCTGTTTTTGGCGCCTTAGTTTGGTCATGATTTATAATTGCTCCTTTTTCCATATTGGTACTAATTTTCACGAATTTATGACTGATTTTCACGGAGCACGGATATCCGTGATATGTGTCAATCCGTAATCAATCCGTTTCTATCCGTTAAGTTTTTAGAGTTCATCAAACCCAGCCTCCATTGCCTGAATATTTTTTTCTGTCAATTCCTTGCCTATTTTTTCCAAAAATACACCGCGAAAAACTTCCGCTGCACTTTCCAGAGAAACAACCTCAGTAATCTTAATCAATTGTCCAACTAAAACCATATTTGGATTTGAGCTCCCGGTTGTTTGACTTGCCAGCCCATTTGCATCAATCGCATAAATTTTTCCCTTGAAATGTGGCACGTCTTTTCTGATTTCCTCACTATCCCTTTTTGAATTTATAATCAAAACTTCGTGCCGATCAAGATTTTTTGCAACATCCTGACTTCCAATAACAGTTTCGTCCATAATCACAACCGCGTCAGGATCCGTGACTGGCTCTTGCGTTCGAAGCGGCTTGTCAGAAATGCGCAAAAACATCTTAGTAGGAGCGCCTGACCTTTCTGGACCAAAAAAAGGAAAAGCTTTCACAAATTTTCCTTCATTGACAGCCGCATGCGCCACGAGTTCAGAAGCAGTCTTAGCTCCTTGTCCCCCACGGGCAAAAAAGATTATTTCAAATGTATCTTTGTTTAGTTTCATTTTTGTTTTTCTGAAGCTTTATCGTTTTAACTCTTTTCATTTTAGCATATTTTACTAAATCTGACACACTGCCAATTCTGAACCCTCTAGATATTCATTAACATCTGCTGCTTGAGCAATTTATAGGCGCTATCCATGTGCTTTTCTGTCATAGTCCTACCATCATCAAGATTACTGTGATAAACAGTCATAAGTTTAGTATAATCAGCTGAGATGAGAATTATTTTTTTGCTCAGAGTCATAATATTAAGGATCGGAAAACCAAGTCTTAAAAATTTCTCCTCGGAAATACAAACGGCCTTTCCATTCCCAACACAGTCCACAACAATTATTTTCTTAGCCTTTTGCATTATTTTAAGATATTGTTTTTCGAAAACCCTAAAGCCTTGACCCCAATAAACTGGATAATCAAATGACAATTCTTCAGCTGCGGAAAATACCAACAACACATCTTCTAATAATATTTTTTCTTTTATGGCAATTTTCAAAATCAGAGCAACTCCAGATGCATTGTCTATCGCACCCATATTAATACTATCATAATGAGCAAAGCAAATAACCTTTGGATTCTTTCTATTGCCTACTAAAATATTAACCGCGCTGTGCTTTATCTTTTCAACTTTCACCTCTCCTTGAATTTTCTTCCCATTTAAAACTTTCTGCAAGCCGTCATGACCTAGAGCTATCGCTGGTGCAAAATAATGATTGCCAACTGAAACACCCTCACACATTGGATTGAAATTAATATTTTCCTTATCAATGAAATGTGCGGATGGAATCAAGGAACTTAGGATATTTTCTTTTCCTATAATTTTTCCACCCACAAAACTACAACCTTGAATGTCTTCCAATTGTACTCCGTCTACTTTCAAATATGCCTTGTTTATTCTGGGAATGTTTAGTGAAAATTTTTGGTCAAAATACAACAAACCATTAGCTTCAAGGATTTCTTTTAGGACATCTTTAGTCCTCTTTTCACCTTCCAGCTGTCTCGGAGAACAATTTATAATCTTATTTATACAGTAAAAATAATTAAATGTATTTTTCATAAGTTTTAGTGATATTTTTTAAAAGTATAACACTCTATTTAGCATTATCCGCTAAATAGAGTGTTAAATGCAAGAAACTATGCTAAAGAGATAAGCTGTTGCGCTATATGCTCCGTCACATCATACAAGGCGTTGCTTGTATTTTTCCCTGACAATGAGATTCTCCTTGCCCAGTTCCTATCTTCAATAGCCCAATTTGGAAACTCATTAAGCTTGGATGAAAAATCCTCCACCTGAACCCTGAGCGGAGTATCAATTAGCAATGGCTCGAATCCACAAATCTCCTTTATCTTTTTTATGTTTGTAGAAAACCAGGCTATGACTTTTGGATCTTCATCAACTGTTGAAGCTAAGGCATGCGAACCATCCAAAAATAACAACAGATACAAAAAATAGTACCAATCAGCCTGTGGCCTCGGATCCTGCAAATCAGATGAAAAGTCAGCCTCCCATGAATTTACTTTTCTATCCTTAAGTCCGGATCTCACGAAAACATGTTTTGGCATATTTCTGCTCCTGCTAATCACCGATTGACTTGCAAGTTCCCTCAGTAAAGATGAACAATCAACAAGATGATCATTTTCACCAAAACTTTTTCTACGCATAGCATAATGAAAATCAACAAGCTTCATTCCATCGCAAGTTTCCAATATATCTAGGACTTTTCCATCAATGTCAACTCTCTGATGTCCAGCTAGAATATGTTCCTTATTTATGAAGAGTCGCTTATTTTTTTGCGACCTAAATAGATATGGAATTTTAATCAAGGATGCCTTGTATTCGTTGCTTGAAACATAAGAATCCCTGGTAAACGCCATCGACATAGCCCTCGTATTAAGCCCATTTATCGATAAAAAATCAGCTAAAAGATTAATCGCAAAATGCTCTATATTCTGACATGGCACCTGTCTTGCCAAACACAAAGTGAAAAAATTTCTGCCACTAAAATATTTATCAGCAATTGCAAAAAAATTCTCAATTCCATACTCACTAAAGCAGAAATCATTAACCAAATTTCTTATTTTGGTTTTTTCTTTCCTTCGTGCTTCAATCTCGTCAAATAATTGCCTAGTATTCATGCTAAACATCCTTTTTTGATTTAAGTTGCTGGAAATTCCCATTGTCAAAAGATTTTAAAAGAACGATGTTTTCAAGAGAAACAAAAAACCGACCAGCTAAGGTCGGCTTCTTATTGCGAATTCTGATTTAGCTCGAGAGCCTTTCACACCTCGCAAAAACAAACCGGCCTTGGAAGTCGGTAAACCAAAAAAAGAGAAATGATAAAGATTTTTGAAATTGTTTTTGCATAATATTAAACTAATGATAACAAACTAAACATTGTTGTCAATAGTGATATGCAGACCTACATATATCACAATGTAATTTTAAACAAAAAAACATTCTGCACCTTTAACTATCCTGCATTTGCAATCAAAGACAACAAAAAATGAGACCAGAGGTCTCATTTTTTTTGCTAAACTTTTCTAAAAAGTTGAAAAAACTATTTGCTAAGTTGGTCATCTAAAACTTTTTTCACGTCATCATAAGTAGCTGCTGGTGTTTGCAAATCAGCTCCGACAAACATTGCAGGAGTTGCCTGAATACCAAAATCTTGACCATCTTTTTGCGAAGCAGCTATTTGATCCTTGAATTGCTTTGAATCAAAACATTTGCCAAATTCAGCCGCATTAAGTCCAAGACTTGCAGCGTAACCTTTGAAAGTTGAGCTACCATCTTTAAGCTTGCCCCAAGCATCTTGAGTTGCAAAAAGTTTATCAGCATATGCTAAGAATTTTCCTTGTGCGTTAGCACACTCTCCAGCCATTGCAGCCTGTGCTCCCTGAGCTGAAGATGCTGGGAAATAATTCTTAAACACAAACTGAATCTTATCACCATAGTCCTTAATCATTGGCGCAACAATTCCTTGATAGAATTTCTTGTCATCTGGATTCTGGAAATAATCAAATGACACAACTTTTACTTTTGCATCATCGCTGCCAATTTTAATATCCTTATCAGAGATTGTTGGGGCTACAAGATATTTCCCAACTGGAAAACCAGCCTCAGCCGATTTAATAGCATATGCATCTCCTTGTTGGTCTAAAAATGGCTCCGCCTTTGCAAATAATTCTGTCTTTTCTACCTCTTTAGAGAAGATAAAAGCTGGAATTGTTTTAAGTTTAAATTGAGCAACTAATTTTTTTCCCTCGGCTGAATTTACGTCAATTTTTTCAGTTAGCATGGTTGGAAGTGCACCTTTTAAGCCAACCAACACTTCGTCTGGCTTGCAAGCATCTCCACACGCTTCATCGCTAACAACTTTAATTGTCACCATAGGCTCAGTATAAGCCACCCAAGTCTTGCCACTTGATTGGAAAACATCGGTGCTATTAAGAGCTTTCTGAGAAAAACCTCCGCCGCGTGCCAACTGAATCACATCAACAAACAAACTACCAACAAACAAACCTGTCAGCAAAATCACCATTGAAATCAGATTTTTGATTTTGTGATTTTTTTCATCAATTGAATCAATCAAAACTTCTTCCACTGATTGATCGGGGTCAACAAAAATTTCTTCTTCATGTTTGCTGAGTTCTTCTTTCAAAATTTCAGCCTCCCTAATTTCTTTTTCATCCATATTTTTAATTTTAGGTATTAGCTTCTCAGGCATTAGCTTTTTAGGCAATGCATTCATCAAAACTTAAACCTATTTAAAAAAATTATTTATTCGATTTATTATTAAAAAAAATAAATTCTTAACAAATCCAAACTAAAAAGCTAAAGCCTAAAAAGCTAGTTTTGTTGCTGATTACTATCCTGCACCGCTTGTTGTTTTTGAGCTGCATTTTGCACAGTCTGTTGCTGAGCTGCTTGCCGCAAAAGATTACTCTTGAGTTCGGCAATATTGTAGCGCTGCACTTTAGCAGGAATCTGATAGTCATTAAAACCAATCGTGATTTTTTTCACCGCTTCAGTTTTGACTGTGATGCCGATTAGGATTCCAAGAATAAAAAACAAAGAGAGTTCAAAAACCAAATCTTTCTTTTTCTTCTTTGCTAAATCTTGTTGACTTTGAAATTTTTCAACTTTTATTTCAACCTGTCGAACTTCTTCAGTTTTTTCTTTTTCATTTTCAGTCTCAAAAATCATTTCAAAAGACTCCTGTTCTTCAGATGACTCTTGATTGTATTCTTTTTCCAATTCAAATTCCATTTTTTCCAATTGCTCTTCCCTTTTTTTATCCAAGTGCATAGGCCTATTTTTATTGGTTAATTTACATCCATAGCTTACCACAACCCCATGAAACCTACAACTTGCGCAGTTTTTTGATTTATTGTCTAATAAATTTACCCCTTTCCCCTAATTCTACCAATAAGAAAAACCTACGAATCCACAAATCAGCTACAAATCTACAAATAGAAAAAATTACATTTATAACAATATAACCATATAACAATTTTGTATTTTTATTCCTTCCTTAGTGCCTCCATCGGCGAAAGCTGGGAAGCCTTGTAGGCAGGATAAAAGCCAAAGATAATTCCGGTTGCCATGGAAAAACCAGTGGCAAGGGCAATTGAACCAAAAGTGACTGGGAAGTTAATGTTAAAACCGAAAAAGCTACTAATAAAATACGAAGCACCGAAAGAAATAAGATAGCCAAAAATAATTCCAACAACCCCACCAATCAAAGTAATAAAAACCGCCTCCAACAAAAATTGATTACGAATATCAGCCGCAGTTGCGCCAACGGCCTTACGAAGTCCAATTTCAAAAGTTCGCTCCACTACTGCCACATACATCACATTCATGATTCCGACTCCGCCGACGACCAGTGAAATTGATGTTAAGGCCAAAAGTAAAATATTAATCGTTCCAAAAACATCTCCAATAATTTTTTGTGCTTCTTGAATAGTTGAAACCGAAAAATCCTCTTGATCGGACTTATATGTTTTATGTTGACGCTTAAGCACATCAGCAACATCAGCTGCTGTAACATCAATCAAATTCGCATCTTTCACTTTCAGTGTAATCATTCGCACATAATCAATACCTAAAATTTTCTTTTGAAGCGTTTGCACTGGCATATATATCAACTCATCATAATTGAAAAATGTCACGGCTCCTCTTTTTTCAAGCACTCCAATAACTCGAAAGTTCAAACCTTTAACTTTAATTGTTTTGCCAACCGCATCGTCACTACCAAACAATGTGTCCTTAACATCACTGCCAATCACGACGACTTGAGACAAACCATTATCATCTCCTTGGGAATAAAAAGTTCCTTGCGCAATTTTTGTAGCACTATCAATGAATGGATAATCAGCGCCAGCCCCAAAAATCATTACTTGTTTATTTTGATCTTGATAGCTTGCCAACCCTTGTCCGATGTTCACCGGAGCAAACTTATCAACATTAGGAATTTTTTTGATTGCCTCTCCATCAGCGATTTTCAATGTTGTAATTTGGATTCCCTGTGCTTGCCCCGTGGCATTAGCAGAAGATGTTTTGCCGGTTGCTGGGACTTTTGTCTCAACCTGAATAATATCATTTCCAAAGCTCCCAATTTGCCCCAGGATATATTCCTTCACGCCTTGGCCACTTGAAGTCACTACAATAACCGACAAAATTCCAATCACAATTCCCACCAATGTCAAAACTGTCCGACCCTTATTGATGGTCAGACTCCGTGAGGCTAATTTAATTGGCAAAAATAATTGCTTAAACATAACTCAAATAAAAAATGTAAATCTTAAAAACCTAAAGCCTGAAAAACTATTCGTACCGTAGCGCTTCCATTGGTGAAATTCGCGAAGCCTTGCGGGCAGGATAAAGACCAAACAAAATCCCAATCAAAATTGAAACGGATGTGGCAATTCCAACAGAGCTAGGTGAAATAATAAAATCCCAGCTATACCCTAATGCATTAATAATAACGGATGCCAGTAGCGAAATCAGAATTCCAAAAATAATTCCAATAATTCCGCCCAGCAAGGTTAGAAAAATCGATTCTATTAGGAACTGCAAAATGATATGCCGCGACCTAGCGCCAACCGCTTTGCGCAATCCAATTTCGCGAATGCGCTGATTAACTGAAATGAGCATAATATTCATAATCCCAATTCCTCCAACCAAAAGCGAAATCGCAGCGATTCCAGTCAAAAAATATTTCAAAACATTGGTTATGTTAGTGATAGTTGCAATTGCTTGAGCGGTGTTTCGAACAGAAAAATCATCATCAACTTTATTTTTAATTCTATGCTGAATTCGCAATGCATATTCAACATCAACAGTAGCCCTGTCCATATTGTCAGCAGAATCAACTTTGATTCGCATAAAGTTAACATGATCTATTCCAAGCAAAATTTTCTGCGCAGTTTCAAGTGGTATGTAAGTCAAATTATCCGTGTTTGTTATTCCACTTGCTCCTCTTTTTTCAAAAAGACCAATCACTGTAAAATTCGTGTCCTTAAGAGAGAAAACTTTTCCAATTGGATCATCACTACCGAAAAGCAACGTTGCTTGGTCTGGACCCAAGACTGCCACCCGGGCAAGTCCAGCCTCTTCTTCTTTCGTAAAGAATCTGCCTGATTTAAGTGTAACACTTTCCACATCCGGGAAGCTTGCTGAAACACCTTGAAAACTTGCTTCATTTGAATTGTTTTTATACTTTGCCGCCGCAATTCCGCTAACATAGGCGCAACCATTGATTGCGCTTGGTACATTCTTTTTTTGAAGAATTGCTTGCAGGTCAGCTTCTTTCAATGTTGTAACCACGATTCCAAGTGCCGAAGCTGGCGGCCCTTTACTGTCAGATGCTCCCGGAAGGACACCAATCAAATTAGAACCAATCCCGGAAACCTGATTCAAAATAAGTTGCTGAGCACTAGCACCAATTGCCATCACAATGATAACTGAAGCAATTCCAATAATAATTCCCAAAATCGTCAAAAAACTGCGGAACTTTGCCGCCATCAAGTTGGTATAAGAAATTTTTATTGGAGAACTTAATTTCATGAAAATTTAAAATTATTTCAACAGTGTTCCTTCTCCATCGGCAATCAAACGATCCTTGACAAGCTCATCAGAAACGATTTGCCCATCTTTCATGTTCAAGATCCGCTTAGCATGCCGAGCTGTATAAGTTTCATGCGTCACCAAAATTACAGTGTGCCCAGCGTCATTGAGTTTTTGCAAAATCTTCATCACAGCCAAACCTGATTTTGAATCCAAATTTCCAGTTGGCTCATCGGCAAAAATAATTTCTGGATTATTTACCAGCGCTCGCGCAATTGCCACTCGCTGTTTTTCTCCGCCAGAGAGCTGATTGGAAAGATAATCCGTGCGATGACTCATGCCAACTGCATCTAAGGCTTTAGTAATTTTTTCCTTATTGCTTATTTCCAAATGATCCTCATCATACAAAAGCGGTAGCTCCGTGTTCTCATAAACAGAAGTCCTAGGCAAAAGATTGAAAGACTGAAAAACAAAACCAATTTTCTTGTTACGAATTTTTGCCAACTCGTCATCGGAATATTGAGTGATATTTTTACCTTCCAATAAATAAATTCCTTCAGTCGGACGATCAAGCATGCCCAAGATTTGCATCAAAGTTGATTTTCCAGAGCCAGACGGACCCATGATTGAAATAAACTCACCTTTTTGAATTTCAAAACTCACATCAAAAAGCACTGGAGTTTTCACTCCTTCAGTTTCATAGGTCTTGCTTAAATTTTGAACAGAAATTAAAGGCATATTATTTTGTCGCCACAAACGTCACCACCCTTTCACCACCCTTGAGTCCTGATTTTATTTCGACCATACCATCATCACCTTCCAATCCTGTTTCAACTTTGACAGTTTTCACAGTATTATCAACTTGCAAAATATCCACTGTCTTTCCATTGTTTGAATCAGTCTTGATTGCGCGAACAGGAATGCTAAGCACGTCATTTTTTTCTGCAGTTTTAATATCAATATTTGCACTCATGCCTGGTTTGATCCGAACATCAATGTTATTTAGCTTTAATTTTATTTGATAATAAACAACATCTTGAATTGTGGTCGAAGCCGGGTCAATTTCAATCACCTCTCCATCATAAATATCCTCCGAAGTCAAAGAATCGAAAGTTATTTTTGAATGTTGACCAAGTTTTAATTTCACGATGTCAGATTCTGGGACTTTTGATTCAATAATCATATCCAAAGACATTACCCGAGAAAAAGTTTCCTTGATAACTCCAGTTCCCAAAATTTCACCAGGCTTATTATTAACCTCAGTGATAATTCCATTAACAGGAGAGACCAGCGTTGCCTTTGCAAGATTAAGCGCAGCTTGATCATAAGTTGCTCTTGCGCCGGCCACGGCTGCGTTTCTCGAGGCTTTTGCAAAATCAGATTCAACTGTTTTAACTTTTGCGCTAGCACTATCAATTGTGTTTTGAGCATTTACTTTCGAAAGATCAGACTGTTCTTGTACCGTTTTTAAAGATTCCTTAGCTGAATTTAAACTATTTTCAGCTGCGGTCAGGGTTGGTTTTGTTTGAAGCTTTATTGCACCATCGCTCAAGCTGTCATAATATGCTGACATATCATCATAATATTTTTGCGCATTATCAACCGCTTTTCTCGCAGCTGAAATGTTTTGATCATTCAGGGATTTTGTCTGACTAAGGGTATCCTCAGCGTTACTTTTTGCAACTTTCGCCTCCCGCAGAGTGTCACTATTAGAACCAGCATTGGCAATTGCTTGATCAAGACCAGCTTGAGCCTGGGCCATCTGTTTTTGAAGTGTCGCATCAGTTAGGGTTGCAATTTTGTCCCCTGCGGCAACCTTATCACTGGTTTTGACAAAAACATTGCTCACCCTGCCGCCTAGTTCAAAATTGAGAGTAATTTCATCTTTTGCAACTAAGTCGCCAGTAACTGAAACTGTTTGTGCCAGTGTTCCCTTAACCACATCCGCAGCTGTATAGGTAGTCACTGTTTTTTTGCTTTTAAAATAAAAAACAATTCCGCCAACGATAACGACAGAGATCACAATCCAAATTATCCATTTTTTTGCTTTTTTCATATTTGTTTCAAACTTTTGTCATACTGAACCTGCCTGCCCGCCTTTGGAGGGTTTCAGCATCTACTTCCTTTGCATAAGATAACTTCCTGCATGCAAGATCCTGAACTAAATTCAGGATGACAAAAAATATATTTACAATTTATTTTTTAAAAAAGAAAGTTCTGATTTACTTCTCCGTCCAATGCTTCATTAACTAAAGCGTCAGCAATTTTGTTCTTTTCGCGCAGCACATGCGTAAAGGTTACCTTTTCAAACTCCAACATCAAGTTCCAAATTTCAATGAAATATTGCTGAATGCGGGGCTCTTTAAGCTTATACTCATGGCCGAGCTGTTTTACAACCAACTCGCTATCCAAAAAACAATTAATCGTTGCTTGTTTGGCTGAAATATTGCCCAGTAATTGCTTTAATTTTTTCAACCCAAAAATAAGCGCTTCATATTCTGCGTCATTGTTGGTTTTTATTCCAATACATTGCCCATATTTCCACTCCGCAACTTCTCCGCCAGAGGCCGCTTTATCCTTGACTGAAATATACACACCAATTCCAGCCGGTCCCGGATTGCCTCGCGATCCGCCATCCGTGAACATGATAATTTCCTTTGCCATGATTTCACAAGTTTAAATCTTATATTTTCATTCTAGCATTTTAAATACATTAGAGCAATAAAAAAAGCAACAAAATAAAAAGGTTTCAGGGGTCATACGCAACACATGGTTCCAACCAAGGACTATTTCTGAATTTTTACGAGCTTGTTTGCTTTTTAGACCACTGCGAGCAACAGCGAACTGCGAGCGATTGGCTATAACTCCTAGCCAAAGGAGCGCGCCCAAAAAGTAAACAAGGGAAGTAAAAATTTCTAACTTAGCTTCCAAGAACCATAAACTGCGTATGACCCAAGACTTGTCTCTTAATATTTCAATAAAGAAGGGGCTAATGCACTTACAGCCTATCCCTTCGATAAAGTTATTTCAACTATTTCAGAGTGCTTTTCAGTTCGCATTGGTGTTCCCCACGCGCCAAGCCCACAAGAAGTATAGATTGAAAAATTGCCTTTTTTCTTCAAACCATAGTCATAACCTCCAAACATAAATCGCGTAACAATTCCAAATGGAAAGAGCTGACCCTTGTGAGTGTGCCCAGAAAGCATAAGAGAAATGCCAAGCCTTCGGATCTTCCCCACTTGAGTTGGCGTATGCCAAAGCAAAATACTTGGCTTTGATTGCTTGAAATTTGAAATCTTTTTAATAGCCCTTACCACACTTAATTTTTCTGAATGCTTAGGATACTCAATTCCGATAAATTGAAGTCCGTCAACTAGTTTAATTTGATTTCTCAAGCAAGTGATTTTTGTTTTACCCAAAACCTTAAAGGTCTCATTCAGACCCAAATAGGTTTCATGATTACCAGAAGCATAAAAAATCCCTTGTGGCGCTTTAAGCAGATTGAGCGGCTCGATAAAGACATCCACATGGCCATCCGTGCCGTCAAAAAGATCCCCGGTTATAACAATAGCATCCGGATTCAAAGAATTTATCCTTTTTGCCACTTCACGCATATAGTCGACATGATATATATGTCCTAAGTGAACGTCAGATATTTGTACAATTTTTTTGCCAATCCAAACCTTAGGCAGATTATTAATGGAAACATTAATCTTTTTTACAACCGGAGTAAAAGCGTTAACAATGCCATATAGAGAATATATAGCTGCGCCAATAATTGCGAGACTTCCGATTTTTCTCTCGCTAGGATCAAAACCTGCAAGTTGACTTGCAAAAACAACCAACCAACCAAAGGCAAAGAACAGCAAAATATTGATCATGAAACCCACCCACACACCAGAAAAGAAATAATATTTCCTATTAAAATGATTATCCCAGCGATGCGCTAGTAAGGTTGAAATCATTATACTGAAGCCCAAAAAAGAACCCAACATGACCAATAGCCAGATTAGGATATTCTTTTCATACGGCTGAGAAAAGGGGAAAAAATGCGCCACAGAAAAATAGACCGCCACATGAGCAGCTATATAGGAAGGAAAAACCAGCAAAAAAACAACACTGGATTTTAGAATTTTTCTCACTTTATTTAACATCTGACAATTATAGCATATCTGCGTATCCTGACCACACCAAAAAGATATCACACAGAACATCAAAAAACTTAGCATTTAAGTTAAAAAATAAAACATCATTACTGATGTTTTAAAATAACCTAATTACTGCAAATTTTTTACATGAAAATTATGATTGCCCTTTAAATGCAACAGTTGCTGGTTGCAGACTAATCACTGGCAATGGCTGACAAATTTCTGCATAGCCATGCACTGTAATAGTTATTGGTTTTTTTGCTGAAGATGCTTTAATATTTTCATTCACTTTATCTGTTGGGTCAATCAGCTTAACATTAAAGCTTGTTTCTGCTTCATTTGGCTGATAATTCACGACTGGCAATTTTGAAACATCACTTTTCTTGATTGCAATAACAATTCCATCCTTGTCCTGCGAGACAAATTGACCTTCAATTTGCACATCCCCATCATAATAATGAGGCTGACAACTATTATCGGCGGCGACATTCTCAGTGTCAACCACCTGCGCAGGAGCACGCTTAACTGGAATTACAACAGTATCATTTTTCTGCTCTTCAATAGTTAACTCTGCAATTTTTCTGGCATTCCTAATCCAAATAATTCCACCAATAATAATAGCAACCAACAAAATAATCATAATTGCAAATTCGCTGGCAATACCATTGTCTTTATTTTTTTTACGCATACTTTTTTATTTTTAGACAATTCACGGAAAATAAATTATTTTATATTTTTTATTATCTAGCGACGATAACAAAAGGTTTAATACCTTAAGGATTGTCCACCTCGGCGAGCCTCGGACGAGACGGGCCTCTTAAGCCTTGGGGTATTAAATACCCTTTTTATTATTGGTACATACTAGTTATCGAACTCATTAGAGACGGCAGAATGAAAATAACTGCTACTAGAGGAAGAAGAACCGTAACCGCTGTTATGATTAATGTCCACATAAAATACTTCCTCAATTTTTCAACTGAGATATAAATTGCATCAATCTTTGCCTGTTGCTCCTGGATTTTTTTTAAGATTTCTTCCATGTTTAAAATTATAGCACGTTTTCAAAATTTGCGCAAAAAAAAACGCTGCCAAATTGAAGGCAGCGTTTTTTATTTCGAAAGAAAATCTATTGCACAATACTTCCTGATTTGCGTTTTCTCCAAACAAAGATTCCAGCTCCAGCAAGAATAATGACAAGTAACCATTTCCAATTCGAAGCCCAGAAACCTGATTGATTTCCATTTTCTTGATCAGTTGTTTCGCCCAACACCGAACCAGTATCATTTGAGCCGCCTGAAGCTTCAGTGGTTTTAACCACGCTGTCGTTGTTGCTATTTTCAGAGGCAGCCTTGTCTTTTGAAGCTGGTTCTGTACCCTGAAGCACTCCCACAGCTACTCTATTACCAGTTGGAATAGTAATTTTAATTACCTTGGAAGCACTTTGGTTGCCGGCAGCATCTTCGGTCACGACTTTGTAGAAATAGGTCTTTCCAATTTCAACGTCACTGTCCTTATATACCTCCTCTTGCCTATTTTGTTTAGAAACTCGTGAGCCACTGTCTTTAACGAAGTTCTTTTTGGTTCCACGATAGATATAAACCTTTTCAATTGATTTGTCCTTGGCATCCCAAGAAACTTTAACATCTTGCGTCTCTGGACGATATTTAGCACCCAGATTCTTCACGGTGTCTGGAGCAAGCGTGTCTAGCAATTCTCCGAAAGAAGTAAAATGATAGGTCAAAATCTTGGTGTCAGTGCCGTTGCTGATGGTACACTCGCCACATACTGGGGCTCCAGTTGGACTGTCATAGGTTCCTGTGCAAATATTAGTGATCTCCATCCATTGATTTGAACCAGCTGGGCGATAACCAACCGCCCCAGTCACACCTGGCAGCGTTATGATTACTGGAGTATCAAAAGTGATTGTTCCATTTGGTGAACCAAGTGTGATGACAGTACCACCAACTGCAAAACCAGCTGGTGCTTTGCCGCCGTTTGGCGTGCCGGCAGTTGGCGCTGAAATGATTCCGTCCCAACTAGCTGGGCCAGTCACTTTCGTACCGTCCGGAATGACCACATCAGCAACGTCAGAATTGATAGTGATTTGTGGCAAGGTGCCAGTTCCTCCTGTGAGCAGCGCACTCACATCAATGGTTGGATCTTGTGTGCCACTTGCCACTTCAACTGTCACATTTTGATTTTGATCCGTCAGCACGACTTGCGGATTGCCAGCATTAACCGTGGCATTTCCATCTCCGTCTGGGGCGGTTTGTCCGATTGTGAAAGTTCCATCAGCAGCATATGCGATGTCATAGTTTACATCCGTAGCATCAAAAGCAGTGATGCGATATGCACCAACAGTTTCACCAGCTTCACGGGTCAATCTCACCGGCGTATCAAGTGCCAATTCATTTTCACCATTCACAAATCCAGCATAAGAGGCCGTAAGTGTCGGATCAACAGCCCCATATGTTTTGCTAATATCATCAGCTGCAATAGTAAGAGCTTTCTGCTCAATAGTAAGGGTGCTATTCGTTGGAGTTACAGCATAGTTTGGATTAGAGCCAAGAGTCACAACGATTGCTGGTGTGCCAACATTAGAAAATTGAGTTGCAGTTGTGCCAAGTGTGTAGTTGAGTGCATCACCATTAATGATTCCAGCAACAACCGCTGTTAATTCTGGATTAACATCGCCATAAGTTTTTGTTTTAGCTTCAGCAACAACCGTCGCAGCTTTCTGCTCAATAGTAAAGCTTTGTGACACATCAGATGCTCCGTTGTAATTAGCATTGCCTGCTTGGTGAGCAGTCACAGTGCAAGAGCCAGCGCCTGTAATATGAATTGCGTTATCGATACTTGAACAATTGCCAGAAGTGCTAAACACAACGGTCAGGCCAGAACTTGCTGAGGCGCTCACTGTAAAATCAACACCACCATAAGTTTTTCCAGACAATGCATCAAATGTAATTGCTTGATTTGCTTTAACAACATTTACCGTTCTTGTCACTGGTGTAGCAACGTTTCCTGCAGCATCGGTCGCATTATAAGTTATCGTATATGTTCCAACCATATTTGTATCCACCGTTCCACTGGCATTCACGGCAACTGACGGATCCACATTATCAGTGGCAGTTGCACCCGCATCCACGTACGAACTTCCATACGTAATATCAATAGGGTTTGGATTATTAATTGTAATCACTGGCGGAGTTGTATCAACTGGTAGCGCTTGTACATATGCAGCATACTGCGAAAAATGACTCGTCCAAATTACCAAATCATTTCCAACGTCAATTTTACAACCACCATTTTTCCTAGCCAAATCTCCTGAATTTTGAGAATCAGCAGCGCAAATATTAGCTATTTCAGTAAATTCTCCACCCACTTGCTTAAAACCAGTTCGCTTGCCAGCCTGACCAGGCAATAAAATCCTGACGGCCCTGTCAAAAGAAAGATTGGTGTTGATTGAGCCGACTTCAATTGCAGCATCAACTGAAAGTGCTCCTGGCACAGTTACGTCTTTTACATTTAAAGCGACTGGGGCGGAAATGATGCCATTCCAGTTTAGGTCTTTACTTGTAATTGTTGTCTGATTTGGAATTAATACTTGAGCAGAGTCTGAAGAAATTGAAATCTGTGGCAAAAGTCCAGTTCCATTGTCGCCAATAAGACTACTGACATTGACCGTTGCATTTTCAACCCCAGCTGCAACTGACACTACCGTAGCGCTTTGATTAGAACTACTAACTAAAGCCTCCGAAGTGTCCGCATTGACATTGGTTGTTCCCCCTCCAGCCATAACTTGCTTTACTGTTGAAGTTCCTATGTTAGTAATATAGGCCATCCCAGGACCTGGGGAGACAAAAGGAATGTCAAAAAATGGCACGTAAGATGAGTTATTCCCCAAAATATCTTGAATATATAGATAAAACTTCCAACGTCCACCAGACGAATTTGTCGGAAGAGTTGCTTCGCAAATATATTTATTTTCAGCTATTTTTGTAACCAGCGTAGGAATAGCATATTGACTATTTCCTAACAACTCACAAGAATTCTCATAATAACGGCCCAATGGCTCTGAAGTTTCAAATACTGCTGTGATTTTTCGTGAATGATTGTCAGTATTAACCGTGGTTGGTGTGACAGAAAAAGAATTGAGTTTTGGCCCAGTTTCATCTGAGATTTTTGCATCATTATTTATTACTGCTCCATCATGAGATGCTGGCCAGCTTTTTGTGTTTGAATCAAAACCAAAAGGATATCCATTTAGATAGCGTGCGTCATAATAACTATTATTCCAAAAACTATCTGCGAAGCTTAATCGAAAATACCAGTCTCCTTTTGCTGAACCTACTGGCAGTGTAAATTTACAAGTGTATTGATCTCCATTTTTTGTAACAATGTTATTATATATACCTCCCTGATAATTTTGACCTGTCGTATTTGAACCCAAATTACAGCTAACTCCATCATCATTTACACCAACAGGATCAGAAACTTTAAACGTTGCAGTTATGGTCTGCGCAGCATTTGAAGTGTCAACCGTAGTTGGTGTGGCGGAGAACTCAGTCAAGACTGGACCAGTTTTATCCGCACTTTCCGCAGGAGCTATATTAGTGACTTTAGCTGTCGCATTTGGCAACACAGCATTTATGCCAGAAATAACCCCATTATCATATTTATAATTAGGGTCATATCTATAACTAACATAATGACCGAAATTATCCGAAATATCATTTATCCCAAAATACCAAGCTCCAGTGGCTGAAAAAGCTGGCAAAACAACCGTGCAAGTGTAATTATTAACTTCTCCTGGCACAGCCCTCAAAACTCCCCATACATACTGACTGTTTTTATCTGAATGAAGCTCACAAATAGCACCATCTCCTTTTTCATCTAAATAGATACCGTTTTGACTTGTGATTGTGATGTTTGCAGTAATAGTGTCTGAAGAAGTCGAAGTGTTAACTTCTGCCTTATCTACAGAAAATTCCGTGAGCGCTGGGGGTGCAATATTTCCAAGATCAAAAGTCGACATATTTTGAATCACTATTCCTTTTGCGCCAGGAACCTCATTTAAGTTTATTATGCCTTCCTGGACTCTTTCCCCTGAACCATAGGCACTTCCATTACCAGACCTATCCTGAAAAAACAAATTAAAATCCCATTCTCCTTGCGCTGACAAACTTTCAAAATTAAAAATGCAAGTATATTGATCCTTTTTGCCAGTACTTGCAATTGCTCCATTATACCTTTGATACGCTGTTTTATTTGTTGAAATTAATTGACAATCTGAATTATCAATGTTAACCCCCGATGGATCTGAAACGGTAAAAGTTGCCGCAACTGTCCTAGAAGATGGCAAGTCCGTGTTGATAGTTGTTGGGGTAGCTGAAAAAGAAGTTACAATCGGACCAGACTCGTCCTTAATCAAAAAGTCTACTGCATGAGAATTACTTTCACCCAAACAATCAGCGCTAATAAATTCATTAATTTCAACTTTCCAACCTGAACCTTGAGTTGCACTGTCAGCTAAGGTATAAGAACCTTTTTGTGGATCAACGCTACCAGCAGTGCAAGTACTAATATATGACCACGTTCCTTCGGGAGATAAAATAGCAAAACGATAATATTTATTAACTGAAAGTGATGACTCTGTTTTAAAATAGATCGTGTCACCTGGTTGAAATTTTAAACTATTAGTTGTAAATCCTAGATCTTCATAGGTCATCAAGAAAGCTGTACTTGTCTGATGGTCAACCGCAGCTGTCGCTGGAAAAACTGCCGTCACCACACCAGAGCCAGCGGCATTGGTTGTGATTGCACCAGCGACCGTGAAAAAGTTTTCGGCAATACCATCTAAAGTGTATCCAGTTTTGGGAGTAAGGGAGATGATTGCAATATATGCCGTGCTCGAAGCAAATTTCGTCGGATTTCCATTCCAGACAATTGTTGCTGAATATTGATCTGTGTCGGCGATGAAAGCTGTTGGGTTTGCACCAGTTGAGGGAGCGACTATTCCATTAATTTGGGCTTGCGAGATTAAAGCGGCAGCCGTTGCTGGAAACGTAACCATCACAATGCTAGAATTAGGCGCATTCGTCGTTGTTGCCCCTGCGACAGTGAAAAAATTTTCTGAAACACCGCTTTGGGTGTATCCATCCTTGGGTATAATTACGATAGTCGCAGTGTATACCGTGTCTGGAGCAAATATCGACGAACCATTATTCCAATAAATCTTCGCTGAATATTGATCCGTGTCAGCGATGGAGGAAGTAAGCGTTGCGCCAGTTACAGGAGCTATTATCCCGTTGATTTGAGCTTGCGAGATCACAATTGGACCCGACGGTGCCGATGGTGTTCCTGGAGCAAGTTCTCCGACTGAAAACAATGTCGCATGATCAGTCTGAAACGTGCAAAGACCATTAATTACAGCGCATGTTTGATTCTGACCGTTCAATTGTTGTGTTTGCCAATCTGTTGCCCACTCATTTTGGGAAAAGACGTTGAGCGTCCTGCCATTAAAGTTATACCCAATATACATCGAAATCGTGAGCGGTTTAGAAAATGAGAGAGCTGTCCCTTCAATGCCTAAACGGATAACACCCGCGGAATCATACCCTGCAAGAGAACTGTTCACCTGAAAAGTCAAATCCTGAGCTGTAAGGGCTGTCATATCAAACACGCCACCATCTTTTTTGCTGATTTCAGTCCCACTTGGGATCGTAACAGTTGCATTTGAAGATTCCAGCGTGTAATCGAGATTGAAAGTAGCCTTGTTTGCAGTGGCTGGACTCGTTCCGTCCATAGAAATGTAACCAGCTGCAATATCTTGACTAAGGATATCTATCGGAAAAGTCGGGTTTAAGGAAACAGTCCTTCCGTTTGTTATATTATAGGTCTCTTTCATGGTCGAGCTCTTTTCAAAACCCTCTTTCATTTCAATTGCTTTCAGTGTCATTGATTTTGAAACTTCAATCGGCCCAGCATATAGTGAGGACTTCTCGTTAGGCTTCGACCCGTCCGTCGTATAACGAATTTCAGGATTTAAACTACTGTCCGTAGAATTTAATTCGACGCTAACCGTTTCAGGATAGACGCCTCCATAAATAGAGGCTATCGGCATATCTAGCGGTGCCTGCAATTTACAGTTATCGCCGTTATCATCACAACCATACCCATATCCATAACCTGCAGGCAAAGACATGGTTTGTTCGAACCATAATTTTATATTATTAAACCACACTATTAAACTAGAACTCTTCTCCACAATGAGAAAAAGTGTGAAATGATCTAATTTAGCATCTATCTTGTTATCTTTTACTTTCACATCACCTTCTGGCACCGTTTCGGCTTTTTCGAGTCCAGCCACGTTCTCGGCAAATTTAATCTCAACATCTGACTGATCTTTCGGCTTCGGCAGAGTCATCATATAAGTAAAAGTCCCGTCGGCCATGTCGGACGTGATGTCATATGCCTTATTGGAAAGCGCATGCAGAGTCGCGACCTGCTCATCTGAAAGCGTGATTTCTTCAATCGAAAGCTTGCCCGCATCTTTTGGTAATTTCGTGAAGGTGACGGTCACTTGATCATTTTGTGGTGCCACATACGTTTTTCCCAACGCAACTACCACGTTAGTGGTTGCTTTATTTCCGTCATTGTTCCACTGCGGCAAAGTTTTGTCAGTCGGAGTTGGAGTTAGAATTGGTTCATTTTGAGCAGGTGCCACCTGAGTTTCTGTTGGCGCAACTGTTGCGGCTGGCATTTCAACTTTCGGAGTTTCGGGGACTGGAGTTAACACAACTGGTTTTTCAATTGTGACTGGCGGTGTTGCAACAACTGGCGTTTCAGGAACCGAAGTTGACACAACTGGCGTCTCAACTTTTGGCGCATCTTTTATCACTTCACTGGCTGCTGGAGCTGGATCAGTTGTCACCACTGTTGCTGCGGTTACATCCTCAGCCTTGGCTGTCATCAACCCTGCAACCAAAAAATTCAAGCTAGTCATATAAAAAATCATGATTGGCAACAAAGTGGCTGCCACAATTCTTCTGAGCACAATAATTTCTCTCGACAAAAGACTTAATTGGAACATCCTCTTAATTGTGTTCATAATTTTTTTATTCGCCAGGCGGCGAATGATTAAGTAAATAAAAAAATATTAAAATTTGTTAAATTAATTCGGAGCAACAAAAAAAACAAACCAACAAAAAGAAGCCATCTAATGATTTCCTTTTGCTAATTCGTTTTTTGCTTTGTTTAAACATAATACCAAGATTCACTCAACCCAATACTAGGCCCTAAAATAAGCCAACGGCAATTAATACCTTAATCATGCGCTTTTTATTTCCATTGTCAAGCAAACGGCAAAGCTCAATTCTAGATCCTATTTAAAGTCACCTGCCAAAATATAGTTTAGTTTTTCAAACTGATTCTATAAACCCAAATAGCTTGAGCCAAATCAGCATTATCCTGAAAGACTACTTTTCCAAATTTTTGAATATATTCTCGCATCGCTTGACTCATGCGTGACTTTGACATCGAATCAACCAAGATGTAGGCATTTTGCTGCTTTCGCAAAGGACTAGCAATGTATTTGTCTAAAGGGCTATGCTGAGTATATAGCATTGGAGTCCCGGAATAATGTTCTTTCCCCAATTGACCCGTACTATCCTGAACTCTACCGGTATACGAAATAGGAATGGCAAAAGTTGAACGACCGAGATAGATTTTATCCATATAAGGATAAGCTGAAATAATTGCATCCTCATCTTTGATTTCAGTCTTAATTTCTTGATATGCTTGCTTAAAGTTTGGCTGCGGAGTATATTCTTCCAAGGCAAATATCACCTGAGGAGTAAATAATAATGAATGAACCGTAAAAAAATCAAAAGTTAACAAGACAATACAAATAAATAAATATTTTTTTGTAGTTGGAAAAAGAAAATTCAGAGCATAACTACTATACATAAAAAGGAAGGGAGTGACAAAAAACAAATATCGATACTGATTGACAAGCACAAAAAATGAAAAGAACAAGGTGGCAGCAATAAAGAATATCCCAATAACAACATGAACTCTCCAGTTATTTTTTTCATATATAATTGCCAGTAAAAAACCAAGAATTGTCAAAAAGAAAAAAATTCCAAAAAATTGCCAAAAATACCCATTCAAATAATATTTTCCATAATTAACCATTCCCATCCCCAACGCGGAGATCAACATGTCTCGAAATATATATATGCCTAGTCCGAGCAAGGCTATGGAAATTAGGCCTAGCCTATAAAGTTTTTTTAGAAAAAGATAACCAATAAGCGGAACCAGCAACAAAATGCCAGCGCTTTTTGAAGCAATCGCACAAACAACAAAGATCAAAACCGCTATCAAATATTTTTTTTCTAATTTTTTTTCATAAATAATCAAAAATAGCAACGCCATTAGAATAAAGAAAACCAAAAGCGCATATGGCCTAAGTTGTCTACTCCAAGCGATTTGCCAATAGGAAAAAGTAAACAAGAAAGCTGAAAACAAACCCACCTTTGAATTCCAAAGGTTTTTCGCCAACAAAAAAATCACCCCAATTGAAGCGGTGCCAAAAAGAGCTGGAATCAGGCGAAGCCAGAAAGGACTTGTGCCAAAAAAACGAGGCAACTGCAAAAAATACGGCAAAATTATATCCTTAACATCCACGATTCCTGAATTAAGCAAGGGATACCCGTGCTCATGAATAGCTTCCATTTGCATATATGTGAATCCTTCGTCAATCCAATAGCTCTGCTCTCCAAGTTTATAAACTCGCAAGAAAAAACCAACCGCAAGCAACGCTAAAAGCAATATCTCAAGCAAATGGGTTTTGAAATTTACTTTTTTTGAGAAATCATTGCTGCGAGAAAATATCCTCCTGAAAAAATCCTGACTTTTTTTCTTACTGCTAATTTGTGGACTTTCCATGATAATTAAAATAAATATTGTTTAAACTAACATATAAACACCCCAAATAAGCTGCCAGCTTTAATCATGCGCTTTTTATTTAAGTTGTCAAATAAACAATTTTTCACAAAAAAACACTTCGGAATGAAGTGTTTTTTGCGTTTTTTTGCCAATGGGTGACTGTTTACTTGTCGCCGCAAAGCTTGCAATAACTTCTGTGAATTGAAAGTTCATAAATTGCCGAAATTCCAACCAGAATGTAGATAAGTCTTGAGATTGGCACTGCCTGTCCCCCGAAAATACTGCCAATATCCCAGCCAAGCAAGCCAACCAAAAGCCAATTAAGTCCGCCAATCACCAACAACAAGAATGTAATCATGTGCAAGGTTTTCATAAGATTTTTTTATAGTAGATTCCTAGACTCTCATCTGAAACCCCTAGTTGAACCGGACAAGCAGTTTTCCCGCATCCGGCTCTCCAATATTAGATTCGCTTTTTTTTACTATCAAGATTAATTTTGTCGCTGTGTTGGTTTCCATT
>CAISKQ010000061.1 GCA_903885965.1 uncultured bacterium
ACGAGGGAGTTCAACTCGTCACTTATAATATCCAGCAAGGTCCGGGTCTCCCTCGTAAACTTGTCATGACTATGGATGAGTTTGTTTCCACTTTTGGTCATTTATTCAGACCTAAGAAGGAAAATGATTAAATACTAGATGAAGATATTAACCGAAACCCCAAATGAGTTAGCGTGGTGCTATGAAACTACATGTTTAGTAAATGGAAAAAAGTATGTAGGACAGAGCAGGCTACCCAAAACTTCCGGGTATGTTGGGTCCGGTACGGTGCTGAAAATAGCCATCAAGAAATACGGTAAAAAGAATTTTGTGCGACAGGATTTGTACCAAGGAGAATGGGAAGAAATTGACCTTGTTGAACAGTTATTGATTGAGAAGGTTGATGCCGTTAATTCAGACGAATATTATAATGTTAAACCGGGCGGTCATTCAGGAAAGCATACGGGACAATCAAAAAAATTAATGGCAATAAAGGCAATGGGCAGGAAAGCATCCCTCGAAGCCAGAGCAAAACGAAGCAAGAGGATGTCAGGAGAGGGAAATCATTTTTTCAATAAAAAACACAGAGAGAAAAGTGTATTAGTTATTAAAGAGAAACGAGCTAAACAAATCTTTTCTGACGAATCTAATGAAAAAAGGTCATTGGCAATAAAAAAACTACCTAAAGATTGCCAGTGTTCCGTATGTGGTGAATGGGTGACTCGACGGCGACTGATGCAAAGTCATAATGAAAAATGTGGTAATACATATTCCGATGAGCAAAAAAGAATCCGAAGTGAGCAAATAAAAAATTTACCAAGGTATGAATGCTCCAATTGTAAAGGTCTTTTTCAAAAGAGACATTTGCTTCAGTACCATAATGAAAAATGCAGGAGGGATAAGTTGTGATTTTCGTCTGGATGACCTTTTTCGTTGCGATTCTTATTTCGTCCATTAGTGCCTTTTATTCTATTTTGGGACTTACCTCAATTTTTGCCGGATCTTTTTGGCCAATTGTAATAATGGCGAGTGGATTAGAGGTAGGTAAAATTGTATCAGCCCTATGGTTACATAAGTATTGGAAAGTGGCCGAAATTCGGTATAAATTGTATCTTTGTTCTGCGGTTGTTATTTTAATGTTGCTGACAAGTATGGGTGTATTCGGATTTTTATCAGCGGCTCATGTATCTCAAACTATTCCTGCAGGAGATGTATTGGCGAAAGTTCAACTATTTGATGAAAAAATACAAACAGAACGAACCAATATTGAAAATGCCAGAAAGTCACTAATTCAACTGGATACCGCAGTTGATCAACTGGTCGGTAGAACCACTGATGACACTGGCATCGCAAAAAGCACAACTCTTCGCCGCGCACAAACCGCGGAACGTAACCGATTACGAAACGAGATTGCCAACGCACAGACCGAAATAGTAAAATTGCAGGAGGCTAGGGCACCGGAAGCAGCAAAAGTGCGAAAAATAGAAGCTGATGTTGGCCCACTCAGGTACTTGGCAGCACTTGTTTATGGCGAGAACCTTGATGCCAATCTCCTGGAAAAAGCAGTCAGATGGGTGATAATATTGATCGTGGTAGTGTTTGACCCGTTGGCGATAACTCTGCTGCTTGCAGCAACAAAATCGTTGGAATGGGAATATGAAACGCGCAATGCTAAAATAGAATCAGATGCGATAAGTCCGAAACCAGATGATCCTATTTCAGACGAATCTCCCGGTCCAATTGAGCGCACAGAATACGAACCGGACGACGGCCCCCTTACTGATGATCAGGTTGAGCAAGTGAAAGAATCTGTTTTTCCGATAGAAAATCATCAGCCTGAGCCAGAAGAAATCCCCCAGAAAACACTCGCAGAACTTCACCCGTATCTTAACAATCCTGTCGCTCATTTCAAAAAT
>CAISKQ010000062.1 GCA_903885965.1 uncultured bacterium
AATGGAAACCAACACAGCGACAAAATTAATCTTGATAGTAAAAAAAAGCGAATCTAATATTGGAGAGCCGGATGCGGGAAAACTGCTTGTCCGGTTCAACTAGGGGTTTCAGATGAGAGTCTAGGAATCTACTATAAATTTAGTGAAAATGGGTCATGATGTTACTTTACTTGCCACAGGTGATTCTCACACTAGCGCAAAATTAATTTCTATTTTCCCACACTTTATTAGAAGTCTTCCGCAAGCAAGGAATATGGAGGTGCGAAGTGATTTGCGTTTGATGGGCGTGGGTAGGGTTTTGGAATATTTAAAAAAAAATAAATTTGATTTGGTCCACAATCACATTGGTTGCATTTTTTTGCCTTTTGTAAAATGTATTGATGAACCAGTAGTAACGACTTTTCATGGATTCTTGAGAAATCCAAATGAATTTGAAATATACAAACATTTCGCGGATTTTAATTATGTCAGTATAAGCATGAACCAAAGGGAATCAGCTGAAATAAAGCTGAATTTTATTTCCAATGTTTACAATGGTATAGATGTGGACAACTTTATTTTTTTCCGGAGCCTCAAGATTACTTTGCTTTTTTGGCCAGAATTTCTCCAGAAAAGGGAGCACTTGAAGCAATCCAGATTGCAAAAAAGGCTGGAGTAAATTTGATTCTGGCCGGCAAGGTTGATTGCGTGGATGAAGAATATTTCAAGGAAAAGATTCAGCCACTTATTGATGGTAAGCAAATTAAATTTATAGGAGAGATCGGCCATGAGGACAAAGTGCAACTTTTGGGCAACGCCAAGGCTCTGCTAGCCCCGATTCAATGGGAGGAACCATTTGGGTTTTATTTTGTTGAAGCGATGATATGTGGAACGCCAGTGATTGCAAATCGCAGGGGTTCTGTTGCCGAAATAATCATTGATGGGAAGACGGGTTTTATTGTTGATGATATAGAGGATGCTGTAAAAAAAATTCAAGACATTGGAAAAATTAAGCGACTTGATTGCCACAATCATGCGAAAAACAATTTCTCTTCGGAAAAAATGACGGCAGGATATCTTCAAGTTTACGAACAAGTTTTAAGAAAAAATAGTAAGGATGAAATAGAGTGACTTTTCACAAATTAGTCGCTAAGGCCCAAAAAGAAAACAGGCTTGTAAAAATTATAATCTATCATGCATTATCTTTCTTGATTATTTTGAAACTGAAAGCATGGCCTTGCTCATTTTTCCGGCAATTGGCAGTGGTGGAATTTTCTTTCCACTGGAATAAACCCAAATGGCGTCAAAAAGTGTTGATTCGTCATATCTATAGTTGGCACCTTTTCTGGTGCCTGGGTCATTGGTGATAAATTCTTTAGTAGTTGGATCGTAGCCAATAATCAGGAGCATGTGAACAATTGGTCCGGGCTGAGTAAAATTTGGATTTTTGAGTGCGCGTCCAAAAGCTGGCACAATCACGACGTTGCCTTTTTGGATTTCCTTTTTGACGTCTTCGAGGACTACGTTTTCTGAGGCTTTAATTTTTGAATACTTAAAATATTGCTGAAAAATTTTCTCAATATCTGAAATGTTCGTGTCAGTACTATATCCAAAAGTTTTGTTTTCAAAGGCAATGATTGCTAGAATTCTTTTTTGCGCTTCAGTAGGAGAAATATTTTTTTCCTTCTTGACCCAACTCATCGCCATTACAATCGAAGCTTCTTCACAACCATTTTGGAAATCAGGATCTTTCCAGTTGCCAAAAGGCGCTTGCACAACAAAAGGAACTTCTTGCAAAATCTTTTTCTCTGCTGAGATGGCGTCTGCCTGGGCCGTTTGAACACTTGGGATTTTGGCTGTTGCTAATTGGACAATTTGAGGTTGGGCAGTTTTTGTCTGATCTGGCGTGTTTGAAAATTGCGGCTCGGAAGAATATTGGGAAATTGATTTTTGTCTTTTTGAAAGCGCAGCAAAAAAATATCCCGCAATCAGAAGGATTATAATGACAAAAACAAGATACCCGATTTTATTTTTGATTTTCATTTAATTTTTTTAACTCCCAATTTAATAGTAGCACAAATAGCCCCAGTTATTCATACAATCGGTTTGACTTTTTATGTTTTCTTTGAATATGTTACAATAATCAGGAAAGAATCTATGAAAATTAAGTAGCTAACTGTTTGAACGCTGAAATGGAAATTATTAAAAAAAATTTAGCTCTGATTATCTTTTCGATTGTCTCATTGGCTTTCGCGCTTTGGTACGTGCAATATGTCACAGCAGCCGGCGGTTTTTTGTATGTGAGAGACACAACGCCTATGGGAAGGCTGGGCAAGGGTTTGGGTTTTTTTGGTTTCCTTACAATGGGTTTGGTGTATGGCCGCAGCTTTTTGAAGGTTATTGCGCGGCAAGATTCTTTTTGGAAAAGTTTGGAGCCACTTGGTTTTGATGAAGCTTTAAACTTGAAAAAGTTTTCCACTAAGATTTTGATTTTGCTGAACAAAACGCATGCTTATCTTGGAGTTCTTTCTGTGATTCTCATTTTCTTGCATTGCTATTTGACCGGAAGTTATTTGAACAATCTTTTGCTGCAAATCGTTTTGATTTTGATGGCAGTTGAAATGTTTTCTGGTTTTTTCTTGAAACTGCGCTTTACTCCAGCTGAGCTTAAGCAAAAAAGCTATCTAGTTCATCGGCAATTTATTATTGGGGCAATTTTAATTATTTTTACCTTGTTTGGGCATTTAATTTTGAGGCGATAGGTTTCTTCGAGTCTGTTTCCACCCCTTGCATTAATCTTAATTTTATTGTATCATAAGATTTAATTATTTTTAATATCGATTAATATTGATTTTTTTCATTGAAATTGAAAAAATATTGGCGCTTGCAAGTTGCTAGAAGCGTTTAATTGAAAAACAAAATTCAGGAACATTTAAATGAAATGAATTAGGCAAAAAAATGTACTATTATTGTAGTGCTTTTTGACTTACTGAGATAATTAAATGGTCGATAAATCAAAGTGAGTTTGGGTTATAATTAGTAAAATGAGTGCGCCAAGAGAAGCTGAGTGTTTACAGTTGGTTCAAATCCAACCTGCTTAAAGGCTAACCACCAGAGCAGTACAGAACTCTGCATGTTAATTCAGTAATGAATTAGTGTGAAGCCAGAGCAATGGACTTGTTAGGT
>CAISKQ010000063.1 GCA_903885965.1 uncultured bacterium
AATCAAAAATTAAGAATTAAATAATTTTTATAACTGTGGATAACTTTCTTGCATTGCTTTTTAAAAAATATACATTATAATAAAAGATGTAAGAGAAAATTTTTTAGTGTTGAATTTGATTTCGCAAAAAACATTAAAAGAAAAAATAAAAATTAAAATATTTGTTTCGATAGGGTATGTAGTTTTAAAGATTTAGTCTCGCACCGTTTCTTGAGATCATTCAAAATTTTGGATGCAAGAAGAGAAACGGTGCGAGAAAAAGATCTCGCTTCATACTTGGAGAAAAAACAAATTATTGAAAAGGAGGTGACTTAACATGGCAGTAAAAAAAGTAGCAAAAAAAGCAGTTAAGAAAGCAGCTCCTAAGAAGGTTGCAAAGAAAGCTGTAAAAAAAGCTGTAAAAAAAGCTGTAAAAACTGTAAAAAAAGCAGTTAAAAAGGCAGCTCCTAAAAAAGTTGTTAAAAAAGCAGTTAAAAAAGTTTCAAAGAAAAAATAGTCTTTGATTGTGTAGTTGTTTTTTCTGATTTCATTGTAAATTAGAATGCATCAACAAAATTAAAACCCGCCAAATTGGCGGGTTTTAATTTTGGGAGGAAGGTATATTTTGGAAGATTATTCTTAGAAATATATAGAAATATGCTTCGCGAAATATGGTTGAAATAGGCTATTTCTACTATATTTCTACCTTATTTCTACCTTATTTCTAATTTATCTCTATCCTGCAGACCCGCCATTTTCCGGCCAAATCTTTTTTGAATTCAATTTGTGCGAGCGGGAAAATAGTTGTTATTACTTTTGTGATTTGTTGTTTTTGCTCAGGACTTATTTCAAGAAAGCATGAAATATGAAGGGTGGAATGTGAAGCAAGGTTCTCTCGTATTTGCAAAAGTAGTTTTCGATAATGTTGCAATCCCTGCTCTGGGCTATACAGTGCTGACTTCGGTTCGTATTTTTTTACATCAATAGGCGCGCTCTCATAAATCTCTTTGGATAGGTATGGTAAGTTGGCGATGATAATTATTTTAGAATCTTTATTTTCTAGTTTGTAATTTTCAATGAGTGGAGTTAGCAAGTTTCCAGGAAGAAATTTAATTTTTTTATCAACCTTGTGTATCGTTGCATTTTTTTTGGCAATCTTTAGGGCTTCTTTGCTGATGTCGATAGCGCAGTAAATGCACTTTGCATCTAGTGTCGATTGCTTTTTATTATTTTCCAATGTATTTGCAATAGAGGTGATGATGCAACCAGACCCAGTCCCAATGTCAATTATTGATACCTTTTTCAATGATTGATGACTAATGACATGGGATAATACGTTTTCAACAAGCATTTCTGTTTCTGGTCGCGGAACTAGGGTGTGCTTATTGACGATGAAATCTAGTCCATAAAATTCTTTGTGTTTGGTAAGATGGGCAATGGGTTCACCACTGATTCTTCTTTTTAATAATTTACTAATAACTGATGACTGATAGCTCGTCAGCTCTTTTTCTGGGTAAATTAAAACAAACTCCCTTGTCTTACCAAGAGAGTGTGCCAGCAAAACTTCCAAATCGAGGCGGTCTATTTCGCCTTGATATTTTTTTAATAAATCTTTGATTGTCACAATAATAATTTCAAATTCTAAATTAAAAATTTTAATTAACTTATGCTGTTGTGGCATCTGACATTTTTAATCTCGTATCTTCTTCTTGGATGGCGGTAATAATTGAATCAAGGTCGCCGGCCAGAATTCCTTCAATATTGCTCCATGATTGCTTGATGCGATGATCTGTGATGCGATCTTGCGGATAGTTGTAGGTTCTAATTTTTTCACTGCGATCGCCCGTTCCAATCTGACTTTTGCGCGCATCCCCAAGTTCTTTGGCAATTTTTTCTTCCTGAGTTTGAAGTAGTCGAGAGCGCAAAACTTTCAAGGCTTTGTCTTTGTTTTTGAGTTGAGATTTTTCATCTTGGCAGGAAACAACTACACCGGTTGGAATGTGGGTGATGCGGATTGCGCTTTTGGTTGTATTGACGGATTGTCCTCCGGGTCCAGAAGAGCAAAAGGTATCAATGCGAAGATCATTGTCGTTGATGACAAGGTCGACTTCTTCAGCTTCAGGCAGCACTGCCACGGTTGCTGTAGAGGTGTGGATGCGGCCTTGCTTTTCGGTTTCTGGAATTCGTTGCACGCGGTGTACTCCAGATTCAAATTTCATTTTAGCGAAAACTGGATTGGTCTGGTTGCCGTTTATTTCAAAGACAACCTCCTTGAAACCGCCGACTTCTGTTTGGTTCGAGTTTAAAACAGAAACTGACCAGCGATTTTTTTCAGCGAATTTGCAATACATGCGAAAAAGACTGGCTGCAAAAAGACTGGATTCATCGCCACCAGCGCCGCCTCTGATTTCCACAATGACATTTTTTTGATCATTGGGATCTTTTGGTAGTAGCATCATCTCAATTTCTTTTTCAATCTCAGCTTTACGTCCCGCAAGTTCGATATTTTCTTCCATAGCCATTTGCTTCATCTCTGGATCTTCTTCGGCCGCGTTAATCATTTCGGCGTTTTCTTTCATGGCAGCGTTTATTTTTTCAAGTTCATTGATTTTTCCAACCATTTCCGAAAGTTCTGATTGTCTTTTCCCGAGCGTAGCCATTTTTTTGGGATCAGAAAGAATCTCAGGGGAGCTAAGCTCAGCTGTTATTGAGTCGTATTCTGTTTTGATTGCATTTAATTTATCATTCATAGTCACTTGATTATATCCGATTTAAAGCCAGTTGTAAAGGATGGATGTATAAAAATGTGCTATAATTGAGTAGAGATAAATTTGTATTAATTTTTGCTTTTATATGAAAAATAATGAAGAATTAGAGAAAAATGTTGGCAGAGAAAATTATTCAAACAGATTCTGATCGTTAGTGGTTTGGAGATAAGGATGATCAATGGTGGGTCACAAGGAACAAGGAATAAATTTAACTGAAAAATTTAAATGAAAAAAGAAAAAATATTTGATTTAGTATCTCAATTTGCAATTCCAATTTTAACTATAGGTTCGCAGATTGTTCTTTCCCTGAAGTATCCTCAGTGGGCTCTTTGGCTAAATTTATTTGCCCAACCCTTCTGGCTTTATTCAACTTGGAAATCATACAAAAAAGTCGGACAAATCGGGATGTTCATCAACACTGTGGCTTTTACTGCCATAACTATTGTTGGGCTAGTAAACTACTGGATATTAAAATAGCAGCTTGTATTTTATACATCACAAAAAAAGAAGCTTCTGAGCTTCTTTTTGTATATAGTAATGAAAAACTATTTCTTTTCAACTTTCTTTTCAACTTTTGCTTTGGCAACCTTGGCTGGTTTGGCAGCAGCAGCCTCTTTCTTGACAGCGGCTTTTTCGGAAAGTTTCTTGAAGCGATCAACTCGTCCGGTTGTGTCAATCATTTTCTTCTTGCCAGTGTAGAAAGGATGGCAAGCGCTGCAGATTTCAGTTGTCATTTCTGCTTGGGTTGAACCGGTTGTCAAAACTGCTCCACATGAACAAGTGATTGTTGCCTGCGGATAATAAGTTGGGTGAATTGTTTTTTTCATAGATGTCGTATGGATTTAGCCGTCTTCAATAGCGGAAAAATCCACTTGCTGGTGAGAGGCGGGCAAATAACATTAAAATAGATAAATTGAGTACTCAGATACCGTAGCATGGATATTTGGAATTGACAAGGGGGGAGGTTCTGTTATACTTGGCATTGTACTCACTATTTAATAAATACATACTTTCTCAGGCCTCTTCCTGTCCCAATGATATTGGGATTGAGGTCACATTAAAAGGAAAAGTAGGTGATTGCACCGCTAAAAGGGCGGACAGTAATAATTAAGGAACAAGCTCGGTTTGATTTACTGCTTAAGGCAGAATTTCAGCAGGGCAAAAAAACATGGAAGAAAAAAATGTACAAGTTGCTTCTCCGGAGGTAGCCGTAGCAAAGAAATTGGTTGAGCGAGAAAGTTATTTCGCTTCTTTAGATGCGTCCAAAATTGAGTTTACACTCGAAGAAATGATGAAAAATGGAGTTCATTTTGGTCATCAAAAGGCTCGCAGGAATCCAAAGATGGATGAATATATCTTTACTACCAGAAAAGGTATCAATATTATTGACTTGCAAAAAACACAGGAAAAAATGCAAGAAACAATTGATTTCATTAAGGCTATTAAGAAGAGTGGAAAAAGCATTCTTTTCGTTGGAACCAAAATTCAAGCTAAAGACTTGATTCGAGACGTAGCGCAAATCAGCGGAATGCCATTTGTGACTGAGCGTTGGCTTGGTGGAACATTTACAAACTTTAAAGTTATTCGCGCAAGAACACGTTATCTAGTTGAATCTCAGGACAAACTTGCCCGAAATGAATACAAGAAATATACCAAGTTTGAACAAATGAAGAAAATTGAAGAACTTGAAAAAATGGAAAAGAGAATGGGTGGAATCAAATTCATGACTGAACTTCCAGGAGCGATTTTTGCAGCTAGTATCAAAGAAGACAATTTGGCAATCGTGGAAGCTCGAAAAATGGGTGTACCAGTGATTGCAATTGCTGACACAAATACTGATCCAACCAAGATTGATTATCCGATTCCTGCTAATGATGATGCAATATCTTCACTTAGAATTATCCTTTCTTACGCATTTAAGGCAATCGTAGAAGCACAAAATAAATAGATAAATTTTTAATTTTTAATTTTTAATTTTTAATTAAATCTGAATGCTTTAATGTTTTAATTATTAGGACATTGAATAATTTCCGCCAAAGGCGGTCAGCCTAGAGCTGACATTTCAAATTTTAAATTTAAAATTTCAAATTAATGTATTGACATGTTGGAACTGATCAAAAAAATTAGAGAAAGAACAGGCGCTGGTATGGTTGCCGTTAAAAAAGCTATTGATGAAGCTGGTGGCGATGAGGAAAAAGCTATCGAAATCCTGCGAAAGCAAGGAGCTGGCAAGGCTTTAAAACGCGCTGCCAAAGAAGCCAAAGAAGGTGTTGTTGTTTCATATATTCATTCGAACAATCGAGTTGGGACATTGATAAAACTTCTTTGTGAAACTGATTTCGTTGCTCGCAATGAAGAATTTCAACAGCTTGCTAAGGATATCGCGATGCACGTGACCGCGCTTAATCCAAGGTTTATCAAACCAGAAGAAGTTAATTGCGAAATTGTTGAAAAGGAAAAAGAAATTTGGACAGCGCAACTTGTCCAAGAAGGGAAACCTGCTGAAATGATTGAAAAAATCATGATTGGCAAGGAAAAGAAATTCAGAGAAGAATCAGCATTGCTAACTCAACCATTCGTAAAAGATCCTCAAAAAACAGTCGGAGATTTGATTGTGGAAAATGTTGGAAAAATGGGTGAAAACATCCAAATTGGAGAGATGGTTCGTTTCGAATTGTAGGTTTAAGGAAATGATTTACAAAGATTAATATAGGGTTAAAAAGAAATATGTATACATATTCAGTCCGAGTTTATAGTTGGGAACCCACTCGAAAATGTTTGAGTGAATTGGAGCTTATCGATGGAGATATGGTGGTCGTTAAAGATGAGGCTGGCATGGAAATAGGTTTGATTGAGCGAAATGATAAACTTGTTAAGGATGAACGAAAAACCAGCATTGTTCGCAAAGCTTCAGCTCGAGACATTGATACCTATGAAAAGAACAAAGAGAAAAAAGTGGAAATTTTAAAATTGAGCAAAAGTGAAATCAAGAGGCTTGATTTGAATATGAAGCTGGTTGATGCGCACATTAGTCTTGATGGAAACAGTGCAATTGTCCTGTTTACTTCAGATGAAAGAGTTGACTTTAGGGATTTAGTAAAAAATCTTTCAAGAATTTTTCATCGAAGTGTTCGGATGCATCAAGTTGGGTCAAGGGATGAGGCAAGAAAACTTGGCGGTTGCGGAGTTTGCGGCAGAGACCTTTGCTGCTTGCGTTTTCCTGGAAGCTTGCCGAGTATTTCAATTGACATGGCCAGAGTTCAGCAAGTTGCAAATCGTGGAAGCGAAAGAATTTCAGGTGTGTGCGGCAGACTGATGTGCTGCCTTTCTTATGAGGCTGCTCAGTATCAGCAAATGCTCGCAGGAATGCCAGAAGTTCATAGTAGTGTAAAGCTGAAAGAAGGAAAAGGGGAAGTGATCGAACTTAATGCACTTACTTGTGATATTAAGGTGCGAATGATTGATGGAACAATTGTGTTAGTGAAAAAGGAAGATTTATTGTGATATCTTGAAGGTTAACTATACATCAAATGCTATACTATATCTTACCACCATTTATCATCATTATAAGCGCCGGTGCGTTGATAATGTTTTTGTTTCGCAAAATGGAAAATATTCCGGAAAGTGAAATTGTGCAACCGTCTTCGCAGCAAAAATCAACTGGAAAATTTGAGTCTATGAAATCTTCATTGAGTCAGTTTGGTTTGAAGGTTTTGGAAAAATTGATGCACAGAGCAAAATTATTCGCACTGAAATTCCACAATTCAAGTAATGAACTTTTTCATTCAATAAAGGAAAAAAGAGAGAGTAGAATGAAAAGCAGCCAGCAGTTAAAAAAGAAAGGTCCTGAAGTTCTTGAGCAGATTAGTGAGGTTCTGCAATCATCAGACAATGACCGTCCACGAGTGAAAGAAATGGTTCTTCCTTCAAGTCAGCAAGAGCGAAGCAATGTAGCTCAGCGATCAAAAGTGAAGGCCAAGGATAAACTTGAGGAGGTGCTTATTAAGAGAATAGCGGTTAATCCTCGAGACATTGAGGCATACGAAAGACTGGGCGACTATTATTTGGAAAGGGAAAATTATGAAGACTCCTTAGCTTGTTTCAAGCAAGTTTTGAAGTTGAGTCCTGCTCATCATAAAGCAAAGACAAGGATACGAAAGTTGGAAAACATGTTAAAATAGGTATTAAGAGGCAAGGGGCTTGTCTTTTGTCTCAGTTTGTTTATAATGGATAGATTGTAATGCCACCCTAGCTCCATATCATCCGATATGGCAAGCAACGGTAGAGCTACTGTTTTGTAAACAGTAGGTTATCGGTTCACCATATCATCCGATATGGTGCCCTGTCGGATGACAGGGCAAATCCGGTGGGTATTTTTAAATATAATGATTTTGCCACCCTAGCTCAACGGTAGAGCTACTGTTTTGTAAACAGTAGGTTATCGGTTCAAATCCGGTGGGTGGCTCAGGGGTTTGTTTTTTTGTTTAGTATTTAGGGTAGATACCAAAGTGGTCAACTGGATCTGGCTGTAAACCAGACGGCTTACGCCTTCGGGGGTTCGAATCCCTCTCTGCCCACCAAATAAAAAAAGAACACTTCGGTGTTCTTTTTTTTGTGGGCAGAGAGGGATTCGAACCGGTGGCAGCGAAACAAGTTGACTTTCAGTAGAAAGCCAACGCAGTAGAGCGCCGACAAATGCGGATGAGCATTTGGCGCCACCGAGGGCAAGGAATTTGTGAGTGTCGACGAACAAATGACGCGTAAAGGAACTCTCTGCCCACATTTAAAAAAAGAACAATTCGAGATTGTTTTTGTTAGCAAAAAGTATATTCCAATACAGGAATGATACCTCAAATGTAAGCTACAATATTGGGCATTTTTGAAAAATTTAGTTAACTTTAATTTTAGAAAATACCTTCATTTTCTCTTTTCTCATTTCTTCAC
>CAISKQ010000064.1 GCA_903885965.1 uncultured bacterium
ACCCAAAAGCAAATTGTTACATTGCTAAGTTAACATGCTGTTACTTTTTTATTAAACAACAATGTAACCGTGTTACAATGTGTCAATCACATTTCATCCTGAGTTCTGACCACGCTCTCCTTATGAGAATAAATATTATTTAAAATTCCGATACTCGTCAGAACCATTATCAGAGAACTTCCACCATAGCTCAGAAATGGCAAGGGAATTCCAGTAACAGGCATAATGCCAATATTCATACCGATATTTTCCAAGATTTGAACAAAAAACATACTCATTATCCCCACCACTACCAAGTAGCTGAAATTATCAGGAGCATTGATTGCAATTATCCGCATGCGATAAAACATTAGTAAATATAATCCTATCACCAAAAGAGATCCAAAAAGTCCTAATTCTTCTGCGATTGAAGCAAAAATGAAATCAGTGTGTTTTTCCGGCAAAAAATTAAGTTGCGATTGACTCCCATGCCCAATTCCTTTGCCAGTGAGGCCTCCACTGCCAACTGCTATCATTGCCTGAATCACATTATAACCGGCGCCACGAGGATCTATTGTTTCTGGATGAATCAAACTAAGGACGCGATCTTTTTGATACGGCTGCAGGACAAACCATCCAGCAAAGGAAACAAATAGGGCTAAGAGTACCATTACAATTATTTTCTTTTTGCTAATCCCACAGACAAGCGTGGTTCCGAGCCAAATGCCGACCAAGACCATCGCACTTCCAAAATCAGGCTGCTTCAAAACAAGAAAAATTAACGCACCTGAAAGAACTAACGAAGCAATGAGTCTGCCAGCTTCTTCCAGTTCCATTTTTTTTTGAGAAATAAAACTTGCCAAAAAGATAATTAATGCTAATTTTGCAATCTCAACCGGTTGAATATGAAATGACCCAAAACCAATCCATCCAGCAGTTCCTCGGATTGTGCGACCAAAAATGAGTACGCCCAACAAAACAATTAATGTTAAAAAATATATCACAGTGCTACGCAATTTAAGCGTTTGATAATTAATTCTAGAGAAACCAACCATAAACAAGAGACCAACTGCAATAAAAATAAGCTGACGCCAAAAAATACTCAAACCTCCCTCATTTTGTATTGCCATTGAAATGCTATACAAAACGGCCATACTTATTCCCAAAAGAAGCATGGCTGACAAGGTTAGCACCAAATCAGTTTTTAATAATTTGTAAAACATAAAGAAAAGCAATCGGTCATCAGCAATCAGTCACAAGCGCCTAATGATTACTTTTTTTGAAATGATAACTGATTACTGAATACTATTTTTATAGACCAGTTGAAAAATTCTGAGGATCATACACATTTGCCTGGACATCAACTTCCATACTCCTTACAACTTTTGAAAATGCATACGGCCAGGTCAAAACAAAACCACTTTCCTTTTGAGCCCTAACGTTATCTTCTTGAGTCATACTAACACCAAGCAAAACACCATTTTCATCGCGAAGAACCACAATAACATTAATTTTCTTGAAATCATTAGAGCTCTCATTGCGAACCAGCCCCTCTGCCCTACTGCCAATCCCATTGGCATCTGGACCAAATCTTTTATTGTAAACATTTAGTTGTGGTTTTGTTATCTGCGTAATTTGGCTCCATTTTACACCACTAATTGCAAAATAAATTTGAGACGGAATAGTATTACCCGTGACCTCAAGGCCTAGCTGTGTTATATATTTTGTATCAGCTGGTAAAACATAATCATCACCTTCTTTTGTTGAAACAATCCTCCCTGCGTCATCCTTAAGTGTGATAACGTAATGAAAAAAGGAAGCCCCAACTGAATCATTTGGATTCGATATTTTAATTAAAGAATCATAAGTATTATTTCCACCTGCAACAAAAGTTTTTTCTATAATAGTAAGTTCTTTTTCAACATAGACAACCTGACATAGCTTACATGAACCACCACAATCAACACCAGTTTCATTTTGATTTTTTTTGTTGTCAAAACAAGTGTCTCTTGGTGTAATTATGAAGTGAATCAAAAAGGCAATCACAGAAAATAAAGCAACATAACCCAGAACAATTATAGAGCGCTTTAGTAGATAATGTAAATCGGGCATAGTTTTTTAAAAAAAATAAAAGTTTAATACAAAATTAACTTAACTTATTACAGCTAGACGTTAAAGACCTAATCTTCAATGGGAGACTAGGCCTCCTTGCAACTAGCAGTGTTTTATTTGATTTAGTA
Source organism: uncultured bacterium (assembly GCA_903885965.1). GTDB lineage: Bacteria > Patescibacteriota > Minisyncoccia > Moranbacterales > GWC2-37-73 > CAIPMZ01. The sequence continues at coordinate 2,220 of CAISKQ010000064.1, forward strand.
TAAAATAGTTTATAGTTTCTTTATTATACAGCATTTGAGAAATTTGGGGAATTTTTCGAGAAAATAGAAGTAAAAAAAGAGATTAATTTGGCAACAAAAAAACAAGCTTTTACAGCTTGCGTTTGTTTAGTTTTGAAAGCAGGATTCTGGCGACGACCTACTCTCCCTCATGGAGGTACCATCGGCGCTGACTGTCTTAACTGCTCTGTTCGGGATGGGAAGAGGTGTAACCCAGTCGCAAGAGTCACCAGAATTCTGCTTTCAAAATTGCCATTTCAATGAAAACAACAAACAATTATCTATTAAAACAAATAATTTTGTTGTAGCCATAGGTCCTTATCTCAATATAATAAGTAACTCTTAACTGCTAACCATAAAAATTGGAAAGATTAATGAATCTATTAGTACTTCTTGGCTCAACCCCTTACAGGGCTTACACCTAAAGCCTATCAACCTAGTCTTCTTCTAGGAGATCCTTACGTAATAAATTACGTATAATGCCTTATCTCGGGATGAGCTTCCCGCTTAGATGCTTTCAGCGGTTATCTCGTCCAAACATAGCTACTCGACAATGCTCCTGGCGGAACAGCCGATACACCAGAGGTTTGTTCTTTCCGGTCCTCTCGTACTAGGAAAGAGTTCCCTCAAGCATTCACGCCTACAGCAGATAGAGACCAACCTGTCTCACGACGGTTTGAACCCAGCTCGCGTACCGCTTTAATTGGCGAACAGCCAAACCCTTGGGACCTTCTCCAGCCCCAGGATGCGATGAGCCGACATCGAGGTGCCAAACCCCTCCGTCGATGTGGACTCTTGGGAGGGATCAGCCTGTTATCCCCGGGGTAACTTTTATCTGATGATCTTCCGCGCATCTACATGCTACGGTCGGTTCACTAAATTCTACTTTCGTAACTGATCGACTTATGGGTCTTGCAGTAAAGCTGGTTTGTACTTTTGCGCTATCAGTCCGATTTCCATCCGGACCTAACCAACCTTTGTAAACGCCTCCGTTGCCATTTAGGAGGCGACCGCCCCAGTCAAACTACCCACCAGGCACTGTTCCCCCTCTGGATAAGAAGTAAGAAAATGCAAAGTAAGAAATATACTAAGCGTCGCGGTAATATTGCTATTACCACACAATCACACAACACTGAAATAATCCGAATAAAATAGGGATATTTGCTCGCTATGCGACAATAAAAGTTTCGCTTACTATTTTCTTGACATTTACTTTTCCTGCCTCTTAACAGAGGAGGGTTAGAATTAAAACTTTAGCAGGGTGGTATTCCACGGTTGACTCCATCCCGACCGAAATCAGGACTTCAAAGTCTCCCACCTATGCTCGGCAACCAAAATCTCAATTCAATACCAAGTTGTAGTAAAGCTCCACGGGGTCTTTTCGTCTTGCTGTAGGTCGACGGCATCTTCACCGTCACTGCGATTTCACCGGGTCCTTCGTTGAGACAGTTCCCAAGTCGTTACACCTTTCATGCGGGTCAGAACTTACCTGACAAGGAATTTCGCTCGAACTGTTACCTTCCAAATGGAAGAGCAAATCATTTCTGTTTGCTTCTCTATGTCGCCATAGAGTTCGGACTATATCTTTCCGACTTTTTATAAAAAAGTCGAACCCAGCGTGTAGTCTCTGAGGATTCTGAAAATTACTTTTCAGTCTTTCCTGCTGATTGTCCGCAACAAACGCATTGTCACTTTTTTCAAAGTAGCGTTGTATACTCGGATATTCCAGCATTTAGCTGAGTTTTACTAAGGCAGTTTAATTCACCTTAGGACGATTCGATACGTTACTTTTAGAAATTAAATTTCTAAAATCTTCAGATTGAAATTCTTCTGAAGCTCATAGTTGCCTATGAGATCGGACTATATCATCCGACGAAAATTCTTTTCGGAACTTTCGCGGTTTGGCGTATAGTCTCTGAGGATTCTCTTTTTGTGATTTTTCAAAATCACCGAGCTCATATTTTCTTTTTCTACCCTTTCCCTCGTTTAACATTTCTCTAAGCTCAACAATTTCTTGCAAACCTTGAGAGGTTAAATGCTGCTTGCTGAATACTTTTTCAGCAATCTGAGAAAAAATAGCAAAATTTTTCTTCTTTGTCTGAGAACGAAAATTAAATTTCCGAAAAAACGGAATAACTCGCTCTTGAATTGACAAAGGATTTGAGCAAACATACATATGAAGTCCATCTTTTCTTTGTTGGATTCTACCACAACCTAAATATTTTTTCAGTTGCGAAAGAATATAAGATTCTTTTTGAGAAACATTAAATGTCAGGACGACTTGCCATTTCATCAGATGATCTTCTCTTTTGCGAAGAGAAACATTAAAGCTTCCTTCTCCATCTGTGAATCCTGCCAAATAATTTCCCCATTCCAACGGAATCTTATTTAACCATTGTTGATCGCTCATATATTTTTCATTAAGAGTCTTTCCTGCTGATTGTCCGGCATCCAATTCCTTTAGGATACAAAAAATGATTTTTACTGCTCATAAATGAACGAGTACATTTCTTACTCCGGAGTTTCCAGCATTTGGCCAAATTTTACAACTACAATCGTGTTTATAGTTATCGCCGACGTTCACTGGCGCTTCAAGGAACAGCTTGCACCGCCCCCCTTAACGTTCCAGCACTGGTCAGGTGTCAGCCCCTATACTTCCCCTTACGGGTTTGCAGAGACCTGTGTTTTTGATAAACAGTCGCTTGGGAAAATTTCACTGCGGCCAGCCTTGCGGCTGGCGAGACATCTCGCGAACTTACGTCTAGTTTTTTTGCCGAGTTCCTTAACGAAGGTTCTCCCGTTCACCTTAGGCTACTCGCCTCGTCTACCTGTGTCGGTTTTGGTACGGATACCATAATGTTAATCTTAGAAGCTTTTCCTGGCACTCTGCTCCATTTCGTTTCCTCCACCGAAGTGGAAAATTCAGCCATACCTCGGATTTAATGCTTGGCGGATTTGCCTACCAAACATCCTCGATATGTCTACATCAATCCAATAAGATGCGAAATGTACAAGAATACGTCACTCCATCGAACATTATAGTAGTGCAGGAATATTAACCTGCTGTCCATCGACTACGCCTTTCGGCCTCGCCTTAGGACCGACTAACCCTGGGATGATCAACATTGCCCAGGAAACCTTAGACTTACGGTGTGTGCGGATTTCACGCACATTGTGGTTACTCATGCCAACATTCTTACTTCCATACACTCCACGATGGGTCACCCCTTACGCTTCAGCGCATATGGAACACTCTCCTACCGCCAGCCCTTTCTTTTAAATCACAATTCAAATTTTAAAAACAAACCTATATTGTTTATCAAAACTCAATTTATGAACTAAAAGAAAGAGCTGGCCCATATCTTCGGTACTATGCTTAGCCCCGTTACATTTTCGGCGCAAAGTCTCTGGTCTAGTGAGCTATTACGCACTCTTTAAAGGATGGCTGCTTCTAAGCCAACCTCCTAGATGTTTAAGAAACTCCACTTCCTTTCCCACTTAGCATAGATTTGGGGACCTTAGATGATGATCTGGGCTGTTTCCCTTTTGAGATCCGACCTTAGCGCCGGATTTCTGACTGCCATGGTACGCATCACAAGAATTCGGAGTTTGGTTGAAAACCCTACGGCGAACCGCGAATTCTCATCCAGTAGCTCTACCTCTTGGATGTAATGTCATGACGCTAGCCCTAAAGCTATTTCGGAGAGAACCAGCTATTGCCGAGCTCGATTGGAATTTCTCCCCTACACACAAGTCATCCCCGAGTGTTGCACGGCTCGTGGGTTCGGTCCTCCTCTTGGTTTTACCCAAGGTTCAACCTGCTCATATGTAGCTCGCCCGGCTTCGGGTCTAGTCCATGCGACGATCGCCCTATTCAGGCTCGCTTTCACTACGCCTCCGGAGTGTTTGCTCCTTAGGCAAGCCGCATAAAACTAACTCGTTGGCTCGTTCTGCAAAAAGCACGCTGTCACGGTCCCGATAAATCGGGACCGCTCCAACTCTTTGTTAGTATATGGTTTCAGTTCTATTTCACCTCCCTCATCGGGATGCTTTTCACCTTTCCCTCACGGTACTAGTTCGCTATCGATCTGAAATAATATTTAGTCTTGGAAGTGTAGTGCTCCCAGATTCAGACAGGATTTCACCGGTCCCGCCTTACTTGAGGATAAATGCATCTGGCGTATTCGCTTTTCGCATACGGGGCTATTACCCGCTATGGCTCTTCTTTCCAAAAGATTTTACTAAGAGAATACGACTGACCCCTGTCAACAGAGTCCATTTACCTCGCAACCCCACAGCCCGAAGGCTGGGTTTAGACTTTTCCGCGTTCGCTCGCCACTACTTGCGGAATCACAATTGTTTTCTATTCCTCCTGGTACTAAGATGTTTCAATTCCCAGGGTTAGCTACTAAAACCTATGAATTCAGTTTTAGTTAACCATGCACAGCACTCAAATTTTAAATTTTAAGTTTTAAATTTTAAATGAATTTTAAATGAATAAATTTTAAAAACTTAGACATTAAGAAATTTAGATTTGATTTAAAACTTTAAATTTAGCCTTTAAAATTTCAGTGCCATGCACGGTTGGGTTGCCCCATTCGGAGACCCCCGGATCAAAGCTTGCTTAACAGCTCCCCGAGGATTATCGCAGCCAGCTGCGTCCTTCATCGCTTATTTCAGTCAAGGCATCCACCATATACGTTAAGTAAACTTTCTTTATTTAACGGTTAGCAGTTAACAATCACTTATATAGGACCACTCCCATAATATCCATTTTATTGGAAAATCATTAACGCTTTTTTTGAACAAACTTCAAACTCTTTGAAATCGTTTTTTATACCACAGAATAGACACAAAATAAAACTAGAACAAACACAGAAAAATTCTGTGTCGTTCTGTCAACTTCCGTGTATTTCTGTGACAGTTTATTGACCTACTTACTTATTGACTAATCATGATGGCTGCGCCCAGTATGCTCTTCCGCTCAAGTCAAAACATACCACACGTATTCATGATAAGACCTAAATTGTTAAGTTTCTAATGCTAATGCGGAAAATCTCAACTAGCTTTTAGCTATTAGCTTCGTTAGCTTTTAGTAAAATCTGGTAAATGTTTTCAGCACTAATTTTTAAATTTCATCCCGACTGCTGTCTGGATTGTTGTCTGGTCGAAATCAAAGATTTCGAAAGCCAACAAAAAAACTCACTCTGTAGTGAATTTTCAAGGCATACATAAAATATGCTTACATATTTTCTTCGCTCGCTCGGAGATAAAAATTAATTTTTGTCTCACTCGCTCAGCTCGAAAATAGGCCCCGAACTCACCCGATAATTTTTTCTATCTACCGATGAGGCAGATTGTCTGCTATTCCTCAGTTGCCTGTGAAATGTTTGCAAGACGTAGATACATAATACCAAACTGAAAATATATGTCAAGTGTTTTTAATGTAATATTATTTTAATATTACAAATGCCTCATTTATTGGCTTAGAATAAACACCCTTTAAAAAATATTTACATAATATTAACTCCATCATAAGTAGCATTTAGCAACATAGATTAGGCAAGTAAAATGCAAGATATTAGGATATTAAAAAAACACACTCAATATTATCACCTCATTTAAAATTAAAAGACTTGAAAATAATTTCAAGTCTTTTAATTATTGCGTCTCCGTTAGGTAAAAAACACACTATATTATGGTTTCGAATTAGTATCCGATGTTGGAGTTAGGGGTTGTGGCGATGAAGCGTCAGTGGCACTCGGGGTTATTGGCGATACCTGACCTGAATTTAGTTGGGCTGGAGCTGGAGCTGATTGCCCACTAGTTTGAGACTGAATGACATTCTGCGATGTCTCAGAAACAGCTGCTTTTGAGGAACTCGTCAAATTACCTGTCCCATTTTGAACATTTGTTATCATTTTATTTACTTGGGTTTTTGCATTATCACTTCCATCCGGCAAGATTGTTAAAACTTTTTTATATTCAGCAATTGCTGAATCACCCTTCTTTAGTTTTTCATAAAGAAGACCCAAGGCCAAATGCACATTATATTGACTATCATCCTGACCGATTATTTCTTTGTAGGCTCTTTCAGCATCAATGTAATCATTGTCCTTTCCGCGCTCTCTCAAGAAATTTGCCTCTGTGAAAAGATAATTCGCATTGCTATTTTCAATCGCAAACGCAATTGCTGCGTTTTCGATAGCTTTATCTAAGTCACCACTGGCTTGGCTGGCAATTGCAATATCATAATAACCAATTGCGTAATCCTTTTTTTCATCTACGGATTTCTGGAACAAAGGAATTGATTCTTGAATAAGTTGCTTTTTTTGAGCAGCATCTTCAATTGAGGAGGCTTGAGCTATTTTCATCTCGCCAAGTTTAACATAGTAAACAGGGTTATGAGGTTCAAGCTCTGAAGCTCTTTTGTAATATTGCTCTGCCAGCTGGGCTGATTTATCAATAAACATAACTGAGTTTTCATAGACCTGAGCTAGGCTTTCAACAGCAACCACATCATTTGGCGAAAGATCTTTAGCTTTATTTGAAAGAAAGATGGCGTTATTCAAGTATTGCTGGATGGTCTCGACAGATTGTTGTTCCTTGCCTTTTAATGCTTCGTTATTAGCCAAAACCATGTATTCCTGCCCAGCCCGCGTGTAATATCTGGACTCATTTGGATAGAGATTGATAGCTTTAATCATTTGACTTACTGAACCCTCTTCACTACGAGTAACATTGGCAGCGGTTGCCTTTTTCATATACATATCTGCAACCAACGCTTTGCCCATAAAAACAAAAACGTAGGCAACTCCCCCAGAAGCGAGCATGAAAATGAAAGCTAGCGCCAAGGCATATTTTGGTGAGGTTTTCAAGGAAAGCATGCGATATCTTTCTTCGTTAGCACTTTCTAGTTGCAAGGCAGCTAAGGATAGGATCACAATCAATAAGCCAAACACCAACACTGACCCATCAATTCTAATGATAAGAGCACTATACAAAAATGCTACGCCAGCTGAAAAAAAGCCCAAAGAATACATTTTGTTTTTTTCCTTATCTCTGCAAAGAAGATAAATGGAAGTTCCAAGATAACTCAGCAGAATCAGAATTCCGACAGCTGTTCCCAAAAAGCCAATCGTTGGAAGTGACTCAAAGAAAAGCCCTGACCCCTGATAGAAACGCAGATTGAAAAATTGAGTGCTGTTTAATTCTTGCGAGCGATATTTTGAAAAGTCATAACTATACAAAGCGCTGCCACTGCCAATAAAGAAGTTTTCCTTCATGGCATTTTTTGCAATATTCCAGGAAAATCCATAGGAAGGACTCACTTCGGCAGGAAGTTTTTGCGCAAGGAAACTCTCTCCCCCGCCAATCATGAGTAGCACCAACACAATCATGAAAGCCAGAATTGAAACCCAAGCCCAGCCTGCCTTTGGCCTGACGATTAAAGAAATAATAAAAATCACAAAAAAACTGATACCCACAACCAAACCTGGAAAAGCTCCCGCAAAAAACACGAAAGAATAAATAAACCAAATCAAAACAACACTCTCGAGCAAAAATAGACTAGTTAGGGTGGTCAGTAAAATTTTTGTTTTTTTGGCTAATTTTGATTCTGAAAGTTTATAGATGGCCACCACGAAAAGCGGAAAAATACAACTTAAAAAAATTCCGATGGAGGTGATGGAACCAAACAAGTTTCCAGGAACACTATTGATGAGCCAGGTTGGCATTTTGTCAGCGAAGAAAAGCCCCGCAATCGTCCAAGTCTGGACAATGGCCGCACTGGCAATAATGCCACTAAGCGAAATCACCAAACGTTTCTTGGTAACATTACTAAAAATGAAATAATAAACCAGCACCATTGCTAGCACATTGATAAGACCCCTGGATTGATCGCCAAAAAACCCAAAAAAACTATGCCATCTGTCCACAGAAAAAATTGTCGAAAGCAAATAAGCAAAAGTGAAAAAACCAAGAAAATAATCCAACGGCGTTTCCTTGATTTTAAGTTCGCCTTCAACAACACTTTTGGTTATCCAACTAACAATTGCAACCAGCACCCAAAAATAAAAATAAAGTTGTTTTTCAAAAATCACGCCTTGAAAAGTTTTATTCAGAAAAAACAAAGGCAAACCAAAAAACAAAGCTCCAAAAGAAACGGAGATAATAATGTCCAAAATTTTAGTCGCCAGAGTGCTGTTTTGCAACTTTGGTTCAGCTTCTTTTTCATCATGCACAACCGGTGCTTTCATAGGTTGAACTCTTTTTTGAAGTTCCCAATCATTGCGACTGGCAACTACATTTTTTCCAGTTGTTTTAAGCTCCATATTTTTTAATTTAATTATTTATTACATTTTTATTTCTATATAAAGTTTACACTATTTTTTAAATTTCAGCAATGCAACATTTTTTATACATAAATCAATAAAATTCTTAGAGGCTAAGCCTCCTATAGGAGGCTTAGCCTCTAAGTTTTCGCCCTGACCAAATTTTTTATTCTTAAAACTCTGTGAATATAAACTGCCGATAGCTTCTTGGCGATTGAATTCTCGTAAACAAGTGAGAAATCGCAGATAGTCTTCTTCATCTAAAAAGACTTCGCGCTTGTCAACTCCGCGATTGTAGATGTGATAATACTCTCCATTGGCAAAAACGGTTTTGCGCATATTTTTTTGGGTTAAATTCCACTTAGAAGCTAAGCCTCCAAGTGGAGAGTTGGTTAGCGTTAAATTAGGATTGCCACGGAAATTTTTTCAAACTTTTCCGAAATTTGAAAGCTTTGCAAAATTTCCTTTGCAAAGATTTTGATCATTTTTTTTCTCAAAGCAAAAGTGCGGCGATGTTTCATGATGCCCAAATATGAATTTGTGCAAGCCAGTAAAGCTTGGCTTTCTTCTTTGCTAAAATCACCTTTCTGCCTACCCATTTCATTGTATATTTTTATCTTAGCATAAAAGTTTTGCTTAGTCCGACTAGCAATATAAATTCGATAAGGCTTAGTAAAAGTTCCCAGAAATTGAACGCCTTTGCAAAAATTTTGCAAATAAATTTTTTTAGGATGCAAGGTCAGTTGCAACTGACTTTGTAAAAAATTTTTGGCCTTTTGAACAATTGACTTTAAAAGTTCTTTATCCTGGTGCACAAAAACCATGTCATCGACATAGCGACCGTAATGTTTTATTTTCAATTTTTCTTTCACAAAATGATCGAACTCGTCCAAATAAATATTCCCAAAAAGTTGACTGGTCAGATTACCAATTGGAAAACCTTTGCCGGGCTTAGCTCCAAACAAACTTTTTGTTCTAGGCAGTCCTACCCAATCCTGCCGAGTTCCATTGACAAAGCAATTTTTAGTTGGGTCGTTGAAAATAACTTTTTGCAAAAGATACAAAAGTAAGTCAAGCTCTACTTTCTTAGAGGCTAAGCCTCCAAGGGGAGGCTTAGCCTCTAAGAAATAGCTTTTTAATTTTTTTTCGATTTTAGCATACAGGATATTACGGTCCATCGACATAAAATAGCCACTAATATCCAGCTTTAAAATCCAGCAATCTTTTTGATAATTTTCGCTACAAGAGCGGATAAAATGATCGACTCGTTTAATTCCGTATGAGGTGCCTTTGCCAATTCGGCAACTGTAGCTGTCTTTAATAAAATGCTTTTCAAAAATCGGATTAATGGCGTTGAAAATCAAATGATGAACAATACGATCGCGAAAATCAGCCGCAAAAATTTCTCGGCGAACAGGTTTTTCCACCACAAAACAAATGCTTGGATTGATTTTATATTGAAAATTTTTTATTTCCTCATAAAGAGCAAACAATTTTTCTTCATAATTTGCCTCAAAGGCAAGAGCACTGGCAGTTTGGCGTTTGTGTTTTCTGGCATCAAAATATGCGGCAAACAAATCTAGCAATAATTGTTGATTTTCATTTTTAGGCATATAGCTATAATTTTTGAAGTTTTCAGAGACTAAGCCTCCAAGGGGAGGCTTAGTCTCTGAAAAGAAACGAAGCCTCGCATAATTGGATTTGCAAGTTCTTGAGGCAGCGGACCGAAAAACCGTACGCCTTGGAATTCGTGTTCCGATTGACCGTGGAATTAGTAGAATTGAGTTTCCGATTCCACGCAGTCGAAGAACTCGTAGGAGAGGACGACCAGAGGTTGGCGTTCGTAGCACGATTGTTGAACGTGCCAGTGGTATTGCGGTTGCCGGCTAGCACTGAAATAACCACTAAACTCCTCACCTAATTTAAAAAATCGGGCAAAGTGTCCACCATTGGCGGACAAAATTCCTTGTTTTTTTAACTTTAAAACAAGAGGGTTATTGAATTTGCTTCGCACACTCGTCGGCGCTTTTGACAACAGACGATTCTGGCGATTTTCATGTTTAATTAACTTGATTAAATACTTATACGGAATCAATTAAATTACTGCCAGTTGCAAGGAGGCTACGCCTTCCCCTTGGAGGCTAAGCCTCCAACGTCTTGTTGCCGGGAATTAATTTGATTTCGTATTAGAGGCTTAGCCTCTTTATAATTTTTTCGGCTAAAATTTTCCCAATTGGTTAGTTGTTTAGAAACATCTTCGATGTTTTGATTTATTTTTACAAACTTTTTTAAATCTAGCTGATCAAAATCTTGAACTAGGCGTAAATGCAAACGAATCATCTCTAAATTTTCTCTAGCTTCTTCAATGGCTGGAACTTTATCAAGTGCTTTATTGGCACGATAAATATTTTTAATTATGTCTATGGCTTCGTCTTTCATCTGCTGGCCGAGGGTATATTTATATTGACGTGAAAAATTATCGCTTTCCGAAAGAATTATCTGCAAAAGTTGATAACTTGATTTATAGACTGCCAAATGATAGTAAAGGGGCATGGGTTTTCTGGAACTTTAATGCTAAATTACGGCTTATTAAAATACAAGGTTCAAATTACACGCAAGCTTCTATAGCTGGCAGCCTCTAAGAAGCTTGCTCCAAAATTTAAAATGCAAGAAATTGTCAAATTGATAACCCGTAGGATTCTGCAAAATTAGTCGTTTGAATCTCTCAGTGTAATCATTTTAATCAGTGAAAATCAGTGGTCCGCATTTTACTTCACAATCAACCAATTGAATTCAATGTCTTTACCAAGGGCTGGGGCGTCGATTTTGACTTTGAAGCCCACGCTTGCTTACTGCTTTTGCTGCTCTTTGTTAATTTCGATATATTTTTTCCAAACTCGTTGCAAGTTCAGCACTTTTTGACGAATGAAAAAATAGTTTTTAATCTGTTGCTCAAATTGATCCAACTCCACACCTGTTTCGCAAATGTCGCGCGTTTGTTCCAAATAGACCACCATTCGGTTGCAATCGAGCATCACTTTGTCCAAAGTCAGCAAGCATTGCTCGCTGGATCCGAAGCGAGAGGAATGAGCCTGAGCAATCAGATGCGGAATGGCCAGTCCCAACGCAACCATATTTTTTAGGATGAAGTTGTTCGTCATCCCGCTGCCGATATTGCCCGCACTTTGCAAGTCAGTCCCATCCGAAGTTGCGCCCTTTGTCCCTATTTGACCCTTATTTTCAAAAGAACTGTCAATTTCGGGAGCGGGATGGCTATTTCTCTCCAAAATTTTGCTGGCCAGCCTGGCTGCTTCTTCGAGGCTATAACCCAAATCATACAAACTAATGGCGTCCAAGATCACGCTCAGAGGATAGTGTTTGCCTTTGCTTGAGCCTGGGGTGAAGGTTCTTTGACAGTCCCGACAAAAATAAAGTTGCACGGTTTCTTTGCTTTTTTTGCGCAAACCACGTTTGACAAAATTTTTGCCAGCGCAATATGAGCAAGCAATTTCCAAAAAATTCTTTTTCGGAACTTCTTTTGCCCCGGGAACACTCATAGGAATTTTGACGTTTTCAATTTCCATATGATTTCAGCATAGCATATATACTAATTTTCAATTTCTAATTTTCAATTTCTTAAGACTAGGATTATCAATCAATGATTTCATTTGAGAAATTGCGCTTTCATTTAGCTTAAACAAGCGCGCCTTTTGAACAATACCTGCGCGAATATATTCAGCATTCAGATTTTCAAGATTTGCCAGACAAACCAACTGAGTCACCTCTGCATAATCCCTGAGATTGCCTGCGAGCTTGGGATTTTTTGCTCGCCATTCTTTGGCAGTCATCCCAAACAGGGCAATATTCAGCACATCAGCTTCATTGGCATATATTTTGCTTTCTTGGACTTTTGAAATTTGCTTTGGAATTATGTGCTCCCTGATTGCATCAGTGTGAATGCGATAGTTTATCTTGGTCAGCATCCTCTTGGCATCCCAACCAAGAAACAGCCGTTCATTTTCTTCAATTTTCAGCCTTTGAAATTCTTTAATCAAATAGAGCTTAAACTCTGGCGAAAGCCAAGTTGCAAATTCAAAAGCAATATCCTTGTGAGCATACGTGCCACCATAACGTCCAGCGCTAGATCTGATTCCAATCGCATTTGTTTTTTTGATCCACATTGACGAAGAAACAATGAATCCATTTGTGCCAACTTCATTTTTAATCTTATGGTATTCCATAAGATTAAAATTCTGGTTGTATAATTGCTCCCATGCGCCCAAAAAATGCACGGTATATTTTGTAGTAAGCCAATTTGAAATAACTATACCACTATCATAAGCTTTAAATTTTGCCATATCAGTCAAACAAACAAAATCATTTTCTTTTTCAGAAAAAAAACTCACAACAACACCTTTGATATTTATTTCTTTTTTGTTCTTCATATTTTTTTGTTCATTGAAAATTCTCCTCGACTTTCTAATACTGAATCAATTAAATCACTGCTCGTTGCAAGGAGGCTACGCCTTCCCCTTGGAGGCTAAGCCTCCAACGTCTTGCTATCATGAATTAAGTTGATTCCGTATAACTATTTCTCTTCCACGATCCACCAGTTGAGGAGGACATTTTTGTCGATTGGCTGAGAAATTTTGATGATGAAGGATTGACCTTCCAGGATGTTGGTCACATAGGCGCTGTTGCCTTGCAAATCTTCCGCTGGGGTCAAGAAAATTCTGGAATTGGCGCTGACCGCTTTGGTTTTGACGAGCACGCTTTTGCCATCACAAGTTTGCCCAGCTGGGCAAGGCAAACACTGTTTGGTGGCTTCATCAAAGGCATTTCCGAATTGACAAATTGTGGCCTGGCCAACGGTTTTGGTTTCTTGATCAATGGCTTTGATGGTCAAAACTCCAGCCACAATTTCGCCTTTGAAAAGAGCGCTGTTGGCAGTGATGGTCTCGGCAGTGACGCCTTTGGCTTTCAGGATTCCTTCTTTCAAATCAATGACTCCTTCTGACACGGAAAGCAGCTGGGAAATAGCGCTGGCTTGCTGCTGCAGCAGAGTAAATTGGCTTTTCAAATTCACAATTTCATTGCTGTTGGCTTCGAGTTGCTCTTTGAGGGTTTGGATTTGTTTGGCGGCTTGCTCGGCGTTGAGGTTGTCGAGGCTGGTTCCGATGATGGTGAGTTTGTCAGCGATGGACAAGCTTTGATCAGCCAGTTGGCCAGTGATTTGTTGAGCCAGTTTGGTTTGGTTGTCGGTCAGGCTGACGATGCTGTTGGAATTTTCATTGATTTTTCCGAGCAGGTCAGTGCCAGCAACGGTGAGGGTGCCAACGATGTTGACATTGCCATCGAGGTTGAGGGTGTCAGCTGAGAGAGTCAGCTCACGATTTCGGAGGGCTCCAAACTCACGACTTCCGAAGGAAATGGAGTTTCCTGAGCTATTCGTGATATGCAGACTGTCACCCAGGACGGAAATTTGGTCGTTTATTCCGTTGATTTGAAGCTGCGAAGCTTGGATATTTTTATAGTTGGCAATTGTGTAAAGAGTGTTTTCTTCGGTTTTTTCCAAAATGGCTGGAACCATTTGAGCAAGATTTAGACCATTTTGATTAACGTCATTGGCGCTAGGCACATTGGGGAGATGTTTGTTTTGAGCAACATAGCTTTCAAGTTCAGGGATAGACATTAGGGCGTAGTTAGGCTCAAAAACATAGTCAGGCAGGTGCGTGGTACCATCTACGATGAAATTAGAAGCGTATATGCTGCCAGCGGTGGTGCCATAACAAGCAACGTCAGTGGCAGTGGCGCAGATTGAACCAACCACTTTAAGTGTTGAGTCTGGGGAGCTGGTTCCGACCCCAACTTTGCCAGAAATTATCATGCCATTAGTTGGAGCTGCAGTTCCAGCATATGTTCCAGCAGAGATTCCGCCGTTTACACTCAATTTTGAAGAGGGACTCGTCGTCCCGATGCCGACGTTGCCTGCTATTGAACTATTCCCTGTCCCTAATACTGTTAAAACTCCATTTGTCTTAAAATAACTTGGAGAACTTTGAAATACATATCCTGGTGCCGTTCCATCAAAGACTGAAAAAGTTCCCGCCCCAACCCCATCACCTGCTCCTGAAGCGAAAAATAGATACTTATGACCTCCTCCTCCTGAAGATTGAGTAGCGTCTAAGGTAATTCCAACACCAAAGCTACTAGCATTTGTAGAATTAAGAACCACAACACCATTACCCTGATTATCTCCATTTCCAGTTACGCCAAGTCGGGTAACTCCCGCAACAGGAGTTGATGTATTATTTAATCCAACATATCCAGAAACTATTAGTCCATTTGCCGGAGCCGCATTTACTCCCGCATAACTTCCTACTGCCATTCCACCATTCACATCCAATTTTGATAATGGCCCCGTCGTCCCGATGCCGACGTTGCCAGTTGTTTTATCAATTATCAAGTCAGTACTTCTATTGTTTGCTCCCAACTGCAAATTTCCTTGAACGGCTCGTACTATTGCTCCGTTGGTATCAGAACTTAGTACTCCTGTTTGTGCAGTTGTACTTAATGTCCACGTAACTGGTGCTCCAGAAACACCGGTAACATAAAGACCAACCGCACCTGAAGTACCCAAAATATCCAACTTCGCTCCCGGGCTTGTCGTCCCGATGCCGACCTTGCCAGTGGTCGCATCAAGGAACATCAAATTGTCGAGGTAGCCATTCTTAATAGTAATCTTTCTTCCAGTAACGCCGTCGCCGCTTCCAATGTCGAAGTATCCCTTCTGATAACCACCGTTGCTGATGTAGAGCGCCGGAGCACCGCCAGAAGTCGTGTCTTCTAGTCTGATCACGGCACCGCCTGACGCTGCAATGTGCAACTTGTCACTTGGATTCGTCGTCCCGATGCCGACGTTGCCG
>CAISKQ010000065.1 GCA_903885965.1 uncultured bacterium
AAATTCAGTAGGTGTTACTCCTGTTAAGGCTGACATGGTTCTAGGGCTTTTAAATACCCGCTGGATGTTTATCATTGGTTTTTGTATTTGTTTTTAAGATAACTAAATTTTAACATTATTGCTTAAAATGCAACAGGTCTATTGGTTAATTGAAAATTCTTTCTAGTTTTATCGGGAAATACGCAATTGGGATGTAAATGTTGAATTCCAATAAAACCCGTGTCTGTCCAAATGGTTATTCTTTTAGGAATATTCTCAATTAAACTAGCCTTATCAAAAACTTTTTTATCATGTCTTCTCCAACTTTTTGTAGTGGTCATAAAAAATATCTTTTTCTTTTCGTCGCTTAGGACAATTGTTTTTCTGGTTGTTGATTTTTTCTTACCAGAATACAAGTTTTTTCTTCTTTTTAAATTTCTTGGTCTTTGAGTTTTTCGCTCAGTTCCGTCAATGAAAACATCTTTCAATTCAGGGCATCTTTCAAAAACCTCTTCCAAGCTCCTTGCTTTTCTTTTTGGTAAAACCAATGCTCTATTAAGCGTCATTTCCAATACAGGAAGCAATAAATTTACGCTATCGCCACACTTACTTCTTTGATGATTAGAGAGAATTGAAAGCACATCATAAGTCGGATATATTTTCAGAAACATCAGAATGTATAGCAACTTATCCATGTCTGTCGGAAGATCTCCTTTTCTACCACCGCCCAGCCTTCTTTTTCTTTTTGGTTTTAACTGATGACGATATGCGATCAAGCACTGACTGAAAATTGGTAGTAATTTTTCAATTTCTTCTTTGCTACTACCAAAAACTGCTTGGCAGAGGTGTGAACTTTTTAGGACTCTTTCTTTGTTTAGAAGCATAATTTTTTTTATTTTTATGCTTCTATTTTATCATGATTGGCTATTTAGGGACAGGTCTATATATATCAAAATATGCTGCAGTATTTTTCCACTTCCTCCTTCCCTCTTTGTGCTATATAATCAACCCATGGATATCTTCAAAATCAAAATTGACTCAATCCCACGTATCAATCAAAAATATGGGGAGATTTTGAAAAAAATCAACGTTTTCACAGTGAGAGATTTGCTTTTCCATTTCCCTTTTCGCTATGAAGACTATAGCGAGCGCATTGAAATTGACTCCCTCATTGGCGGCCAAACAGCCACGGTCATGGGAGAAGTTTCAAAAAGCAAGCTAGTCAGAACCTGGAAAAAGAAAATGATGATTACGGAATGTTACGTCTCAGATGAAACTGGCTCAGTGCGAGCTGTGTGGTTTAATCAACCATATGTCAGCGACTCTCTCACTGTCGGCAAAGGCGTGCGACTTAGTGGAAAAGTCCTTGAAGACAAAAACGGTTTCTATTTTTCCAATCCAGCCTGGGAGCTTTCCTCGCGCGAGCCGACTAACACTGGCAGACTTGTTCCAATTTATAGCGAAACAGAAGGCTTGACTTCGAAGTGGATTCGTTGGCAAATGCAAAATATCTTCAAACTTAAGTTGGAAATTCAAGATCCAATTCCGACTGGCATCCTTGAGGAGCTGCATCTGCCATCAATCAAAACTGCCCTACAGTACATTCATTTTCCTCAAAGCGAAAATCAATATTTACTGGCTCAAAAAAGATTTGCTTTTCAAAATATGCTGACTATTCAGCTTGCATCCTTAAAGGTTAAAATGAATTGGGAAAAAGAATCTTCCGTAGCAATTCCTTTTAATGAAAAAATTATTCAAAAATTTACAACAGCGCTTCCCTTCACACTCACCAATGCTCAACGAAAAGCATCCTTTGAAATTCTCAAAGATCTGGAAAAAACTCGCCCAATGAATCGCCTGCTCAATGGCGATGTTGGCAGTGGAAAAACAATCGTGGCAGCCCTAGCCAGCCTGCAAGCATCCCAGGCAAAATTTCAAACAGCTATCATGGCGCCAACAGAAGTTTTAGCTCGGCAACATTTTGAAAATATCAGCAAATTGTTTGAATCCTACAATATTTCCGTTGGACTTTTGACGAATGCGTACCAAGAAATTTCCAATTTAAAATCAATGGGCGACGAAAAAATTTCGAAAAATAAAAATAGAGAAAACTTTCTTGAAAAAATTAGGACCGACAAAATTGACATTCTTATTGGCACTCATGCTCTCATCCAAAAGGACATCAAATTTAAAAATTTAGCCTTAGTTGTTATTGACGAGCAACATCGCTTCGGCGTTTCGCAGCGAGCCTTTTTGCAACAAAAAATCGAAACTATCAATGACGGCTTGCCAGGCAAAATTCCACACCTACTAACGATGACAGCCACGCCAATTCCGCGCACGCTGACGATGGCGTATTTTGGCAATCTCGACTTATCCCTGCTGGACGAAATGCCAGTTGGTCGCAAATCAATCATCACAAAAGTAATTCCACCAAACAAAAGAAATGAGGTTTATGATTTTGTCAGAAAGGAAGTCGCCAGCGGTCATCAAATCTTTATCATTTTTCCACTTGTCGAGGAATCGGAAAAACTTGCAGAACTCAAAGCTGCCACCCAAGAGCATGAGCGACTTTCTCGCGATATTTTCCCCGAGCTTTCATTGGGCTTGCTTCATGGCAAACTTAAAGCCAAGGAAAAGGAACAGGTCATGGCTGATTTTAAGAGTAAGAAATATGACATCCTGGTTGCCACCTCCGTGGTTGAAGTTGGCATCGACATTCCAAATGCAACTGTCATTATTATTGAAGATGCTGATCGTTTTGGCCTTTCGCAATTACATCAATTTCGAGGACGCGTCGGACGCAGTCAACAGCAATCATATTGTTTCTTGCTAACATCTTCAAACACTGTCAAATCAAAATCGCGTCTGGCCACAATGGAAAAAACCAATAATGGTTTTGAAATAGCTGAGGCTGATTTGAAACTGCGAGGTCCGGGAGAATTTCTTGGAGTGCGCCAATCAGGCCTGCCAGATATTGCTATGCAGCACCTTGGCAATGTGAAACTCATTGAAATTTCTCGCCAGAAAGCTCTTAAACTATTAAAAAATAGCCCGACTCTTTCAAAATATCCGCTTCTCAAAAAAGAACTGGAAAAGTTCACAACCAATGTGCATCTTGAATAATATACAAATCCTTGCTAGTATAATCAGGAATAATAGTATTAATTTTAACAAAAAACTATGGAAGTAAACCCAAGCATTTTCAAAGCTTATGATATCCGTGGAATCTATGGAAGCGATTTTGATGAAGACATGGCCTATCGACTTGGTTTGGCCTATAGCCAAATGCGAAAAGGAGAATTGCCAGAAAAAAAAGAACTCGAAATTGTGGTGGGTTGTGATATGCGCCTGTCATCACAATCGCTGAAAGAAAATTTAATTAACGGACTTTGCGATGGTGGCGTCAATGTTATCGACATAGGCCTAACATCAACTCCCACTTTTTATTTTGCAGTTGCCAACTATAATTATGACGGCGGGATTTTAGTTTCCGCATCTCACAATCCAAAAGAATACAACGGTTTTAAACTAGTACGACAAAAAGCCTTGCCAGTCAGCAAGGATTCTGGCATATTCACGTTAAGAGATCTTATTATTGAAAACAAATTTTCGAAAGCATCCATCAGGGGAAAAGTTACCACCAGAGAAGGTGTCCTGGGAGACCAAATAAAACATGATCTATCATTCTCAAACACAAGTGATTTAAAAGAATTCAAGATAGTTATTGATCCCGCGAACGCTATGGGAGCTCAATATTTCGATGAACTTTTCAAAAATGTTCCCTTAAATGTCGTGAAGATGAATTGGAATTTGGACGGAACTTTTCCAGCCCACGAGGCTGATCCTTTTAAAAAAGAAAACGTGGCAGATTTGTGCAAAAAGGTTATTGAAGAAAAAGCTGACTTGGGAATTTCAACAGATGGAGATGGTGACCGCATTTTCTTTGTGGATAATGAGGGTGTGGCCCTGGACCCAGGTGTTACCCGTGCAATTCTTTGTAAAATATTTTTGAGTGAAAACAAGGGGGCAAAGATTGCCTACGATATCAGGCCAGGGAAAATAACTCGCGATACGATTATTGCCAATGGTGGGGTGCCAATTGTCACAAGAGTTGGACATTCACTTATCAAAGAACAGGCCATCAAAGAAGGTGCTGTTTTTGCTGGAGAATCTTCAGGACATTTCTTCTTAAATATGCCGGAAGGCTGTTATGAAATTCCAGTTATTGTAACCCTGAAAATATTAGAAGAACTTTCAAAAAGCAACTTATCTTTCGCTGAATATGCAAAAGCATACGACAAATATTTTCATTCTGGAGAAATAAATACGAGAGTTGAAAATGGAGCAAGTAAAATCGAAGAGATAAAACAGAAATATTCAGATGGAAATCAAAACGATCTTGATGGAATTTCAATCGAATATCCTGATTTCTGGTTTAATGTTAGATCCTCAAATACGGAACCATTATTGCGCTTGACTGTGGAAGCAAGAACCAAAGAAGTGATGGAACAAAAACGAGACGAATTGCTCAAGCTTATTGAAGACTAATGCACTTAGTAACTTAAATTTAAAAAAAATCGGAGCTAGATTCCGATTTTTTTAATTTTCCCGACTTGTCCGCCCCTTTTTTTAAAAAAAATATTTCAGCTTAGCTAAAGCCTAATTTGTAAAAAAGATTCTTTTTTGTCATACTAAGGGCAGTTATCCACTGCCTATGTATCACATTCGTAAAACCAAAACTGC
>CAISKQ010000066.1 GCA_903885965.1 uncultured bacterium
CCTCAATGGAAAGTATCGGAAATCTTTAGGTTATCGCTCAGCCTATGAGGTTAGTCTTGAGCGTGGTATTATACAAAAAGTCCCCACCTTAGGGTGAGGTAAAAATTAACAAAAAAATTGCATTTCACTAGACAATTTACTCACGTTTCGGCTTTTATTGTTTCACCATTTTGCAGTTTCTTTGTCAAAGCAATCGCAGTTTGATCGATAATGGTGTCGACTTCATCCCGTTCCTTCATGTTTGTAGAAAAAAGTCCGCCAGAAAAATATCCGATTTGTTGCCAATCTCCATCTTTTTTGTTTTCGCAGATCAAATTTATCAGCTCGTCCACCTGCTCTTGTGAAAACGAGCGATCAAAAACATTTGGGTCGCAAGACATTTCCAAAGCAGTCAACTTTTTCATCATCCAGGGAAAGGCTTGCCCCTCTTCAGAGTGCTCCTGGAAAAAACTCAAAGCTGAAGAAACTAAATTCCCAATGGTTTGTCTTAACTCGGTTTTGTCTTCAATTTTTTCCACACTTTTAAGAGCCAGCAAAAAATCAGCCTTATCTTTTTCTTGGATTTGAGCAAAGGGAGTTTTTTGTTCTTGTGCTATGTTTTCTTGTCTAGGCATATTTTTTATATTATCCGAAATATGTCAGGAGCTTAGACTTCACTAATCACATCAAAACCTTTAAAGCTTCCCACCACCGAATATCCGATAATCTTAACTTCTTTGGAAGCTATTTTCCTGATTTTTTTTGCAATTTCATTAAGCGTCGCACCCGAGCCCGTGGCATCATCAATAATCAAAACATTACTATTTATTTTTTGACTAGGATCAACTGCGATAGTTGTTTGAGCATTAATGATGCGATCCTCCAATTTTCGCAAAGTTTTTTGAGGCACCTTCGTCAAACTTGCAACTTTCAACGCCAAAACTTGGGGCAATTTTAACTTTAAACCCATTTGCAAAACTTCCAAAAATTGAACTTTGCGTTCCACGGTTGGTGGCACAAAACAAATTAAACCAATTTCATATCTCTCAATCAAGCTCCTCACTGCTGGCTTGATTAATTTCGCAATTTCCAAAATTATTTCCCTGTTTTGGGAAGACTTTCCCAAATAAACCATTTGCCCAAGCTTTGTTTTGCCGAAATAATCCAAGTTATAAAATTCACTAAAAAAAATATTGTTCAAAAAAAGCTCGCCTTTACCAGAAAGAATAGTTTTTTTGGCAGAAATCACGCCATTTTTTTTCAGTTTTTCCATTGCTTGCATCCTGGTCGCAAAAACTTTTTTTTCTTTTTCAAAATCAAATTTATTTTTGAGGCACCAAAGTTGAAAACCCGCTACCCCTCTGGTCATTTCTCCTGTAGGTGAAACATAAATATAATTTTGCTCAACAAATTGATCGACTTTATCCAAGACAACCGCCTCATCTTCCAAGCTTTCATTAACCATATAGAAAACTTTTGGCGTTGCTCCTATTTTTTTTATTTCTTGCTGTGCCAAAAGGGCTGAAAGATGTTTATAAATTGTTTTAGTAGAAATTTTGAGCAGCTTAACCAACTCCGATGACCGAACTGGACCATAGAGCATGATTGCTTCCAAGACTTGCCTTTGTTGTTTTGATTGCTTTTTCATACTTCTATTGTAACAGGTGAATATTAACCTGTCAATATTAACCCCTGCAAGTATGCCTGTCTAGCATATTTCCTCAATTTTTGCATAAAAAAAGACGCTCCATTTCCAATGAAGCGCCGTTAAACTGTTTATTGATCACTCTGGCTTGTACACTTTTTCGAGCGCTTCTATGCGCTCTTTCGTTGGCTCAATGCCAGCTTCCTCCAGCGCCCGCTTTGCCAATGCCCGTGGATCTTTCCAGAGATCAAGATTTACGTATCTTGATTCTTGAATCTTGCCGTTCAGGGAAACTGATTTTATTTTCCCTCCCGTACCTTTGTGCCAAAAAGGTATTTCGCAATCAGCAGGATGTCCATTGAACCATTCGCCGTAACTCCAGACCCCGCGACGACTTCCTGTCTTTCCTACAACCACCAAAACATCATTGTGCCCTGGCTTGTCCGGAGGAATGAGCAAGAGCTCGTTTAATCCGTTGTCCACGCGAACATATCCCTGCGGCGTCTCAATCTCGCCAGAGCGACTTTTCAGCCACTCGTGCTCGATATCGGCAACCTTTTCACCGCCGATATAGTAGGTGACTTCTACCCACTCATCCCACTTTCCTTCCGAATAGTGAGAGGAACCTGCGGTCTGCATGGCACGACCAAAAGATTTGCCCGCATAGCACGACTCCCTTTTTTCCGTTTTTGTGAAAACTCCTTTTGAGTCAACAAACAGTCTCCACAAAATTTCTCGCCGTGGCTGTGTTGCTTCAAACCACCGAGAGACCGTCTCGGTGAGACGCACAACGTCCTCATCGGTCCATTCAAAGACCATCGTCGTCTTGGTGATGGGTGGCAATTCAATCAGCCCTATTTTGTAGGAAGTCTCAAACTTCCAGACCTTCGTCAGATCATAGCCTGACGAGGGTGCGTCCTTACCATACTCCAGCGCTTGCATACTCCATTTTGGACCGCCATTGTCTTTAATTATGTTAAAAACTCTGAGTACGGCCGGAAGCAAACGAGCTCGATTTCCCGCGATACTTTCTTCTGCGGATTGTCGTATCGCCGCCGCTTCTTCCTGTTGGTGAAGGAATTCCGCCTTTTTCTCCTCGCGGATTATTTGCAAGGCACGCCGAATTTCCTCCGGCTTCGTATCCGGAATAATCATGCCACCTTTTGGCAGAATGATTCCGTATTTGCGAAGTGATTCGGGAGCAATAGCGTAGTTTCCTACGAATGTGCCGCCCTTTTTCCCATCCGCGATCGTTCCGCCGACCAGAAGATATTCTGCAAGAACAGCATCAGTGCGCATGGTTTCTGCGCTAATTCCAATGAATTTTGACATGAGACATCCCCTTTTTTGCTTTATTAAAAGAACTGAAACTCGTTGAAAATTCGATTTAAAGAATCAAATCCTCAAAAAGTTGCCAGAGAGAAGGAAATTAATCTTCTCTCCGGCGTTAACCTAAACCGACCCAGTGGCTATCTGATTAGATAGCGATAAACTGCCGCCGCCACGGCTGAGTCGTAGAGTGGGTTATGCGTTCCCCCCCCCTCAAATTCGCCGACCAGCAGCTTGTGCTCGGTGACGAACTTGTCCACCGAGGTGGGGTCCGCTCCGGCAGCCTGCAAATTCCCGCTCACATCGAAAAGCGGGAGGGGGGCGTCCCAGTCGCCAATGAAACCAAGCTCATGCATGTCACGCAGGAGTTTGGCCTCGACGATGTAGCCCATATGGACTACCGCATCGGCGCCCTCTTTGTTCGCCATATAAAAATCGGCGAAGTCGGCGAGCATGGACGCGTAGTCCATGTGGGTCACCGGGATGCCCTGCACCTGTGGCAGGGTGTTTTTTTGGCTCCACTCGTCGGTCACCGCCGACTCGGGAAGCCTCGCCTCGAAACGAGCAATCTCTACGCCCGCCTCATCATACACAAGCGCGCCAATCGCCCAGGCCTCACCCCATAGGCCGTTTGTTTCGGCGTCGAAACTGAAAACTTTTCTTCCCATGACTTTCTCCGATGCGCCCAACCACTTTTGTTTAAGTGACAGGACTGTGTTTTTTTGGAATATAAGTAAACTGCCCCAAATATTCTTTTACAAAAATACTTAGAGCAATCCACTTATATTTCTATTCACTTTTCAAAGAACATTTTCACTATGAGAATTCCTTTTTTGAAAAAGAAATGCTCAATGATGAGGAAGAGCTTAAACCAAAAGCTCTTCCATTTTTAAACCTTGACTCTGCATCCTCAGCAGATCCCTGTTTTTTAAAAACGGGGAAAAATACCAGGTCAGATGTAATACCCCGTGCTTGCTCGACGCTTGAGCAAATCATCTGCCTCCTCATAGTCCCTGCATGCCATGAGGGGGATTTTCAATTCCTTGAGAGCTTCACGGGTTAAGCTCTCATTGGAGCTAGTCGTCAGATGCACATCTTACTGATTTGAAATGAAAGAACTTTTGTTAAGACTCTTTATTATTCGGATGAGGCCTTTCGTAGTGGCCTGTTCAAACAATTCATCTTAACAACGTAGTATATACCAAAATGAAGGAAATGTCAATAGTAAAGGCACAATATTTTAATTTTTGTCATTTTTATCCTAATCATAGGCAATTTTTTGGCTTATTTTTGTTTAAATGTTGTCAATACTAGATTGACAATTTTAAAATAGTTTGCTATACTTAAAGCAAGTTAAACTAAATTTATGTCACGCTGAACTTGCCTGTCCGCCTTTGGAGGGTTTCAGCATCTCGCACGCAGGTAGTACTGTGAAATAAAGAACGCAGATCCTGAAACAAGTTCAGGATGACACAAAAAATGCTTTAAAATGACTTCAATAACTGCCTATCTTAGTTAATTCCCTCTTAAATTTTAAACCTTATGTACACCCAACAACTTCTCAATGCCGGCCTTTCTCAAATTCAAGCCGAAACCTTGAACTTCCTGCTTAAAAGCGGGGAAATAAAAGCGGCGGAAATTGCTAAAAACACCTCGTTGGCGCGAGGTGTGGTCTATAAAGCTTTGGAAGAGTTGCTGGCCTTGAAATTGGTGGAGAAAATTGAACCAGCCAATCAAGTCGCTCGTTTCCGGGCCGAGCATCCCTCCAAACTGGAAGAGTTTTTTGAAGAAAAAGAAAGAAAAGCAAAAAAAGAAAAAAGAGAGTTTTTGGAAAATCTGCCTGGCATCATCTCAACCTATAATCTTGCCGCCAACAAGCCTGGCATCAAATTCTTGGAAGGTGAAGATGGAATCCGCATAGCGCTTTTCGACACCCTTAAATCAACCACTGAAATTTACACCTTCGCTGACATCAAATCAACCAAGGAAAATTTGAAGGAAATCAACGATGCTTATGTGAAAAAAAGAGAGCAATTGAAAGTTAAAAAGAAAATTATTGTTTCTGACAGCCAAGAAAATCGAGATTTTTTCAAAGACTTCGACACCGCCATCACCCAAGTAAAATTCATCAAACAGCAATATTATCCTTTTGATAGTGGGATGCAAATTTATTCCAATAAAATTTCTTATCAAACCCTAGAAAAGGGCAATCAAATTTCCATTATCATTGAAGACAAAAACATCTATCAAATGCACCGTTTGTTTTTTGAATACATGTGGGAAACACTCTAGGGGAATGAAACACAAAACATAAAACACTTAACAAAAATTCAAATTCCCCATGTGATAGAGGCTCAACCTCCACAATGGAGGTTGAGCCTCTACGAAATTAGCTATCTTTTTTACACAAAAAAACTAAACCTGCAAAGGTTTAGTTTTTTGTGCTATTTTCATGCTCCATGTTCCATAATGTTACCTCGCGTATTCAACGCTTCTAGTTTCACGTAAAACGTTAACTCTAATTTCTCCAGGATATTTCAAATCCTGTTCAATTTTATCTGCAATTTCACGAGCAAGTTTAAGCGCTCCCAAATCATCAACAAGTTCAGGCTTTACAAAAACACGAATTTCACGTCCAGCTTGAATTGCATAAGTTCGCTCAACGCCAGAAAATGAATTTGCAGTTGCTTCTAATTCTTCCAAACGTTTCAAATATTTCTCCAGGGTGTCTTTTCGAGCACCAGGACGACTGGCAGAAATCGCATCAGCTGCTCCAACTATGAAAGCTTCTGGACTTTCAAAAGGATAATCTTCATGATGGGACTTCATAGCGTCAATAACTTCTTTTGGCATATTGAATCTTTCCAAAATTTTGATTCCGATTTCGATATGTGTTCCTTGAATTTCGTGATCAACTGCCTTGCCGATGTCATGCAAAAGACCAGCCTTTTTCGCAATAATAACGTCAGCCCCCAATTCGGCTGCCAAAGCCCCTGACAAATGAGCAACTTCCAAAGAATGAAGCAAAACATTTTGCCCGAAACTGGTTCGATATCGTAGTCTTCCCAAAAGATAAACCAATTTTGGATCAAGACCTGCGATTCCAAGGTCATAAGTTGCAGCCTCACCTGCCTCCTTGATTTTGTTATCAATTTCTTTTTTTGCAAATTCAAAAGCTTCCTCAATTCGAGTCGGATGAATACGCCCGTCTCCAATAAGTTTTTCCAAGGTAATTCTAGCAATTTCGCGGCGCACTGGATCAAAACCTGAAATTACAACTGCTTCTGGTGTATCATCAACGATAATCTCCACACCAGTTAGTTTCTCAAGCGCTTTGATGTTTCGTCCTTCGCGTCCAATAATGCGACCCTTGACTTCGTCTGATGAAATTGAGACTGTAGTTGTCACAACCTCTGCCGCATGCGAACCGGCATATTTTTGAATCACGCCTGTCATGATGTTCTTTGCGCGTTTTTCAATTTCCTCATTTCCTTGTCTTTCAATTTTCGCAATTCTTTCAGCCAAAGCTCCGCGATTTTCTTCTTCTGTCAATTGAAGCAAAATACTTTTAGCTTGCTCCTTAGAAAGCCCTGCAATTTTTTCAAGTCTATCTAATTCACTTTGACGAGTTTCCTCTGACTCCTGTCTGATCTTCTTTACCTCTTCAACTTTTTGTTCAAGGATTTTTTTTGTTTGTTCAGCTTCTTCAATTTTTTGATCAAGCGTATCTTCTCTTTTTTCAAGACGCTGTTCATTTCTTATAATTTGTTGTTCTCGCTCATCCTCTTTCTTTTTTGCCTGCTCAAGAATCTCAACGGATTGTTTTTTCGCAGTCAAAACAAGATCCTGAGATTTCTTCTCAGCATCTTCAACAAGCTTTTCAATTTTTACCTCTGCGTTTTCTACTCGTCTACGAGCAACTGTCCTGCGTGTAAAATATCCAGCAAAAAAACCAACGACGATTGCACTAACGCCAATTATTATTGTACTCATACTAACGTTGCCACTAAAGCAAGCAAAGAATACACATCAAAGAAAAGCCATTAGAGCTTCTCTTAAAGCAGTTTATGAATTGATTTCTGTAAGTTAGCTATTGTTTTCATTATGATACAAAAATCCTTTTATATAGCAGAAGATGTATTAGTTATCAGGCTACAGCGGTCAAATATTACTAATTTATCACTAACTCAATAGTAAAGCACTGTAGCCATTTTGTCAAAGCGTTTCAAAGATGCTAAAATGGGTTAATACAAACATACAGTCACAATAACATTCAAACATGCAAGCACTTAATCAAGGAAATTTTAAGTAATATGTTTAAATGTTTTTATGATTATATGCTTTAGTACCATGTTTAAATGATTAAATGAATAAACTTATGTATAAACCAGTAGCGCTTGTCATCCTTGACGGCTGGGGAATCAGCAATAACAGCCAGGGTAATGTCCTAAAGGAAACCCAACTTCCAACAATTGAAAAACTTAATGGCTTTTATCCCATGACTACGCTGCAAGCTTCGGGTATCTCCGTCGGACTTTTCTGGGGAGAGTCAGGCAATAGTGAGGTTGGGCATATGGCACTTGGAGCAGGAAAAATTGTCTATCAAAACTTGCCCCGCATCACCCTTTCAATCCAGGATAGATCTTTCTTTAAAAATGAAACACTCCTTAAGGTCATGACTGGCTTAAAAGAAAAGGGTGGAAATCTTCATTTAATGGGACTAATTGGCCAAGGTAGCGTCCACTCCTACATGGAGCATCTTTATGCGATTCTTGAAATGGCAAAAGAGCAAAATTTGGATAATGTTTACATTCACGCATTTACTGACGGACGAGACTCACCTCAAACCTCTGGCACAAAAGTAATAAGCGATTTGCAAAGTCATTTGAAAATGATAGGGATTGGCAAACTCGCTTCTCTTTCAGGACGAAATTGGGGTATGGATAGAAACAACAACTGGGATCGCGTTGAAAAAGCATACCGCCTAATTACGGAAGGAAAAGGTATTGAAGCTACTGATCCAATTGCCTGCTTACAAGATTCCTATGCGAAAGAAACAACTGATGAATACATTGAACCATCAATTATGATGGAAAATGGCAAACCGGTTGCAACAGTAAAAGACGGCGACGGTGTTATTTTCTTTAATTTTAGAGAAGATAGAGCCAGAGAGATAACAAAGGCTTTTGTCCTCCCAGGTTTCACTGACTTTAAAAGAACCCTTCTTAAAATTGATTTTGTCACCTTGGTCGAGTATGAAAAAGATCTTCCGGTTTCCATAGCATTTCCTCCAATAACACTAACCGGTGGACTCGGCGGAGTTTTGAGCAATCACAATTTAAAACAACTTCGCATCGCGGAAACTGAAAAATACGCTCATGTTACCTATTTTTTTAATGGTGGCAAGGAAGATCCTTGGCCAGGAGAGGATCGAGTGCTTGTACCATCTCCTGCCGTTTCACGTTTTGATGAGTCTCCAGAGATGAGTTCCGCACTAGTTACTGAAAAAATTATCAATGCTGTTGAATCAGAAAAATACGATTTTATTTTGGCTAATTATGCCAATGCTGACATGGTCGGACACACTGCTAACTTAAAAGCCTGCACTACTGCAGTTCAAGCTATCGACAAAAGCCTTTCAATACTCATCCCGGCAATTTTAAAGAAAGGCGGTTGCCTTCTTATTACAGCTGATCACGGAAACGTCGAAGAAATAAGAAACTTCCAAACTGGTCAACCCAACACGGAACATTCCTCAAACCCAGTTCCGCTTTGGTTCATAACTCCTGACAATCATAGAGAAAAAACGCTAGAGGAGATTACTCGCCAGCAAAATGAAGTTGGCGGTCTCCTGAGCGATGTGGCCCCAACCATTCTTGAA
Organism: uncultured bacterium; assembly: GCA_903885965.1. Lineage (GTDB taxonomy): Bacteria > Patescibacteriota > Minisyncoccia > Moranbacterales > GWC2-37-73 > CAIPMZ01. The sequence goes on from CAISKQ010000066.1 coordinate 8,835, forward strand.
ATCATGGGCATTGAAAAAAAAGACGAAATGAATGGAGAAAGTCTCTTGCCACTGCTAAAATAGCTTTTTAACTAAGTTTTAGCTTTTAGCCCCAGTGGCATTTGTCACGGGGTAAACTTCGTTAGCTTTTAGGAGATTTAAAAATAACAAGAAATCAATATCCAAAGATTTTTTTCCTCCTTTAGAAAAGGAGGGCTAGGGAGGATTTGTAAGGCTAATACTGAATTAACTAAATTAGTGCTACTTCACGCAAAGGGACTAAGTCCCCAATAGGGGACTTAGTCCCTTACAAGGTGGAATGAATTAAGTTAAGTCGGTATAACTTATCCAAAGAAAGTTTTTCAAATCTCCACTATCCTCTTTTCAAAAAACAATTAATGCTTCCATAAAATCACCGCAAGGTGATTTTATTATTTTCATTTTAGTTATACTCGACTATATTTAAATCGCATTTTAAACATAGTCGAGTATGCTTAAAATTTAGACACTTTCTATTAGTTGCATTGCAACCAAGCCCATATGACCTAATTTGCAATGCTAAAACTGGGTATGAAAAAAGCGCAAGAGGAAAAGATTTTCCGCTTGCGCTAGGGTGTCTACTGATGTTGCAAAACATATATCACCACAGAAACGAGAAGGATAGCTTCTGCAATCAGAAGACCCCTCATAACTTTTGGATATTTGTAAGCAAAAATGATTTTCTTAAAGAACTCTTTCATATTTTTCTCCTTTGTATTTTGATTGTTGGTTTTTATCTTATCCATTTCTTGAAAACACAAACTTTTATGTCTTCAAGGATGGGGCTGATTTAAAAAGATTTCTAAATCGGCCAGTTAAATCAAAAGGGGCTTTTTTTCATTTTGCCATATGGATATGGCAATTCCCCCTTATAATAGGAAGCAAGACACGGGGTGCTCAGATCCTCGTTGACATAGTCAGGATCACCAGCAAATACCTTATATAGTCCAGTAAGGGGCCACATACATGGCACAAGGATAATTGCCACTTCCCCCTCTTTACCTTTGCAAAGTGCAAGGCTGTCAAAAAATCTCTCCACTGCCAAGTCTTGAGCTGCATCTTCAATTGAAAGTGAAAGCTTATCAATAAATGCTTCAACTGACTCAAGAGCTTCATCCGCGATGATGAAAAGTTTTTTCTTGCCTCGCGACCTCTCCAGATTGCCAAATTTTATTTTAGGCATCTCATCAAGGACAAGATAATAGCAATTCCGTTTGTTTTTGCCCTTACCCTTATTTATTTCCAATATAGCGTTTTCAGCTAGCAATTTCATTTTTATCTCCTTTGATTATTTTTATTGTAATGAACTTTTTTCATCCCTTAGGAATACATTTTTCAAAAATATATTCCTAAGGATTGAGCCGATAGATGAGAACCATTCTATCTATCGGCAGTTGGTGAAAGTTTTTTCGAGACTTTCAGACTCGTTTCGATCCGCTTCGGGTTGGATCTTCTTCATTTCCATTTTTCAATGGTTCTGTTGCCAACGGGTGAAGTGGTCCCGTCCGGAATTTATCCATCAGTGATATGCATTGAGAATGCATTCGCCTGGAAGAAGTTGCATACCGGCATATTCAAGCACGGTTTTTGCAACTTCCTGAGGAGAAATAAACTTGCCTGCTTTCGCAAGAAAATCTGCCTTCTCTTCGGGATATCCATTCCAAATCCGTGTTTCCACTGGACCTAAAAGGAAATCACACACTGAAAGTCTGCCTTCCCGTCCCTCCTTGGAATTAATACTCTTTCCAAGATTATGCAAGAACGCGAACGCCCCTGCGTTGAACGCACAACCAGAGAATCCATGCTTGGCACTTTGCCCAAGCATATTAATGATTCTTCCGCCCCTAGCCATCACTGTCTTTGCAGATGTAATGGCGCAGACATGTGCATCCAGAAAAGGACGGATTGCAAGATATCCCTCGAAATCAAGATTATCAAATGGTATAAACGGAATTGCAGCTGTTACCATTAAATCGATATCTTTCATTCCAGCAAGCAAGTTTTTCACCTGCTCCATATCTCGCAAATCGCAGAAAATTCCTTTGCCAGGATTCTCCTGACGAGTGGTGTTGCAATATGTCCACACAACCTCATAGCTAGCCAGGGCTAAAGCTATCACGATTGCGCTTCCAACATCACTGCCGCCACCAAGGACTAATGCTTTTTTCATAATATTCTCCAATAATTTTTTAAATGAACTTTTTCAATCTTTAGAAATACATTTGAAAAAAATATATTCCTGAGGATTGAGCCGATAGAAAACCATTCTATCGGCAGTTGGTGAAAGTTTTTTCGAGACTTTCAGACTCGTTTCGACCTGTTCGGTGCAGGTCTCCTTCGTTTCTCCTATTCCCTAAACTTTTTGAAAGAACAAATGGGATGATAGGATTTTCTGTTGCCAACGGGTGAAGTATTCCCGTCCGAGTCTTGCTCATCGCCCCGTCGGCGAGTCGTACCGGTCCGCCAAATCGTATGCCACTATGAGATAGCTTTGCCCTGCAGTTTCCTCTGCCAGAGCGTTTGCCACCGCATAGCCTGCGCGAGTTGTTCGACCATACCCTTGGAGCTCATCTGGAATATCCCTATCCCAGAAAATAGCGTCCGCAGGAACAGATCGTCCCGTCAATGCTTCATATGCCCCGATTGTTTTCCACCACCAGACCAACTTCTCATCTGCGAGAAGTGGCACTGAGGATTCCAACGCCGGTGCAATAAAGTGAACGGGAAACGATGTGCCAGGCAAACCATGACGCGGAAATTGCTTCCGCATTTCTGGTGTTACCCCATACATCGCCTCGGCGCGACCAGGATAGAGCTTTTCGAAAGTATAGGAACTCTCGAAACACTCCAGACCAACCATCCTCGTTTTCTGGGACAACTCTTTGAGTCGTCTCCCATATCCGAGTTGAGTTGTTCCGTTTCCTGATACAGCTACGAATGTGTCAGGACCGACACCACTCAGCTCTGCGAAAACCTCCTCTGCAACATTCCCGCAAGCTGCCATCACAATCGGATTAATCATAGGCAGTCCATTTTCCATGACCATACTATGATTAAAGAAAAATGCGTCGCGATTTCTCGCCCTGAAACGGAGATTAAAACTCGCCGCTCCATCCACATAAGTCTTTGCGTCCGTTAAGTGAAGCTGCTCTTTTGGAATAAATTGCAGAATTGCATCTTCGCGAGCCTTCTCCCCGCCTGCAGGCATAGCAACCTCACAATGATATCCTAACTGAGATCCGATGGCTGCCATCGCAATCCCAGCTGAGCCACTTGTGAAATCGTACACCCGCTGCCCTGGGACAATCACCCCCGCCTCCTCAAAATGGCGGTAAAGTGCGAAATAGACTCGCACATAGTGATTAAAAGCCCAAGGATTCCGACATTCCTCTTTCACATATAGCGTGTTGCCATTTGGAAGAAGATTGTCGAAACGTACAAGCGGGGTGTTGCCAATCTGATTGGCAAGCTGAGCGTATACTGCGATTCTGTCGTTTGTCATGATATTCTCCGTTTTTTTTATTTGATTATTTCTGTGATCGGCCGATTCACAGAAACGACGGAGATATCAAAACCGAAATGAAATATCAATGAACTATAACAAGTCATAATACTACGTTTTTGACAAATCGTCAAAGGTTACTATACTATTTTAATTTTCAATAGCACTTCTATGCTTTATTTAAGCTACAATATTCTGTCGTAAAATGCTTTACAAATATCTTGGAATATGCTATCATTGCAGTATAAAAGTTATGCTATTTTGTCATCCTGAGCGAAGCAGAACTGCGATAGCAGTGATGCGTAGTCGAAGCCTGCCTGCCAGTAGGCAGGGATCTGAGCCCAGATTTCTCGATTCCTCCGCCTGCTGGCGGATTCACTCGAAATGACATATTTTTTATGATTCAAGAAAAACTCCAACAACTAGGCCTGTCTGAAAACGAAATTCTCGTTTATCTTTGCGTGCTGGAAAACGCCAACATTGCCCCGTCGCGCATCGCCAAAAAGACCGGACTAAGCCGGCCAACAGTCTATGTGATTGGTAAGAAACTCGCTGAAATGGAGCTTATTTTGGAGGAAACTGGTCAAACTGGGCTGCATTTTCTGGCACTTTCGCCTGAGATGATCCTGCGAGACGCTGAAAAAAAAGAACGGGAGGCTAAAGAGAAACTTGCGATTGCCAAGTCGATCCTGCCTGAACTAGCCCTTCTACCGAAATCCCAAGGTTATTCAGTGCCAAAAGTAAGATTTATTGAAGAAGCGCAACTCAATGACTATTTGTATAGCAAAACTCCTGATTGGAATCGCAGCGGACTTGAGCGTGACAAAATTTGGTGGGGAGTCCAAGACAGTTCATTGATCAAGCACTACGGAGATTGGCTGGGATGGTATTGGAAACAAACTAACGGAACCATTGTTTCGAAAATGGTCACCAATGAAAAAGAAGAAGGCCATTCTTTTGAAGGTCAGCAGCTGCCAGCGCGACAAATGAAATATTGGCCAAGTGGCAAAAGCATCCGCGTGACCCAAGCGGTGTTTGGAGATTATATCCTCATCGTAAACACCCACACCAAACCGCATTCCCTTTTTGAAATTCACGACGCCGTCACCGCCGAAGGCCTGCGCCAAGTTTTCAAAGGGATTTGGGAAACACTATGATTACTAGGTTTTAGCTTATAGCTTCATTAGCTTATAGGGAAACATAAAAAAATAGCTTATAGCTTCGTTAGCTTTTAGAAAATTACAAAACAAAAAAAACAGCCGTCAGGCTGATTTTTTGTTCTCCTTTTTCCTATAAGCTAAAAGCTAACGCAGCTATAAGCTAGTTGATCACTTTATCCACAATCCCATATTTCACGGCTTCTTCGGCGCTCATGAAATAGTCTCGGTCAGTATCTTTTTCGACTTTGGAAATTGTTTGACTGGTGTGCTTGGCCAGAATTTTGTTCAAACGATCTTTGGTTTTCAGAATGTGTCTGGCGTGAATGTCGATGTCAGAAGCTTGACCGCTGGCTCCACCCAAAACTTGATGGATCATCACTTCGGCGTTGGGCAAAATCATGCGCTTGCCTTTTTTGCCAGCTGACAAAAGCAGTGAAGCGGCTGAAGCTGCCAAACCAACACAAATGGTTTGCACGTCAGCCTTGACATATTGCATCGTATCATAAATCGCCAACGCGCTGCTCACTGATCCGCCTGGAGAATTGATGTACAATTTAATGTCCTCTTTGGAATTTTGCTGTTCCAAAAAAAGTAGCTGCGCAATAACTGCATTGGCAACTCCGTCATCAATCGCTGTGCCAAGAAAAATAATCCGGTCTTTGAGTAATCTTGAATAAATATCATAAGCCCGCTCGCCATAATTGGTTTTTTCAATAACCGTCGGAATGAGATATTGGCTGTTCATAAAAAATTTAAAGTTAGGTTGATTTTTGAAAAAATAAATTTTTGAAAAATATATTGCTCGAGCAAGCCTTTCTTTTTTCTAAAATTTTCCATTGGTTGCCGTTGATTGAGGGAAAATTTTAGTTAAAAAAGAAAGAGCGGTGAGGATATTTTGAAAAAAATTTCATTCTTTCGGAAAATCAAAAAACTCATGATCTATTTAATGCTTTCAAAAAGCTCCAACGCTTTTTCATTCTGCATCGTGCCTTTCACATAACTATACAATTTGGAAAGATCAACATTCTTTTCGATATCTTTGACTTTTTTGTATTGAGCCAGAGTTTTGTTCATTTCAGCTTCAACTTCTTCGGCAGGCACATTGATTTCTTCAGACTTAACAACTTCCTCCAAAGCCAAGGCAGCTTTGACTCGTTTGATTGCTTGAGGCTCCCATTCTTTTTCCAGATCATCAACACTTTTGCTAATCTGACCAAGATACTGCTCAAACGTCATCCCCATACCCTGCAATTGCATTTCAAATTCTCCAATCATCTTGTGAAGTTCTTCATGAATCAAAATTTCTGGAAGTTCAACTTCAGAGAGCTCTATCAAGCTTTCGATATATTCCGTACGCTTTTTTTCTTTCATTTCATGCTTTTTTTCTTCAACCATGCCTTCAGCGACATTCTTTCGCATCTCGGCTAAGCCCTTAAATTTTCCAAGGGAACGCGCAAATTCATCGCTAAGCTCCGGTGATTTTCGCTCTTGCACTTCATTAACCTTAACTTCAAATTGCGCCGGCTTGCCAGCCAGATTTTCAGCGTGATACTCGACTGGGAAAGTCAGTTCAAAATCTTTTTCCTCGCCAGCCTTCATGCCAATCACTTGCTCTTCAAAGCCAGGAATAAATACTCCTCTTCCTAAGATGAGTGGATGATTTTTGCTGGTGCCATTTTCAATCGGCACGCCGCCTTGCTTGACGGTAAAATCCAAAAGAACATTGTCCCCATCACGAGCTTCGCGCTCGACGCTGACATGCTGCACTCGGCTTTTTGCAATTTCTTCAAGCTCTTTGTCTATTTCTTTTTCTGAAACAGTCGCATCTTTTTTCGAATATTCTTTATTAATTTTTTCCACAGATTTACGCCATGGTTTCAATGTTAGCTGCGGAATGACTGCAGTTACAATTTTATATTCCAAAGCATTACCTTCCGCCAATTTAGTCAATTCTGCTTTTGGAGCTCCAATAGCCTCAATTTTCTTTTCCACTAAAACTTTGGCATAAGTTTCACGCAGGGCATTTTGAGCTGCAGCTTCTAAGAGAGCTGATTTGCCAACCTTTTGCTCAACCATGTCCTTTGGTGCCTTACCTGGTCGAAAGCCTTCTATCTTAATTTCTTTTGAATATTCCTTAGCTGCAATTTCAATATATTTTTCCCATTCATCCCAAGAAACAGAAACAGTCACTTCAACTTGGGAATTTGGAATTTTTTTGATTTCTGAATTTATCATATTTTCATAGGGCATCAAACATCGAGCACTGAATAATCTCGCTCTATATCTTATGCTTTCTGTTATTTATTAAGTTCCTCTGTCAATTGTGGAACTATTTGTTTTTTTCTGGAAACCACGCCTGGCAGAACCATCACTTTATTTTCAATCTCGCCGCCAAAAACACTTTTAGCTAATTTCTCCTCATCTTCTCCGATAAGATACAGCTGGCAATTTTGACCTATAATATCCACTACCATAAAAAACAAACTATCCAATTTTTCAGCTACCTTTTTTTCGATGAGTCGCTCAAAAATAGCATCCTTCTTCTCATTAACACTTTGAGGACTGGTTGTTTCCCAGGTGCCAACTCCAACATTTTTGTCGCCCATTTCATAGGCCTTATAATCCATGGTGATGATATCCTCGATTGAGATACCTTCAAGATTTGATTTAGCTGCAAACATACCGGCCACAAAACCTTCAATTTCAAGTTTAGCAACTTCGTTTAGTTTAACTACCAATTCCTTATCTTCCTGAGTTGTGGTTGGCGATGTCAAATTAAGCGTATCCGAGAGAATTCCAGCCAAAAGCAATTTACAGCTGCTCTCTGAAATAGCAATATTTTTTTCAAAAAACATTTTAGCAATCAAGGAAGCCGTACTTCCAATGAATTGAGCTGCGCAAAAAATCGGCTTTTCTGTTTTCACTGACAACTTATGGTGGTCAATGATATAGTCAATCTTACTACAATCAATTTGATCTGAAATTTGACCAGCCTCATTGTGGTCAACCAAGGCAACGCTAACATCACCAGTCAATGTTTCCATCAGCAAAGGCGGCTGAACTCCAATTTCTTTCAAAACAAACTTAGTTTCGTTATTCAGCTCGCCAGCTCGATATGCCAAAGATTCTTCTCCAAAAACCTTGGCAAACAGTTCAACCCCCACAAGAGCTGAGACGATTGAATCCGTATCTGGATTTTTATGCCCAATAATAGCTATTTTATTCATAATAATTTTCTGAATCATTATTCAGCTGCTTCTTCCTCTTCCTCCGCAGCTTCTTCTTTTTTAGCTTCAACTTTTGCGCCAATTACATCAATTTTCCAACCGACAAGTTTAGCTGCAAGCCTCACGTTCTGGCCTTGTTTTCCAATTGCCAAAGACAATTGATCTTCAGGAACAGTAACCTTTGCTTCTTTTCGGTCATTGTCAATTTTCACATTGAGAACTTTAGCAGGACTAATAGCTGCTGCAATAAACTTCTCAGGTTTCTCATTCCACAAAATAATATCAATTTTTTCGCCACCAAGCTCATCAATCACGGCTTGTACACGAGTTCCTTTCTGCCCAACACATGAACCAATTGGGTCAATTCCTTCCTCATTCGAAGTAACTGCAATTTTGCTTCGAGCACCTGCCTCACGAGCAATTGCTTTAATTTCAACAGTTCCAGTGAAAATTTCAGGAACTTCCAATTCAAAAAGCTTGCGAACCATTTCAGGATGAGTTCGACTAAGGGTTATGCCAGGTCCTTTTGGGTCTGATTCAACTTTATATAGATACACCTTCACTCGTTGTCCCATGCGCAATGTTTCACCTTGAACTTGTTCGGATGGAAACAAAACACCAATAGATTTTCCAAGGTCGATATAAGTATTGCGGCCTTCAATGCGCTGAACTGTGCCACTAACAACTTCGCCCTCTTTTTCTTTGTATTCAGCAAACATACTATCACGCTCGGCCTCGCGAATACGTTGAATAATAACCTGCTTTGCTGTTTGAGCAGCTACGCGACCATAATCACTATGCGGCTCAAGTTCAATTTCAATAATATCTCCAACGGCAGCATCTTTTTTAATTTTTTTTGCATCTTCAAGGGTAATGTCTCGTTCAGGATTGTAGCGTGGCAATTTCTCTTCGCCATCAACAATTTCTTCTTCCGCATCATTGTGTTGAGCAGCGAGTTCACCATCTTCTCCTTCTTCTAGCTGCACAAATTCCCTAGTTGTTTCATCTACAACATCTTTCACGAGAAAGAAATGCGCTCCTCCAATAACTTCACTAAATTGGGCACGGATCCGCTGACCTCTTTTCCCGTAATCTTTTTTATATGCCGCAGACAAAGCTGCCTCAATGGTTTCAATAACCATATCTTTGGAAATTCCTTTTTCTTGGGCAATTTGCATAATTGCGCTACCAAACTCACCAAGTCGCCCACTCTGACTTTGTTGTTGATCTTCTTCTTGTACTTTTTTCTTTGCCATAATATTTTCACAAAATTACATAGGATCAAATGGAATTTTTTTAATTATTCCTTTCTTTACTACGCTACTTTTGTGTTTTAATTTAATTTAACTCATGCATTATTATATTAATACATTCGGGGCCCATTAAAACAAAAAGTCCGCATTCCTGCGAACCCATTTCAGCCCTTCTTACCTGTGAAAATGATAGCATTTCACAGGGTGTTTGTCAACCAATCTTTTATTAACTCAAATCAACCATATTCCCCTGAATCTTAGGGTCATTTTTCTGATAAACATCCGGGGCACCTTTTTCCTTATAGTGAGAAGGCACTATAACATACGGAGAATACCCCTGACGAGCTCTCGTCGGCTGCTTTTCTTCAGCAGCGTTGTTTTGAACTGACTCTGATGCTTTCACTTGAGCTGGACTATCTTGTGAAATTTGTTTTTTGAAATCTGGAGAATTCCATGTCTTGACAGTTGTTTCAGCCTCAACTTTTGCTTGATCAGCTGGATAAGAAAAGCCGTGATCAAGATTTGTCACCTTTTTTTCAACTGGCAACTTCTGAGCGGAAGAAAAGCTGAAAGAACCAAATATTGGCTTTTCAATTTCAGTTGAATCCTTACTGTCAATTGCAAGCGTCCCAAATTTCGCCACAGCTGAAGAATTAGCGCTGATTTTTTCACGCTGCTTGCTGGCATAATCACTGTCTTCAAAATTAAAGAGCTTAGCTGCAGCTTCATCCTTTGTAACTTGTTGGGATTTTAAATTTGAAAAATTAAGCGACTGTCTTATCCTTGCTTGCGCAACATCTTCTTGTTGATTTGCGCTATTGGCAAAATCATAATTAGAACCACCCATGACTTTAGCCGGAGCCTGCACTTTTTCAATTTGTGAGGTTTCTGCAGACGGTTTGCTTTCTCGAACTGGTGGTTGCATAAACTGACTATTTTGTCTTACTGGTGGCGACATAAATTGACTGCCTTGGCTCATCGGCGCTTCCATGACTGGCCTATTCTCCTGCATCGGCGCTGGTGCGAATTGATTATTTTGTCTGTTAACTTGCTGCTCAACTGACCTGATTTCCTGCACTGGCAAATTGTCAACTAGCCTGCTTTCTCGTACTGGCGCTTCAGCAACAACATTAAAAACAATTCTTTCTTCGGCGCTGTCAATGTCCAAAAGCGTTTCTTCATCCAGAGATTTAAGCACTAAGGAAACTTTCTGCCTTTCCACTGGAGTCAGTTTTTTTCCATTTTCACTATGGAAAAGATAATTTCCACGATCCATTGTGCTGTGTTTTCCTGCCCCGAGGCAGTCGTGATAGTCAGTAATCCAATTTTTGATTGAAGATCGCACTGGTGTTGGGAAATATCGCAGCTTCAAAGGATTGCTCGTGATTGATTGCTCACCAAGTTTTGGATATTGCAGCAAAGCTTTTTCTAAGGTTAACTTTTCAATTTTGATTTGCTTTTCCGCTTCATCTTCGCTATTTTCCCTTCTAGGCTGAGGTTTAATTGTCAAAATTTCGCCTTGAATAAACTGAACAACATTCTTAACTTGATTAATTTTTTCTGGACTAATCTGAGCAAAAACATTTCCAATTTCAATTTCCATTTTTGAAATATTTATTTCGCCAAAAAAAAGCCTGCGAATCAAAAGCGTTATCTTCCCAATAGCAGAATCCTCTATCTGAAAAGTATCCTGCAACTTTTTCATTTTTTCCGCAACTTCGTCCGCAGCAACAACTCGGCGTGTTTCTTCTGGCAGCAAATCAAAAGCTTCCCATAATTTGAGAGATGTTTGCCCATCCATTCTTTCATCAGTTCCACTATTAGAAACTAACATGGGATGATAACGACGAGGATATGTTTTTTTTGTTCTATAATCCATTTTAAATATGTAATTTCAAATTTTAAGGATGAATTCCATTATTAACCCACGTTGCCTTCTTTTTTCCACTTAATTCCGCAAAGACATTCTTGCGATGCTCATCACTAAATGTTTGATTATTCCCACTATTAGCCACAACATAATCAACAAAATGAAAATCATTATGAAGCGAATCCTTCTGTTTCGACAATTCTTCTGGCGACATATCAGCAATAAGATCATGATAAGCTAAGTGGTAATTAGCCATACCACCACCCAAGGATGCGGCCTTCGAATCAACTAGCGTTTGCACATGACCCTCTTTCTTTATGCGACTTTCCAATTGTTTTTTGATTCCATCACCAGCTCCACCTGGGTTCTTCAAATCAATGGCCACATTCAAATCATCGAAATCAGTGTGACTCATCTTGACAGCGTTTCCTCCAACTTTATCAATCAATGCCCCTATTGATTTAGTATCATTTCCCAATGCCGAAATTGCACTTTTTAAGCCAGTAAAATCTTGAATTGCTGAATGTCCCTTTTGTACAAATTTACTCGTCAAATCAGCATCACCCGCAAGCGCCGCCAGACCATTTTGAAATTCAGTAATGTTCCTAATGTCGTCATTTTCGGCCATAGCCATCGCTGCAGCTTTCTTCTTGACATCATTATTACTCTTGAGATCAAGAGCCAGTTGAGAATGGCTGGTTTTATTTTTCTTGTGCTCTTCAACCGCATCTCTAACTTCAGCATATTGAAGTTTTTCACGTTCACTTTTTGCACCACCACGCATTCCTCCTGGTTTTCCAAGTCCAATTATACCGCCCTTTACTCCAGCCTCAATCTTACTTGGAGATTTAATCCATTTATTAAATTTATTTATACCAAGTTTTTCTTTTGCACCCGCACCAACTCCTCGTGCAACTGGATTTTTATATGCCGCCCATTTTGCCCCACCTAAAGCCTTGTTTCCAACCCATTTTCCAACCGTACCTCCCCATTTCTTTCCTGCACCAACAACCTTATCCGCACCTGCAATCCCCATTTTCTGAGAAATTCCCATTGCAATCCACAAAATGATAATTGGAATTGTGTAATATGCTGCGTTAGCCATCCAATTTGCATCCATCCCGGCAGGAACGTTTTTGACTGCCGCTGTTGTGAAACCGCTTGTCGGTGCAGCTTTCATTATCGTAAGAGCTACCATCATCATAAAAACCATTATGGGACCAAAAAAAGAATATTTGAAAAGTTGACTCCACCAGTCACTGGCAAAACTTTTGGTACCTGGAAAAATAAAACCCACAAAACCAACTGGCGAAAACATCAAGAGGATTGTAAGTGCAATCAGTCTAATCACAAAAAGAATTGCCAACACGAACAGTGTCATTCCTAGAATAAAAGTAAAGATTATCGCAGCTAGCAAATAAGTAATTTCTGTATTAGCATAGTCCTCTGGTTTAAGCAATAATCCCAATTTTGCTTGATCTGAAAAACTTGCCATAATAGCCGAACCACTACCCCCACCTGTTCCGGAAAATAAATGATTCAAGAAATAATACATTGCCACATTGGAAATATCGATAAAGATTCTCGCAATCGGAAAACTAAAGTTTACCAAAAGCGCATTAATCAAAATGCTGAGCCAAACTTTTTTCAAATTCCATTGCTCAACTTGAAACACAGTGCAAAAAGCCGCAAAAAGCAAAATCATAATGAAAGCCATGTTCAGCGTGTCGCGCACCATAATCCAAACATTTTTAACTTCCGGCTTGTTTAGGATTCCCACAACATTCCCAGTCCCGGAAATATTTGCAGGATTAACTACCCACTCAAAAAGTGCCGCTACTAATGAAAGCAGCCAACCAAGACCTATAAGAACCCCGCCCAATAAAGTCTTAACACCATTAGTGATAGTGTCTCCAACAACATCAAGCACACCAGCAGAAGCTACCTCTGGTCTCAAAAAAGCGTGCGAGCTAAACAAAAAAATTGACACCAAAAAAATAGCCAGCAAAAGCCCTCTTGTTTTTTTCCTTCGTGAAAGAATTTTGTTTTCAACAAAATTCGCAGATTCCCCATTTTCACTAGGTAACTTTTTGTTTTTGAAAATCCAATTCATTAGGATTCAATTCTTTATCTATACAAAGAAAGTATAGCACATTTTCCCAAAAAATGCAGCAACTCTTTTCCCTATTTTTTTGTCAAATTTTATTATTAAAAAACCACACTTTTAATTCAGTGTGGTTTTTAAAAACTAATTTTTTTGTCTCAGCTAGAACTAAAGTTACTATCTGAATTTAGCCTAAAAATATTAGTAGATGAATCCCTTAATCGCGCCGCTTGAAGCAGAAAGAGTTCGCGTGCTTCGTTTAGCAAAGCCGACATAATTCATCTCACTAACCGTAATGCTATCGCCATTGACTTTTTCAACATAAGCAACATGTCCATAATATCGATTTTCAGTTGTCACCATAATCGCGCCAACCTTTGGAGTCCTTCCTGTCGCATAGCCGCTAGCCTTAGCATGATACAGCCAAGTTCCGGCATTACCACTCCATGGCACATACCTCTTCTGGGCTACATACCAAGTACAATAACCATATGGGAAACCATGTCCATTTCCAGCCTTTCCTGACAATATTGTTCCACTTGATACCTCAGGCGTTCCTCCACTAGCATTGGCATATTGCCTTGGCGCAATGACTCCGGTAGCAGGAGTTGTGCTTTGAGTTGATGGAGCAGGTGCTACTGGCGTCGGCGCTACCGTTTCTCCTTGTCCATCAGGAATTACAATTTCTTTTCCAACTTCAATATCACCATTAGCAGGCATATCATTAAAGGCAATTATTTTATCTTTTTCAGCTTTAAACTTAGCTGAGATAGTGTCGATTGTGTCCCCTGATTTTACTACATACTGAATTCCTGAAACCGGCAAAATAAAGATCGTATCTCCCGGCTTTATCTGATCAGCATTACTGATGTCATTTGCCCATAATATCGTATTTATTGAAACTTTATTTTTTGCCGCAATTGAACCCAGAGTATCTCCATTACCTACAACATAAAGTTTAACGCCTCCATCTTGCTCAGGATCTTTCATTGGGCTAGCCGAAGCTGCGCTCATTATCCCTTGGCTTTTGATTGTATTTTGACTAATCGCTTCATCCTTCGCAGTTGGATCGATTGCATTGCTTGACTTCGAAAGAGGGACTAGCGCTAAATCATTCTTACGATTGTTCTGACCACTCATTTTTCCGCTAATAATGCCATTGGCCTGTTGGCTGCCGTCCAGATAACCAAAAAGAAAACTGCCGTTTCCTTTTCCGGAAGCCACATTGGTTGCAGATACAAGCAGCGCGCTTGATACTACAACAGCTATTGCTGAATAATTTCTAAGAAGATGAAGCAGCTTCAGGGTTCTTCGCTGTTTGATGAAATTCGCTATTGCTTGTTGCTTGAAAAAAATCTTAGTGTTAAGACTTCTGACATCAATTTTTTTTGCAAAATCACGAATATAAGAAAAAAAGCTTTTGTTACTAATAGCCTAAAATCCTTTCAGTTGACATGCGAGTTTAGAAAAATCCCTGCCATCCTATCCACCAACTGGTGCATTAGGATCTAGACCTCAGCTCAAGACCGAAGTGACAGCTAACTCATAGTTCGCAGTCTTAATTTTTAACTTCTTTCAAGTATATACCTCTGTCTTCTTTTGTCAAAGGAATTTCGACCCGTACAGCTGTTTTTAAGCTTAAAAAAGCCATATTCAAACATTAAATTTCTTGGAAATCAAAAAGTGGAGTAGAATAAACATAGAGAAAACCCAGAATAGACACCACAACGCTATTATATCAATATCCATATATGCATGCACTAAACAAAAATTTAATAGAATTTTTGGAGTATCTTGAAGTTGAAAAAAGCCGCTCCCAAAAAACCACAGAGAACTATCATCATTATCTCAAGCGCTTTTTGCTTTGGGCAAAGATTTCTAAGCCAGATCAAATCACACCTGAACTTGTCCGAAAATATCGCATCTATCTCAATCGTCTTGCTGATGACAAAGGAAATCAACTCAAAAAAATTACTCAAAATTATCACATGATAGCTGTTCGAAATTTCCTTAAGTATCTTTCTAAGCGTGATATCAAAAGTATGGCAGCTGAAAAAATAGAGATTGGAAAAAATCCAACCCATGAAATTGAGTTTCTTGATGGCGACGAAATCAAACGACTCCTGGACTGCGCAAGTGGCAGTGACCTGAAGTCTCTTCGCGATCGATCCATTCTTGAGCTGCTTTTTTCAGCAGGTCTTCGCGTTTCAGAACTGGCTAGCATCAATCGTGACCAGATCAATCTCGACCGACAAGAGTTTAGCGTTCGTGGCAAAGGAGACAAGATTCGCATCGTTTTTGTCTCAGACAGTGCAAAAAACTTTATCGAAAAATATTTAAACAAACGCACCGACATTGATCCCGCTCTTTTTGCCCATCTCTCCAAAGCAAAGACTTCGGAAAATTCAGGGCAAGCGGGCAAGCGACTCACGCCCCGTTCAATTCAAAGGATTGTAAAATTCTATGCAGCCAAGGCTGGAATTATTAAAGACGTTCACCCGCATACCTTGCGCCACAGTTTTGCAACTGATCTTTTGTCCAATGGTGCTGACATTCGCAGTGTCCAGACTATGCTTGGACACTCATCAATCACCACTACTCAAATTTACACCCACATAACCAACCCGCATCTCAAGGAAGTGTATCGAAAATTCCATAGCACAAAAGAAAAAAATAAATAGTATTAATACCCCAGGGCAAGCCTCGTAGGCAAATCACCTTTTGTTATCGTCGCTAGCTCGAAAATGAAAGATTACTTTCATTTCACTCACTTTGCTAGATAATAAAATAATTCTAGAAATTACACATAAACATACAAATGCGCAAGAACTTCTAGAGTTTGCATTCAGTATTTTCCCTGCGCCATACGAAGCGCGTTTCAAAATTCAAGTGGATGAGCGTAAAAAATTTCAAGCGAGCTTTTTCAGTAGAAAAAGTGCAGCGGGAATTTTTAGCGAAGCAGCGTAGTAATTTTGACAGCGCGAGATAGGCGCGATTTTCTTTTGTAACTTTTCTTTCCTAAAAAGAAAAGTTAACCCCTGCATTTTGATTAAAAATTTCAAATTTCAAATTTTTAGAGCTGTTTGAGTCTCGCAAACTCTGCGCTAAGCCTCTTAATTCCAGCTTTCTTGAAAGCTACCACAATCACGTCCCCAACAACAGAAACCACAATTCCATCACCAAACTCTTTGTGCGCAACCCTCTCGCCACCCTTCAGCACAATTTTAACAAAACCATCTTCCTCTTTTTTTCCTCCAACAATTTTATCCTCACCAAGACTTCCATATTTTTTGGCATTCTGAAGGCCTGTTGACACGGGATAATTTTTCTCCAAAAGAGAATTAAAAATGCCTTGATCTTTCTCGCGATATGATTTTTGCTCAACCAATTTTTCTTCAATATCTTCCAAAAATCTTGATGGTGCATTCATTTGCACAGCGCCAAAAAGTGTTCGCTGCCTCGTGAACAACAAATATATTTTTTCCTTAGCACGGGTGAGTCCAACATACATCAACCTTCTTTCCTCTTCCATTTCAGCGCTAGAAAGCAAACTTCTGGCATGTGGCAAAATTCCTTCTTCGAGTCCCACAATGAAAACAGTTGGAAATTCCAAACCCTTAGCACTATGCAATGTCATCAAATGCACAGCGTCTTGATTCTGGTCAACATTGTCAACATCTGAAGCCAGTGCAACCTCTTCCAAGAAAGCACTGAGTAAGTCCTCGTATTCGTTTTCTGACTCATCAAACTTCTGTGCAACTGAGACTAATTCTTTCACGTTTTCCCAACGCATCTCTCCCTCGGCGCCTTCGGCCAGTAACATTCTCTCATAGCCACTCTCTTTAAAAACTTTTTCAATGAAGTCTGCCAATTTAATTCGAGGTTGAACTTCCTTCATCCGCCTAATAAATTCACAAAATTTCAAAATTTCTTCAACTTTAGAATTGGTTATTTGCAAAGTCGAGCTGGAAATTTGCAATGATGCCGCAATAGGGTCAAGTTGAAGTTCCCTTGCAATCGTCATCCATTTCTTGAGCGTCATCTCACCAATTGAACGCTTTGGTTCATTAACAACTCGACCCAAAGAAATAACGTCGCTATTGTTTAAAATCAAACGAAGATAGGCCACAATATCCTTGACTTCTTTTCGCTGATAAAATTTAATCCCGCCAATAATCCGATATGGGATTGACCTTTTTAAAAATATTTCTTCAATCGTTCGCGATTGCGCATTTGTGCGATAAAGAACCACAAATTTTTTATAAACACCTTTAGCATTTTCCTGAATTTCCCTGGCAATAAACTCTGCCTCATCGCGCTCATCCTGCGCTTCATAAGAAGAAACCAGATGACCGCTTTCTTTTTCTGTCCAAAGTTTTTTGTCTTTGCGATTAATATTTTTTGAAATAACGCCGTATGCCGCATCCAGAATGACTTGGCTGGAGCGATAATTTTGTTCCAAATGAATAACTTTCGTTTCGCCGTAATCCTTTTCAAAATTTAAAATATTTTGAATATCAGCT
The DNA here is from genome assembly GCA_903885965.1 of uncultured bacterium. Lineage (GTDB taxonomy): Bacteria > Patescibacteriota > Minisyncoccia > Moranbacterales > GWC2-37-73 > CAIPMZ01. The sequence continues at coordinate 26,492 of CAISKQ010000066.1, forward strand.
CCTCGAAAACGATAGATACTCTGCCAATCATCTCCCACTACGCAAAGGTTTCGGTGCTTGCCTGCCAACAAATTTATCAAAACATATTGTGCATGATTGGTGTCCTGATACTCATCTACCATGATATAGCGGAAATGTTGCTGATATTTTTCTAGAATCTGAGGAAAATTTCGAAAAAGCTGAGCAGTAAACATAATAATATCATCAAAGTCCAACCCATTATTTTCCTTAAGTTGCTTTTGATAGACACTATAAACTCTAGCCACAATTTCCTCATAATATCCACCAACCTGCATCGCAAATTGCTCACTGGTCACGAGTTGATTTTTTTCTTTGCTGATTGCCGAAAGCAGCGCCCGTGGATTAAACTGCTGCGCATCAATTTCAAGCTCTTTAAGAATTTTTTTAACCAAAACCTGCTGGTCTTGATCATCGATGATATGAAAGGTTTTTGAATAACCTAAAGCCTCAATTTCACTCCGCAAAATCATTGAGCAAATCGCATGAAATGTTCCCACTGTCGGGAGATCAGCCGTACCATACAAACTATATTTATAGCCAGCCTCAGCTTCAGGATACAAAATTTTCATAATGCGCTCCCTCATTTCCTGAGCAGCCTTATTGGTGAAAGTCACCGCTAAAATGTTTCGCGGCCGCACGCCACAATTTTTTATCAAATACGCCACCCGATGAGTAAGCGTTTTTGTTTTACCAGAGCCAGCCCCAGCAATAATAAGCAGCGGTCCATTTACCGTTGTTACTGCCTCTTTTTGATTCTCGTTGAGTCCTTCTAAGATATCCATAAAAATATTTTCAACTCCAAATTAAGCCCTTTTGTTACAATCCCGCGGAAACGCCTGTCCGCCTTGGGCGGAGGAATTCAGGTTCTTCTTTTGATGATTAATTATAGCACACTCATTTATTTAACATTCAACCTAAAATGACATTGCAACCATACGCATATGACTCAATTTGCAATGTTGGTAATCAACTAATGAGTTAACTTGCAAGCTGACTATGAAATACAGTATTATATCAATAAATGCAGCTAAGTCTAAACGAAAACTTATGAGCGAAAAAATACCATCATTTTATAACTTAGGGAAAGCCCAAGACGAGGCAAGTCGAGTTCAAACAAAAGCTAAAAAATTTTCAGTAGATGAAAATAAAAATCTAACAAATTCTGATTACCAAAAAGCCAACGACTTAGTGAATGAAGAAAACAGACTTTTTCAGGGAATCGCCACGTCTAAAGTTTTTGAGGGCAGATCAGAAAAAGGTTCACTGACAATCAAACATTTGTATGCGGAAAGCGCAGCATACTTTGCCGAAATTATAAAAAATAATTTGCCAGAAAATTCTACCCCCTACACTTTTGCTGACTTCGGATCAGCCAAGGGTGAGCTTTTGAAAAATGTTTTGAATTTATTAAAAAGTTACCACTTTCACACTCTTGGTATAGACACAGAATTAGCCTTGAAAGAAAATGACGTGGCTCAAGAAAAAATCTCAGCAAATTTGACTCAGCTTCCGCTTGAAGATAAGAGCATTGATCTTGCGATGATGCGCTACGTTCTGCAATGGAACAATCAAAAAAACCAGCAAAATATTCTACAAGAAATCGCAAGAGTCATTAAAGGTTTTGCAATAGTTCAACACGTTGGCGCTGACAATATTAACACAGATTTATGGCGACACAACTTTAACGATGTACTTGCTGGGCAAGAAGTTCCAAAACTTGAAAGGCATGGGCATTTTGTTTCTTCGCGAGAAGAAATTGAGACCTGGATGAAAGCACAGAATATTAATTTTCAAAGACTTTCAGAAAGAAAAGTAGATAGAATTTCAGATGTTTTAATTGAAAGATACGCCCTCAATGAAGATGAGGCTGACACTACTCGAAAAATTCTTGCCGACAAGGATTACATAATCCAAACAACCTGGCTCATTTTTCCAAATAAAGAACCTGATAATAACGACTAGAGCTTAAACAAAGAAAAAGATAGCCATTTCTAAATTCTTTAAACATTGCAACCATATGCATATGACTCAATTTGCAATGTTATCACTTCATATGAACCTGTATAAAGCCACATAAACGCTACCAATGAGAACCAAACAATTTTATTTATTCAGCTTACTAGCGTAGCCCAAACTTATTTTGTAATTTTTCGCCATGAAGCATTTTATCAACTGTGAAGATTTCAATAAACTTTGTGACTTGATAACTTTCTGAAAGAAAAAGAATCTCGTCCTCACATTCATACGGACACACCCAAACACTTTTTTGAATTTGTTTAAATCCGATTTCTTTAATTTTTATCCTAAGCGCTTGTCTTGCTCTGTTATATATAGCTGGCTTCATTGGAATATCATACACAAGTACTCGCCATTTTTTGTCCCACCTGATTGGTTTTTTTATTTTCAATTCTTCAAAGCAAAATTCTTTTATTCTTTTTTGACCCTTGTTTGTCAAGACAACTTTTGTTTTTCCATTTTTTTCTTGGACAATTTCAATGAGTTTTCTTTTTTTCAAAGATCCTACCACATTTTGAATCTGCTTTTTTGAATATCTTTTGTGTCCCTTAAAATCAGCCATTGAACTTATCAATCCTGGCACAATTGCACCAGCAAAAGCAACTCCACCAATTGCCAAAGACATCAACAAAAACTTTGTCGCAGTTGCTCCAACACTATCAGAATATAAAAAGCTTTCCACAATTTCTTTCGTTGTTTTTTTGTTTTCATCCATAAGAAAGTTTTTTTCTTTTTCTTTTTTCATATTTCTTTTTTATATTTTCAATATAGTCCATTTCACTCAACATTGCAACCATATGCATATGACTCAATTTGCAATGCTTGTTTCAAAGTCCCTAAAGCCATAAGAGCGTCTTCAAATCAAATTAGGATGGTGAAAAGATGATATATAACTAATCAATTCTCATCACAATGACATTGCGTTCATATGCATATGACTTAATTTGCAATGTTTCACATTAAAGACCAAAAACTTAAAAGCGCGAAGAACTAATAATACAAATCTTCCTCCGTTGCTTTTTGAGGTTTTTGAGGTGGCTTCTCACCTGATATCTCATCAGGAAGCAAATCCCAAATTAATTCGAAAATACTTTTCAGGCTTTCGTGAATTTTTTTGCTTTCGATGATAATTCCAAATTGCTCTTCATAGGAAATAACCCCAATTTTATTGTCGCCATAGATATTAAGCTCAATGGAAACTTTGTAGCTTTCCTTGGAAATGAGTTTTGTGCGTCGCAAATGCTGTTGATCGTTTTTGATCCAATCGCGAATGAAGTCACTGTCCGTCAGCAGCGCACGCACGGGAATTTTTCTTTTGAGACGCTTGGGAATATGTTCTTCCAAAAAAAATTTCTCATCAAAATGGGTGGCAAAGTTTTCAGAAAACCAAGCGAGCATTTCGCAATTGGGATATTTCAAACTATCGCGATAAACATCTTTGATTCCCTCCTGACCTTCAAAATATCTAATCTCTGGTTTTTTATCGATCAAATTGGAAAAAGCCAACAATTGCGGCATAATCTTATCAATTTTATTTCTTCTTTCTTCTAGCATTAAATGCAATTTGCGTGGATCTTCCGCAAAAAATACCGAAGCGGTTTCTTTTTTGATAGATGTAATAAGGCCCTTATCTCTCAAGGTTTCTATCACTAAATAGGCCGAGGTTCTTTTGATGCCTGCTTTTTTGGCCAGACGGCTGACTGTGGTTTCTCCCAACTCCAAAGCTGCCAGATAAATTCCAGCTTCATTTTCACTGAGTCCTGCTTCCAACAGGTCTTTTTGTAAGGTATTTTTCATAGGCTGTCGTCGATTATGTCAACATTATTATTATAGCATATCCTTTCAGATAAAGCAAGATAAGGCTTTGTTATTTTATACTAGTCCTTATTATTGACACTTTGTCTTTTTTCTGTTATACTGCGTTGTTAAGATGAATTAGAAAAAATCTTAGCAACAGTTTTTTTACAATTTTACAAAAAAAATGGAGAACGGCCATGAATATAACTTTCATTACGGATGGGAAAAATCCGCAAAGAGAACACCAGTCAAAATTTATTGTAATTGGAGATGTGGAAGGAAAAATTTATTGCATATTTTTCCCTGGTCGCTTCAATGACCACAGCTCGCTAGTGCTCGATTGCGAAATGATTCTTGAAGACAACAGTATCTTCACGCATTCAAAAGAGTTCATCGGAGCTGGTTACTATGGCATTCACCCAGATGGACGACGCTATGCCTTTTGGGATAGCACCACCTGTAAAAGAAAGTGCGGTTACGACCGTCCTAGTGATAGAAATATCGCTAGCAAAATTGGTGAAGAGATAAAAAAGTATCTCCTCAATCCCTGACCATAAAACTCACCCTGGTAGTTGGTAACTGCCAGGGTCACAAACAATTTTGTAAAACATCAAAGGAGAAAACATCATGCGTATTTTAGTATTTGACGACAACGAAGCCAATCGTGAAGCCGCCAGGATCCAATTACAAGACCACGACCTCACAATAGTGGGGACCTATGATGAAGCACAAAAAGCGCTTGCACCAAGGATTGATCAACAAAAATTCAAGATTGCCATACAGAACACAGACGGTACGGATGATTTGAATTATTCAATGATCGATAAGCTGCGGATAGATGCCACTATACGCCCACACCATGCTTTCGATGTAGTCTTAACTGATCTGCTTGTGCCTGCCTCAAGCCAGCATCAAGGCTCCATGGAATTAATTGGGCAACAAATGCCAGTGGGGATATTCATCGGATTATTAGCTGCGGTGGGAGCGAATGTTCCTTATGTTGCCGTTTTTACTGATAGTGACCATCATGACCACCCCGCATCTGCCTGCTTCGACTCTTTCAATTATGTTTGCGGTGCAAACAAGCCTGTTGCCTTCAAAATTGAAAGCAGTAAGGTATTGCTTGTTAATTACTGTGGGTGGTTTAAGTATGATAAGAATGAAGTAAGAGTTAAAAATTGGGCTGCTCTTCTTGATTATTTAGTAGAGTAAGCTCATGTTTTGTACATTTGTTCACACCCTGGTAGTTGGTAACTGCCAGGGTCTTTTTTCACTCTTAATAATCTAAACGATTTTCAAACACCGAAAAAGGAGTAACCATGGAAGAAGAGAAAGATTCTTGTATCCCAGTTGATTGGCCAAATGATAAAAATGGAATTTGCCATCTCATTTCAATCACAGCTTTTTATGTGTGGGAAGAAATTCTCGAAGCTGGTCATGATCCAGAAAAATTAATCCCTAAGATGCAAGAAGTTGGAGATGGGAGATTGGCTTTAGGATTCTACGAAAAAGAGGAGGATGACTTTACCAATGGGGCGATCATAGGTTTTGCTCTCGGGTTAGGAACTTGGTGGACAAGCGATGGAAGAATGCCACTTGGTTGGGTGTTCAGTAGTCTTCCGGCAGGCTACGGTTTGCCAGAAACAATTACTCCCGAAGAAGCAAGAAAGAAAAACTGGTTCTTTTTAAGGGACTCTGCTCCATAAGATCATATTATTAAAAAACCGCCATGTCCAAAGAGACCTCTGGCGGTTTTATTTTATTTGAAGCGATAATTTTTATACAACTAAGCTATCCGCCAGCTTCCTCCAATCTTCCACGCCCAATTCCTGCGCGCGAGTATTGGGAGAAAATCCAAGAGAGACAAGTTTTTCTTCCACCACTTTTTTCTGCAGTTGCAAGCCATTTGCAAGATTGTTAATCAAAGTTTTTCGCTTGGCAGAAAATCCAGACTTCACAATTCTGAAAAACTTTTTTGTCGCCTCCTTATCTTGCTCCTTTTGCTCTCTGCTATATGTTACCCTGATAATAGCACTATCAACTTTTGGCATTGGATCAAAGGACTGTTTAAAAACCGTGAAAAGAAATTGTGCTTTTGCGTAATATTGCACAGAAACTGCCAAAATGCTCATCGCACCAGGCTTAGCCACGATTCTTTCGGCCACTTCTTTTTGCACCATCACCACCATTTCAGTTGGACTATGCTTTGTCTCCAGTAGTAACCTGACAATTGGCGAGGTGATATAATATGGTAAATTTGCCACAACTTTATAGCCACCCTCTATTAATCCATGCTTCTCAACCAGCTCTGGAAAATTTATTTTCAAAATGTCTCCAGACACAATCTCCACTTCGCCAGCCAACGAATCATTGCCTACTAATTTAGTATGCAATAGCTCAATAAGCCTTTCATCAATTTCAATCGCAATTACTTTTTTACAAACTTTTGCAAGCTTTTCAGTCAACGCCCCATGCCCTGGACCAATTTCAATAACCACGTCTTCCTTTGAAAGCTTAGCAACTTCAATAATATGTTCCAAAACAGCCTCATCCTTGAGGAAATTTTGACCGAGACTTTTTTTCGCTTTAATATTTTCCATATATAACATTATCAACATTATAAACTTAGAACCTATGCGTTTGATCGAAAACTACTTGCAGCCGATTTTTGTTGCGAGGGAGACTTGAAGTAGACCAAGCGAAACTTTCTTAGTAAAGAAAATGCGCTCTAGGAATTTGAGAACAAGCTCATAAGATCTAAAGTTTTAAATTTCTTGTAAGCTAATTCAACACGACTTCCATCTTCACATCTGCCGTACCTTGACCGATTGAAGCAATTTTCTCAAAAGCAACTTTGTCCAAGTCGATGATGCGACCATTTCCGAATGGCCCGCGATCATTAATCTTTACCATTACCGACTTGCCATTATCCTTATTTGTGACTTTAACATAACTACCCATTGGAAGCCAGGGGTTTGCTGCACTCATAGTTCCCGTGAAGGCATACCAGCTTGAAACACCTGTATAGGATTTTCCGGTTTTGACATAGGTTCCCTGGGTCACAACTTCATTGATTGGGTCTTGCGTCACATTCTTTTCTAAAATTTTGCGAGAAATTTCCTTACCATCATGAGTTACGACCTTGTATTTCACCTGTGTGATTCCAGCCTGTCCTTTTTGGGTAGTTTTTTTGATTCGCCAACCCAAAGCGCCGTCCTCATTTGTTGTTGTCTTGAACGCAATGGGTTCATTTTTTATCTCCTCCTTGATAATCACATGGGTAACTGCAATTGTCATTCCGTCCTTAATCAACGTTCCCCTGCTGGGAACTGTGATGTCATCGTCGCCCAGCGCAATATCCTTATTTTCCCAAATTGCTTGCTCAACTGTGTTCTGCAAGGAATAAACTTCTTGACTCTTTCCGCCCTCTTTAATGATAATCTTTTTCGCTCGCTGAATAATAATTTTTGTCCCATTAAAAATCTTTTCTTCCACTTTCGGATAAACCACATCATGTTGCGAAAGACTTATTTTTTGATCTTTCAAAAAATCTCCCACTGTGTTTACACTTGAAATAGCATCAAACAAAAGCCCTCCGTCAGACAAAATTATTTTTTTCTGCGCAGAATCAGCAAATAGCTGCTCACCGCGTGCCTTCAATTGAAAAGCATACTGAAAAAAAAGAGCTCCCGACAAAAGTAGCAGCACAGAAAAAATTATTTGTTTTTTTATGGATCTTTTTTTTGAAAACATATTTTGATTTCCGATGCGAACCTACAAATGAATAAAGAATCTACGAAAAATATTACAATAAAAAAAACATGCAACTGGGTATATTCTGGGTCCTGTAGAATTTATGATTTCAGCCAAAAAATTTCTAGCTTAGTTTCCGGAAACTATAAACTACGCATGACTCAAAATTATTCCGCCTTAAAACGATATTGAATCGCTTCAGCAATGTGCATCTGGCCAATTTTTTCCTCACCTGCCAAATCAGCAATTGTTCTAGCAATTTTGATAATCCGATGATAGCCGCGTGCGCTCAACTTCATTGCTGAAACGGCGCTACGCAAAAGATTTTTTGATTGCTCATCCAAGTGGCAAAATGTTTTTATTTGATCTGATGACATTTCACTATTAGTGATGATGCCCAACTTCTCAAATCTTTCTGCCTGAATCTTTCTAGCACCCTCAACCCGGTTGCGAATGTCGACACTTTTTTCCCCTCTATTTTTTTCATCAAGTTTATCAAAACTAAGTCTCGGCACCTCAATATGCAAATCAATTCTGTCTAAAATTGGTCCGGAAATTTTTTGTCGATATCTCACAATCTGCGCCGGTGTGCAAATGCACATTTTTTCAGGGTCAGTTGCATTTCCGCAATAACAAGGATTCATCGCCGCAATCAAAACAAACTTGGCCGGGAATAAAAGCGAACCCTTTGCCCGAGAGATTGTAATGATACCATCCTCCAAAGGCTGGCGCAAATTTTCCAACACGCTTTTTGGGAATTCTGCAAACTCATCCAAAAAAAGTACCCCGCGATGAGCCAAGCTTATTTCTCCTGGTCGCGGATAAGTTCCGCCGCCAACCAATGAAACACTGCTTGCGCTATGGTGCGGTGACCGATACGGACGATCCGTAACAAGTCCTTGACTTCTTTTTAATTTGCCAGCCACTGAAAATATTTTGGTTATTTCAAGTGACTCTGGAAATGTCAGTCGCGGCAAAATTGTCGGCATCGTTTTTGCAAGCAATGTTTTTCCGCTGCCAGGCGGTCCGTTGAGAATAACATTGTGTCCTCCAGCTGCTGCAATTTCCAGTGCACGCTTGGCATGCTCTTGCCCGCTAATATGTGACATATCAGCTTCATGATTCAAGCCTTGAAAAAGTTCATCAAAATTTATCGTTGGAAAATAATCTATTATTTTGTTACCCAAGAAGTGATCAGCCAGCCCATAAAGAGTGTCAACTGGAACAATATTCAAACCATCAACAACACTCGCTTCGCTTGCATTTTCTGCCGGCACATAAAGCTCTTTGAAACCTTTTTCCTTGGCAAGCAGTGCAATTGACAAAATTCCTTGCACACTGCGAATTCGACCATCCAAGGAAAGCTCTCCAACAACCATTTTGCTTTTATAATCAAACTGGAGTTGCTTTGTCGCAATCAGCAGACCAATTGCAATCGGCAAATCATACATCGAGCTGGCTTTTGGCAAATCTGCAGGAGCAAGATTAACCGTGATTCTTCCGCATTGATGAGGGGGTTTAAAGCCACTGTTTTTGATGGCACTGCTGACTCGGTCGCGCGATTCTTTCACTGCTGTGTCCGGCAGACCCACAATCGAAAAATTGTGCAGGCCAGAACCCAGCACATCAACTTCAACCTCGACCACCTCTCCTTCAAGCCCAATTGTTGCCGCCGAAAAAATTTTTGAAGACATACGCGCGTTAATGACTAATTTCTAAATCCTAACGTCCAATAAAATTAAAAGTCTTTGATCTTAGATTTTTGATATTTAGACTTAGGCTTTTATTAGTCATTGGAAATTTAGATTTAGGATTTCAATAATTTGTTTATTTCTATTTTTGTGCTATGCCTGACGCTTGAGAATTAACTTAGTCGCCTTAATATTGGCTTTCTAGCTCTTTTTTTGCCTCTTGCTCCACTTCTTTAGCTTTTGCTCTTTCATACAAAACCATGAAATAAATAACTGACATTGTTATTGTTTCTATTGGGAAAAAAGATAACCCTGGGATTCCGTCAGCCAAACTACCCCCCAATATCGTTAAGCCTTTAACAATAAGCCTGCTGGCAACTTTTCTTTTTTCAAGCGCCTTGGCTAGAAGCAACATCATAAAAATAAAAATTGAACACAAAACTGAAAACAGCATCGGCAAGATAACGGTTTCAAAATCAACCAAATCTAACAAATCTTTTAACAATGCAGCTCCAAAAGCTGCAAAAAGTGGCATATCTGAAGAAAAATCCACTTCCTTTAAGGAAAAGACAGCTGTTTTTATTTTTCTTATACCCTTTTTGACACTCTTAATTCTTTTACCCGTATCCATACGGGCTTTAGAAAGTTTTTCTCTATAAGCAGCTTGCCCGCTCTCTCGCTGCTCTATATAATCATCCTTACTGTTCTCTGTTTTTTGAGGCACACTAAAATTAGTGGATTTCTGATCCTGTCTCCTTGATGCCGCCAAAGCATCCTTTCTTTGATAAGCTAATGCGAGATCAGACATAGATACAAACATTTTTGAAATTATTGATTTCGAATTTCACGCCTGTCTCAAGGGCATACTATTTTCAAATTTTAAATTTCAAATTTTAAATTATTGTCAGCTATTGACCATCCTCTTCAAAATCCCGCTTGGCTTGTTCAATTTCAACTAACTGCCTTGGGTCAGAAGTGATGATTTGATCTTCGGTATAGGAAGCAACAACCTTAATAGCTACGTGCTTAGCTCCGGCAAACAAGATTCCCTCTCCAACATTGCTTTCCAAGAGTAAGAATTTTTCTTGTTCTGTCAAATAAAAAGTTTCAGAGATCGTGTCAATTGCAGCAGGCGATTGTCGCAAAAGAAGTTGCAAGGATGAGTTTGTCACAATCGGCTTTCCATAGCGAGATGACATAAAGTCTGCGATATCCTGGGTTATTGTTGTTAACCCCGTATAATATTTTCTACATCGCTTAGCAATTCCAAAAAGAAAAGAGGCCGCATCCTCATTTTGCATCATAACCCATGCTTCATCAACAACGATAATACGTTTCTTTAAGGTGCTGCGCATTTCGTTCCAAATAAATTGCAAAATAGTATACATTGCAATCGGACGAAGTTGATCTTCCAAGTCACGGATGTTAAAGACTACCAATTGATTGTTAATTTGGACGTTAGTCGGATGATTAAGCACTCCAGCAAAAATTCCTTCCGTATATTTCTCCAAGCGCTTAGCTAGCGAATCTCCACCTTCAGAATTCCTAATAACCTCATACAAATCAGACATAGTAGGAAAAGATCCTGAGTTAAATGCCTTAAAATTACTTTGCGGGGTAATGTCACGCATCGCATAAGTTTCGCGTATCGCTAAATCAAGAATTGAATCTTCCTCAGGTGTAACAGCTCCTAACATCAAGTGCAAAAGTCCAATAAGGCTAGCGATATTACTTCGCAGCACGTCCTCCGTGTCTTCATCCTCACCTGTTTGTGGCAAATCGAAAGGATTCAAATGATATGACGAGTTCAAGGATAATTTTATAAATGTTCCCCCAACTGTCTCGCACAGATATTTATATTCATTTTCCGGGTCAATTACAATAACATTTATTCCAACCATCAAAGATCTAAATAATTCTAATTTAACCGTATAACTTTTTCCACCTCCAGATTTAGAAAATACAACCATGTTGGCATTTTCCATTTTAAAACGATCAAACAAAATCAAGCTGTTGTTGTGGCGATTAATTCCATATAAAATCCCTTCATTAGATGAAAGGTCAGCAGACACAAAGGGAAATGTTGTTGAGAGAGGCGAAGTGTTTAAGTTGTTTGCGACGTCAAGTTCATCATTGGCAAGAGGTAGTGTTGAAGAAAAACCTTGCTCAACTTTTAAAACAGCAGGCTTAATATACACAAGCTGTGCTTCCAAAATAGATTCAATTTCCATACAAGATTTCTCAACCTCTTCCAATGTCTTTCCATAAACAGTCATATAAATACCAAAGCGAAAAAACTTCTCTGTTCCTTGCTGCAATCGGTCTCGAAGGTCTTCAATATCTTGCAATGCAGTCTCCAAAATCGGATCACGAATTTTGCCACCTTCCTCTTCAATATGGATTTGCGATTGAACTTGTGTCGAACTCTTTCTTAAATTTTTAAGAATTTCAGATGTATCAATCGGATGAATAAACATCGAAACATCCATAGCGAAGTCAATATTAATAATCGGAGAAAACCAATTAGTATGAAGGTAGCGAGGATAAGCCACGATGAATGAGGTACGAGCAAATGTCTCACCAACTTGCAAGTAATTTGCACCTATTTTCATGGCAGCAGGAGCAATTAAATCCTTTATTGTTGCGACACCCTGCTTGTATAGATCCTCGCTTTGCAAAAGAGCATCTCGCTGGATATTCGAATCTTTATTTTTATCGTTTCCAAACATTTTTTTATGTTTATTATGATTAATATTATCTCAATTCAATTTTATCTGTATCTTTAATAATCATATTATTATGCGTTGATGGATTATATGAGTTATACAAAAGCTCAATAATTTCTTCGGTGTTAAGCGGTGCAACATGAACTCCTGTCCCAGACAATCCCGCACTTATATGATCCAATCTTTGCCAAAGCTGGTTCTTGTATGTATCAAATAATTCTCTTCTCTTTGACACGGCCATTTTTGAATTTGTAGCACCAAACAGCTTATCCAGAATACCCCCAGTTGTGCTTTCTACAGGATAAAAAGGTACAACTACGTAAAAAAACTTAGACATAATATTTGAAACATCAGTCAGGTTTTTAATAAAATTTTGATATTCAGCCAGTTGCAATCGCAATAAATCGTTTGTCAATTGAGTTTCCTTCTTCTTTAGGTAATCAAGATACGGATTAATGTTAAGTTTACGAGAACTTACAATTATCTGAATTGGAAAATCCAAAGAGTTTAAGAAATTCTGATATTGGCCAATGATTGAATCCTGTTCCTCGGTTGCTTTTAGGTCAAAATTTATCGAAGAAACCAACAAGACCGCTCGCAGGGATCCATTTTTTAATACTATGACACCATCCCTAACTTCCTCCACGTCAACATATTTTTGCGTACTCAATCCATCGCCGGATGATGTTGTAAGACTTTTTGAATGCAATGATTCCATAATTTTATCTTTTTGAGTTATGTTTTTTTAAGATTTCATCAATATCTTCGCTGTGCTCTCTGCCTTCACTGTCCAAAAGCTGAGCTAAACCTCTTAATGTTTCAGATGTCATTTGCTTGTCTGTTGCATGAATATTGTCGACTTGGACCATCTTCGGAATCGCACGCTCCCTTTCCGGGGTTCTCTTCCAGGTGTATATCTTAGGACGAAAATAATACAAAAAACCAAAAATAACAAAACTTCCCAAAGGTTGCCCGTAAGGCTTATAAAAAGTAAATGCCAAAAAGAGAAGCGTCACTGGAAAACCTGCGATAAGAAAAACAACTCCCGGCAAAGTATTCCACATAATTAGCAAAATAATTCCAAGCGCAAGAAGCCAGCCTAGCTGCTTAAAAGTCAGCGGCCCGGCAACTTTATCTTCAACATCTATATATTGTGGTACGTTTATTAACATTTTTTTATTTTTATTATCTAGCGAAGTGAGTGAAATGAAAGTACTCTTTCATTTCCGAGCTCTGCCTATCGGCAGACAGGGAGCGACGATAACAAAGGGGTTAATACAAATTTATTTTATGATTCTAAACGACTATGCAGCAACAAAGAATGCTGCAATTTGACGAACCAACACCATTGCTGACATAGCAATAATAACGCCAAGTATTGAATACTTAAAGATATCTTTACCTTTATCAATTCGATCCTCATCACCAGCTGAAGTCAGATACAGCGCTCCACCAACAACCATCATAATCAAAGATAATATCCCAAAGACTCCAAGCAAGAATTTCAAAACATTGATGGCAATTGCAGAAAGAGTGAGAGCATCTGTAACACGCGTATCATTTGGCGTCCAATTTAAAATTATAGATATTTCTTTCAGTAGTGATGGTGCGGCAATTCCCAATGCTAAACCAATCATAGCAGCAAAAATCGCCCCCTTTGCTTGGGTTACCTGCTTTTCCACGCCTGCAGATGTCACATAAAGAACTGCTCCAATAACCATTGCAACCAGAGCTAGGGTGACAATAATTGCTTGCATATGATTCAAAAGACTACCCAAGAGGGCCTCCACGGTATCATATAATAATGGATTAATAAAATCTGTCCCATTAGAATCTGCAGATGTTCCCGTCGTAGGCGTTGTTGCCGCCGCAGCCTTACAGCAAGTAGTGCTTCCAGCGCAATCAGAAAATAGTCCAGTAACCACCGTACCAGTGCAATTTGCTTGACATGTTGCGCCAGCCGTATCAGTACAATTTGCTGCAAAAGCAACCTGTGTTTGAAAGAAAGTTACCAAACTGAAAACAATTCCTAGAAATACATATTTTATTTTCATATCTAATATTAAAAAAATTAGTTTACATAACAGCTATTTTAATGGGCAGCTGCCGCGCATTCAAATTTGCCCCAAACAGTCACACCAGTTATTCCCAAGTCAGTTCTTGCGCCAATCACAAGCAGCAACGTATTTATCATAAGCCAAGCTGCCAAAATGATCACAAAGCCAATGGCCGCATTTTTCATTGCGCCTTTTGCCAACTCAATCATTCCAGATTCGCCCACTGAAACTATATACATAACTCCAGCCACCGTAAAAATCGTCAAGGCAAGTCCAATTGCAATCTTCAAAAGATAAATAATAATTGTATGTATGCCGATTATCAAGTCACAAAGGGTACACATTGGCTGCCCGCCTCTTCCACATGAAATAATCCCACCAGCCGCAGTTGTACCGGGAACCATATTATCTGCAGCAGTATTTGACCCAGTGCTTGGAGTGGTTGTTGGCGTAGTACCACCAGGCACGACAGGCATCGCTGCGCTTGGAACGCAGCATTTTCTGCCTCCAGAACAATCACCATCGTAAGCCCAGCCAGAGCAATCCGTACTATTACACCTACCAGTAACCTTTGAAACAGAACCCAGACAAGCATTAGTTCCGGTTGTTTTAGTGCTGACATCATTCGTGCAACAATATCCGCTTGGCCAACCGCAATCAGTGGCTCCGGCAATTGTGTACTCAGGAAGACAAGCGGAGCCGCATGTTCCATTCATGCTCGCACAAGTAATTGAATCTTGATAGGCTGTACATTTATAACCAGTGGTAGTGCCAACAAGGACTTGCTGACAAGCAGCAAGCGTATCATAAATAGTTGTTACTCCTTGATCATTAGAAACAATGGCTCCTGTTGTAATTACAGTTAAATGATATTTCACTGCAGCTGAAACAGAGGGAATAAATGACGGTGAAAAAAATACCGCAAGAATTATAACAGCGAATAAAATAACCTTATTTTTTATTTTAAATATTTTCATTCCAATATCCCTTACTTTCAAAAATTATTTTTTTGTTTGCATTAAGGTGTCTAATCTGTTTTTCATTAGTACCAATGCTTGATGCAAGGATGTATCACCTCTGCCAATTGAATCAATACCCTCGGCAAATATTTTTTCAATAGCATCCGGATCTACCTGATACCAACTTTTTGCAATCAAATTTCCGCTTGCAAAAACACCCAATGTTGCATCTCTTTTTTGCAAATCAATGATATCACGACGAGCTGCTGGCTGATTAGTTAACTTTAGATAGCTAACAGCTGGGTCAAAAGTAGTTGGAAAATCTTTACTATTTTTCGTCACGGCATTATACAGCGTCACGGTCCCCGCATTCTTTAAGGTTAAAAACTTCAAAAATTGCCATGCTTCGTGCGTGCGAATTGCGTCTGTAATTGGAGCAATGGTCGCCCCCTTCTGCGGAGTAGTTGAGGTGGGTCTGTTTTTTGTAACAGCATATCCCCAATAATTCGCATAAGAAACAGGCTTGCTTGGGTTAACTTGCGGAACAGCTGCCACAGCATAGTTTAATTTTGGATTTTTGTTTTTTATATTATTTCCCTGCCAGGAATAGCTCAATATCATTCCGACATTGCCATTGGCAAACGCATCAATTGAATTAAGTTGTCTACTGTTCCAGCAGTAAACTGGATTCAGGACCATTGAAAGCAAGCTAACTCTTGCAAATTGAGTATAGTATCCCAATGCCTGTTCGCCAGGTTGAACATTGACTCCGTCTTGACCAGTAGAACCTTGGTCAATCCTAGCAACCATTCCTTTCTTGGTCGGCAGTTCGGCCCCATTTTGCAGCATTAATAAACTAAGGATATCGCTATATCTATTTACATTTTGCGAAGTTCCCATTGCAGTCCCAAATCTGCTAATATTTCCAACTGCATCCAATTTAGTCAGCAACTGGACATCATTACTAAATTCCTGCCATGTTTTTGGTGGAGCAGTTATTCCAGCTGCATTGAAAATATCTTTATTATAATAAAGTTGCATAGAATCAACACTTAGTGGTGTAGCATAAACCCTTCCTCCATCCACAAAGTCTGCCGAAACAACATCTGGAAAATTTGTATTCATATCCTGCTCATTAACAAGGATTGAGGGAGCTGGTTCCAACTTATTCTCATAAGAAGGAAGCCATGCATTACTCATCAAAAAGATATCTGGCCCTTGCCCTGAAGCTAGCGCATCAAGCAAATCCTGTTTGTAGGTGTCCTGACTAAACTTGCGATATTTAATATCAACAATATATGGATTCAAATCCTTATATTTATTTATAATTTCACCATACGCCACAGACTCGTCAAGCATTCCCCAGACCTCCAAACTTACTTTGTAACCTTGATTCTGACTTCCACAACCTGAAAAAATGGGCATCGCCAAAATAACCACAAAAGCCAAGCAAAATCTTCCCTTATGCTTTATCCAAGAAATTATTGTTTTTTTAGTTGATTTCATTTATTTTTTTGCAATAAAAGCAAAGTGAAAACTTCCCGCTTCTATTGAATTCTCAATTGAAAACTTTACCTCCGCAAGCATTTCTTTAAGCTCTTTCTCTGGGATTCGAAGTTTCGGACTTGGTCCAATATTAAGTTCATTACTGTTCCATTCAATAAACAAGGCTTTTCCTCCAGGCTTAAGGACCCTATATGCCTCTTTAATAATTACGTCCTTCTTCTGATTTTGAAAAATAATATCCTTTAAGATAACCCAATCTAAACAATTATCCCTCAATTTTGTTCCACCAATATTTTCCAGGTTAACTCTTCTAGCAACAACGTTAACAACGCCTGAAAATTTTGCCCTACTCGTCACAGTTTCAATTATCTGAGGAAGAATATCGAAAGAATAAACAAGTCCATCATTTCCAATAGCTTTAGCAAACGGGAATGTAAAATATCCTGGACCACAACCAAAATCAGCAACCGTGCAACCCTTTTCCACATTAAGTTGAGCAATAATTTTTATTGGATCCAAAAACTTTCCAACCGAGTTTTCTATATCTTTCATGCTAATAATGTTATATTATATTTACCTCTTCCATTTTACATCAAAAAAGCTAAAATGACAAAATACATTTACTATATTATTAAATTACTATATTGTTAAATTGTTAAACTCTGACAAAATTCAATTTTGTGTATTTGTATTTTGTTTATTGTTTATTGAATCTTGCTGTATGGAGGGTTGGCAGAGCCCGGTCGAATGCGCCGCACTCGAAATGCGGTAGGGGAGAAATCTCCTCGCAGGTTCAAATCCTGTGCCCTCCGCACTGAATCGATAATTTGAAAATTAGATGGAAAAGAAAATCTTATTTTTCGTAAAAAATAATTACCTACTGCTTTTTCTTCTGTTTTATGGTGTTTTTCTTATCTTTTACAAATGGTCCGGTAGCCTGATGGGAGACGAGGCTACCTATAGTCAAGTTGCCAAAGAATCTCTTCTGGGAAATTCGTTTTTAACCCTTCATTGGAAACAACAACTCTGGTTTGAAAAACCCCCCTTAATAATCTGGTTGACAGCTCTTTCATTTAAAACTTTTGGTATCTCGGAAACATCTGCACATATTTTTCCAGGTATTTTTGGCATATTGTCATCTTTGGCTCTATACAGCATCGCAACTGAGCTTTTTAAAAATAAACTTGCTGGTTTTTTTGCTGGTTTTGTCTTTCTCGCGACCCCAATAATTCTACTCTACAACCGAAATGTCATGATGGACATTCCTGTTGGTTTTTTTGCATCCATATGCCTACTGGCTCTTTTAAAAATACGTGCCAAAAATAACAACAGATGGTGGCTACTCTATTTCATTGCAATGGGGCTTGGAATTCTTACAAAAGATATCATGGGCTTTCTCCCATTAATATTCATTTCGCTTTTTGCAATAACTGAAAAAAATCTCCGCTTCCTAAAAGACAAGTACTTCCTCCTGGGGCTAGCATGTCTTTTTCTAATTGTCGCGCCTTGGCACCTGTATATGAGCATAAAATTTGGAACACCCTTTTGGAATGACTATCTTGGTTTTCATGTCTGGAAAAGATTTAGCACCCAAATATTCCAACACCCGTGGAAAGATGCGACAAATCTTGGATATTTAAAACTACTCCTGCTCCGAAGTGGCATCTGGTTTTGGCTTCTCATAGGATTTTCCGTTGCAATAACTACGACCTTCGTTATTAAATCGAAAGGAACCTTAAAAATCAAAACGCCGCCATATTCCAATATTTTTTCAGCATGGACCCACAGCAATCGAAAAACTTGGATCATTTTACTATTTTGGGCAGTTGCCTGCATCATTCCCTTTTTTCTCGCCGCGACAAAACTGCCTAATTACATGGTTTTAGTTTTTTTCCCAATTTCGATATTTGTTGGCGGATTTTTAGCGTTTCTCTTCAAAAATAGCCTACCCGCATCCATCCTTTGCGTCATTTCTTTGATAAATTTTTTTCCGATTACGCGCCTCCGCGCCTCCGATTTCGGTGAAGCTCACTTCCTCTTTCCGAAACTTCTCATCAGATTTTTCAATTTTAACGATAAAGCGTTACTGCTATCTGCATTTGCGCTATTGATAATTCTTATTTTGCTTTACATGCGCTTAAGAAAAGACCACGCCTTGCTATTCAATAAAGTTGCCATAATTATCTTTGTTGGCATGAACACTCTAATTCCCTTCAGCCCAACCAGGAATGAATTTCTCAAAGGTCTTGGACAAGATATAATCGTTCTTTCAAAAAATCAACCGATAACACTTTATTATAAAATTCAACCTGACCAATATTCTTTTGACTGGGTTGAAGCTTTCTATCTCCCACCGCAAAGCAGAATAATCAATATCGAAAGTAATAAGCCAGTTATTTTAGCAAAAAATCAGACACGTATTAAACATCTTTGTTTTGTGGAAAAAAGCTTTTCAAATGAGGAAATTTTGAAAAATGCCGTCCGCACCTATAATGAAGGTTTTTTATTAAATTGCTTTTTAGAAAAGTAGATTCCCGTTTGTCAGGCAGATACTTTTAAAACGTTTCAAAAAACCTATTTTTTTCTTTACATAAAGCAATTACGGTGTTACGCTAATGTATGTATCCTATTTTTAAGATACTATTATGAATCTATCACCACAAATCATTTTAATCATATCTATTTTTGGCATGCTTCTAGGCCTTTTAGGGCTAATTTTTGCTATTATTTCAATCTCGAAGCTAAAAAAAGTTGAAAACAAGCTGGAAATTTTCTTTGCAGGGAAAAATGTTACCAACCTTGAATCAATTTTGCTTTCGCATAGCGAAGAATTAGTTGTACTTGACAAGGAAATTCAAGAATTGTTTGAAATTTCCAATCGAATTCATAACTTAGCATTGCGAAGTATCCACAAAGTTGGTATTGTCAGATTTAACCCATTCAAAGACATTGGTGGCGATCAGAGCTTCGCCCTGGCCTTGCTAGACGGAAAAGATAGTGGGCTCGTAATATCATCATTGCACACCAGAGAGGGCACTAGGATTTATTCAAAACCAGTTAGCAGAGGTGTTGCAGAAAAGTATACACTCACGGAAGAGGAAGAAAAAGCTATAAAGGAAGCAATTGTTCCCAAGCCAACGAAAATTTAACCAGACTTAATTTAATTTAATTTAATTTTTATTTCCAAATCAGCTATCATGACTCAACCAGAAAAAAAACTTGTCAAACTACCACAAAGCGTCACTATCAAAAAATTCAGTGAGTTGCTTGCTTTGCCAGTGTCTCAAGTCATAACTGAACTACTAAAAAACAATATTCTCGCAACTATCAACGAGGAGATTGATTTTGACACTGCGACGATAATCGCGCAGGACTTGGGCTTTGAGACCGAACCTGATTTGGAAGTTTCGGACAGCGAAACAATTACGCTTGAAAAATTGATTGACATTTGCAAAAAAGAAAAAGAGTCCGGCAAAAACTTGCGTCCCCGACCACCAGTTGTCACAATTTTGGGACATGTAGATCACGGCAAAACAACCTTACTTGATACAATCCGAAAAGCTAGCGTTGCTGCCAAAGAAGCCGGCGGCATCACTCAGCACATTAGTGCCTATCAAGTCAAAAAGAAGGGTCAATTAATCACATTCATTGACACGCCCGGTCATGAAGCCTTTTCTGGCATGAGACAACGCGGAGTTAGTATTGCCGATATTGCCGTTTTAGTTGTAGCTGCTGATGATGGTGTGCGCCCACAGACAAAAGAGGTTATCGAATATCTCAAAGACAAAAAAATTCCTACCGTCGTAGCTATCAATAAAATTGACAAACAAGATGCCAATCTTCCGAGAGTCAAACAAGAGTTGGCTGATAACGGCATTTTGATTGAACAATGGGGTGGCAATGTTATGTGCACCGAAATTAGTGCCAAACAAAATATTGGAATTGAAGATTTGCTTGAAAGGATTTTACTTGTCGCTGAAATGGAAGATTTTAGAGTCGATGATAAACGAGATGGTTTGGCAGTTGTGCTTGAATCAAATCTTGATCCACAAAAGGGACCGATTGCAACCGTGCTAATCAAAACCGGCACACTTAAAGTGGGTCAAGACGTAACTGCTGGCACAACTTATGGCAGAATCAAAAAAATCGAAGATTTTAGTGGTCGCAATTTGTTAACCGCCGGACCTTCCACGCCAGTGACTATTATGGGACTTGGCAGTACGCCAAATACTAATGACATTTTGCAAGTAGTTAGCGGAAAATCAATTGCTAGACTCAAATCAAAAGAGTTTTCGGGGGGACTCATTGAAAGAAAGGAAAAAGTCACTTCCCAGAAACTGATGCGGATCATCGAAGATGACAAAATTCAAAAATTAAACATAATCCTTAAAGCTGATGTTCAAGGCTCACTTGAAGCGATTCAGCAAATCATTTCAACACTGAAAACAGATGAAGTAATTGTTAATTATGCTGAAACTGGAGTTGGAAACATTACTGAGTCTGATGTGAAAACTGGTGCTCCTTCGCAAGCAATAATATTTGGATTTAATGTTGAAACAACTCCTGTGGCCAAAAGATTAGCCGAATCAAGTGGCGTTGCAATCAAAAATTTCAAGATTATCTATGAGCTTGTAGCCGAAGTCAAAAGAATCATTATCGACATGTTGCCACCAGAAATTGTACGCACCGACCTTGGCCTGGTTTCTGTCCTAGCCATTTTCAAAACTGGCAAGCGTGACATGATTGTTGGCGGCCGCGTAAGTGAGGGTAAAATCATCAAGAATGCCCTAATCGAAATCAAGCGCGATGGAGAAATAGTTGGTAAAGGAAAAATTGAAAACCTGCAACAAGACAAGAAGCCTACAACTGAAGTTGGACAAGGAAATGAATGTGGAGTTGTCTTCGAGGGTGACACCAAAATCAAGGAAGGTGACACGCTAATTGCCTACACTGAAGAAGAAAAGAAAAGAACTCTCTAATATTACAAGAAACAACAACCAAGATACAAACCCCAAACAAAACTCAATAATCAATTCTCAAACATTCAAATCATTTGTATTTTTGGATATTGGAATTTGAAATTTGTTTGGATTTTGTTTTTTGTATTTTGATTATTGACTACCGTCCTATGTCTCAAAGAATCACAAAATTAAATAAACTTATTCAAAATCATCTGGGAGAAATTTTTCAAAGAGAACTCAGCCTCAAGCCGGGTGTCTTTTTGACAATCTCAAAGGTTGACACAACGCCAGATGTCAGATATACTCGAGTGTCCATAAGTGTTTTCCCCTACAAGGAATCCAACTATGCGCTAAAGACTATTGGCAAAGAAAAATTCGCTATCCAAGGCGCGCTTAACCGAAAACTAGCTATCAAGCCTCTGCCAAGATTAGTCTTCCAAATTGATTCAACCGAAGAAAAGGCCGATGAAATTGAAAAAATTCTCTTGCAGATTTAAAGTTCAATTTCATCCTTCATAGATTTACAAAAAATCTTAAACCTTTCTCGGTTTAAGATTTTTTTCAACAAGGCTTTCACAATACTTCATGAAAAATTTTACTGCTGAATTTAAAACTCTTTCCTATGTGATTGCCAAATCGCAGCGAATTTTGCTGTTCGCTCACAATGGGCCTGATGGTGACACCGCCGGCAGCGTACTTGCCATGAAGGAATATTTAACCTCCATAGGAAAAATCACAGATATTGCCTGCAATGATCCACTTCCATCTTTCCTTGAATCGCTGACAACTTATAGTTTTGAATTTCCATCTAAACTTGACTTGAGCAGCTATGATACGGTAATTGCCTGCGATAGCGTTGAGCGCGGATTTCAAGAAATCTTACCAACTTTACCAGAGAAAACCGCAACCATTTTCATTGATCATCATCCTGATATCGCAATTTCCGCGGATGTTATTATTTTGGACGCAAAATGCTCCTCCGCCTGCGAGCTTATTTATGAATATCTCATTTCGCAAGATATTCACATCTCAAAAAATATTGCCACATATTTAATGATTGGCGTGCTTTCAGACACCGGAAATTTCCAACATTCAAATACTTCCACTCGCGTTCTGGAAATCTCGTCCGATCTTATGAAAAAAGGCGCTTCATTTTCAAAAATTATTGAAGCAACTTTTGCCAACAAAAAACTTTCCACTTTGAAATTGTGGGGCATCGCTTTTGAAAAAGCTAAGATCAATCCAAAAAATGGACTCATAACTACTGTGCTCACGCAACAAGATATCGAGCAATGTAATGCCTCAACTGAAGACATTGGTCAAGTTGCATCCATTCTCAACACAGTTCCAGGCACAAAGTTTTCTCTGGTGCTTTCTGAGCGCGAAAAAGGCACCATTAAGGGCAGTCTTCGCAGTGAGCAATATAAAGGCGTCGATGTCTCAGCTATCGCCCACTTGTTTGGCGGAGGCGGACACAAACTTGCCAGTGGTTTCGAAATTAAAGGTCAAATCAAAGAAACCGAGACGGGTTGGGAAATCATCTAAAGACAATAACCAAACAAATTCCAACATCAAAAAATACAACTGTTTTGAAAATTTGAGGTTTGATTATTGAATTTTGTTTGGTGTTTGTCTCTTGGTTATTGGAAATTAAAAACTTTTTTAATAAACAAACTAGCTTTATTCTGTTATACTTATACCATAATCTAAATAAACATAGCGTGCAACTCCGCATTTTTGCTTTTTGTTCCATGTTCTATGTTCCATGTTTTATGTACATCGGTTGTCACGTTTCAATTGCAGGAGGAGTTTTCAAAGCACCTGAAAGGGCTGCCGAGCTTGGCGCTGAGGCGATGCAAATTTTTACTCGCTCTCCTCAGGGTGGCAAAGCCCCCGAACTGACTCCTGAAATCATTTCTGAATTTAACCTAAAAGCTAAAAGCTATCAACTAAAAGCTGTTTTTGTGCATACTCCTTATTACATCAACTTCGCTTCTGAAAACAGTCGCATTCGCTATGGCTCAATCAGTGTCCTGCGTGATGAACTTGAACGTGCCAGCCTACTTGGTGCCAAATATATCATGACTCACCTTGGCAGTGCGGGTCAGCTTCCAGAGAAAGAAGCTAATGAAAAAACTATCGAAGCGCTGAAAAACTCTTTGGAAGGTTACACGGGATCAACAGAACTGCTAATCGAAAACGCCGCTGGTGCTGGTAAAATCATGGGCGCAACCTTTGCACAAATTGCTGAAATAATTAAAGCCGTAAATCATCCCAAACTAGTAGGCGTTTGCCTCGACACCCAGCATTCTTTTGCCTCTGGCTACGATTGGCGAGATTTTGAAAACACACTGCAAAAAATCGACTCCGAAATTGGCCTCGATAAAATAAAACTTATTCATGCTAATGATAGCAAAACTGAGTTAGCTTCCAATAAAGACCGCCACGAGCACATCGGCAAAGGCTTGATTGGACAAGAAGCCTTCAAAAACATCGTCGCCTTTGCTCAAGCAAAAAATATCACCATGATTCTCGAAACGCCGCACGAGCTTGTTAAGGAAGACATTGAGTTACTGAAAAGTTTACGCAACAGCATCTAATATCTTCTAATTTATGCTAATCGCAATCATCTCAGATTCTCACGACAACCTCCCAAATCTCAAAAAAGTTCTGGACTATTGCCGTGAGCAGAAAGTTGAAAAAATGATTCATTGTGGGGACTTGGCAACCATTGAAACTCTTGATTTTATAGGCGACAATTTTTCAGGAGAAATATTTTTTACTTTTGGAAATATGGATGCAGGTCATATTGCAGACTATCCTTTCAAAAACAATCAACACAAGCAGACTCAGATATTCCCAGAGTATGGAACAATTGAAATAGCAGACAAAAAAATTGCTTTCGTCCACTATCCCGAAGTTGCCAAAAAGCTCTGCGAGTCCGGCGAATTCAATTTCGTTTTTCACGGACACACTCACAAGCCTTGGACTGAGATTATTAACAATTGCACCTTGCTTAATCCCGGCAATGTCGCCAATCAATACTATCCGCCAACTTTTGCCATCTGGGACACTGATGATAATTTATTTCAATTAATAAGAATCAACGAATTAAGTTAAAGAGTGAGTATCAAGAAAAAAATAAAATTTAAAATCCTAAATCTAAATATCCAATGACCAATAAAATCTAAAATCCAAATATTAAAAATTAGGATTTGGGGTTTGGAACTTTATTGGAAATTGGAAATTAGGATTTGGAAATTGTTTTTTATCTTTTCAAAAAAATGTCCAACCAACCCCAACTCGAAAAATTAAATTTGGAGATGTCCGCTTGCACAAAATGCATCCTTCGCGCCACTTGCCAACGCGTGGTTTTCGGTTCTGGCAACCCCGAAGCTAAAATTATCTTTATTGGTGAAGCTCCTGGCAAAAAAGAAGACGAGCTTGGGATCCCTTTTATGGGAAGCACTGGCAGGATTTTAGACAAAATGTTGGAAGGAATAGTAATAAAACGCGAAGATGTTTATCTGACCAACCTTTGCAAATGTCGCCCACCGGAAAATCGTGACCCCCTGCCAGAAGAAATCAATGTCTGTTCTTATTGGCTTGAAAAACAAATCCAAATTATCAATCCGAAAATTATTGTCACCCTTGGTCGCTACGCTCTCAACTATTTTCTGCCAGACACAAAGATTTCTCAGGTTCACGGAGAAATTACGGAGTTAAAAATTCCCAAAATTGGAAACCAAAAACTTTTTCCCCTCCATCACCCCGCCGCGGCCCGCATCAACCGCAAAACCCGTGCCATCTTCACCCAAGACTTTCAAAAAATTCCAAATATTCTTAACCAAATCAAAAAAGACTAATCAATATAAAGCTTGAAATACTGTATTTATTTTTCGTATTCTGCAGAGGCTGTTTTTTCAAGAAACTCTTCTGAAATAGTATATTCCTGACCCCTAAAAGACAGTTTGATTTCAAAATTATCTGCATTTTTTCTTTCTATCTTAATTTCATATCCTTCTACAAAATTGATAGGACCACCAGAATCTTCTATTTTAAACTTTTCACCTGTATTTATTTGATCTTCAAAAAAATATTTCAAAAAAGAAACGATATTCAAATCATGGGTCACATTTATCAAATCAACCTCAGAATTTGATATCAGTCTTTTTGACATGTTTAAATAGTGTAATAATAATTTTGAGGTTTTAGATGCTATTTCGCGTGGTGATCTAACTGTTTTATCTTCTGGTTTATCTTTATCAAAATCAAGATAAAAATTAATTATCCCATTACTTGCATCCATTACTTTTTCATTCAATTCCTTTGAGGTAAGTTTCAATGGATCGTCACCGATAATTTCTTTTTTTAGTTGGCTAATTTTTCTATCAAATTGGCCACCTTCTTCATAAGGAAAAGCTAATTCATCCCTTTCTCTTAATACTCCTTTTTTTGAATTATTAGCAGATACAATAGCATTCCCAGTATCTTCCGTTCTTTCTGTTGGACTTACATACGATTTAATCATATCAGTCGTTTGTCTTGAAGAACCAAACTCTCCCCCTTGTTGTATTCCCTTTTCGGTAAGAGGCGTATTATTATTAGCAGGGTCATGCTCTTTTTCCCCATGCCTAATAAAAACAATATGGATAACAACGTCTTCTCCTTTTTTATTTTTTTCAGCACTTCTCGAAAAAACCTCTGGTGTATAAATTTCTTTCATCCTTTTATTTACTTACTATTTTAATAATACCATTATTTGCATTGACTTCTATAATATCCCCATCTTTTAATACCTTTGTAGCATTTTTTGTCCCAACAATGCAGGGAATATTTAATTCTCTTGCGATAATAGCCGCATGACAAATTACTCCCCCAACATTTGTCACGATTGCGGCCGCCTTTTTCATAGCAGGTAGCAAGTTTGGGTATGTTATTTGTGAAACCAAAATATCACCCTTTTCCATTTTATACATATCATCCGTAGATTCAATAAGCTTTACTATACCCATAACTCTCCCTGCACAAACAGGTGTTCCCTTTAATTCCAAGTTATTCCCACTACCAGACTCTAAAACTAGACTTTCTAAAAGTTCTTTTTCTTCATTATCAAATATAATTTTTAAATCATTTTTTTTATAAATCAAAACACAACTATTCGCTCTTTTTCTCAGAAGTTCAGGATTTATTTTAATATTATTTTCAAGTAAGTTTTCAACTTCAAAGGGGTTCATTGACCAAAAAGAATCGCTCTCTACGCCATAACGCGCAGAAGCAACATCAAAAAATTTCTTATAACAATACATTCCATGATAAACACCGCCTTTACGATAATCCTTAATATAGCTAGACTCTTTAACAAAATTGATGATACCAAGTTCCTTTTTATTGAATTTAAGCACACTTAGTATTCTCCCTTGCTCCAAGCGTAATTTTTTATCGTTATCTTTTTTAATTTTTTCCAAATCAACGACATTTGTCTTTTCAGATATTAATTTTTTTATTTCTTCAACATATTCATCAATCTTTTTTTCTGGCCCTGTATATCCATATGAAAGCCAGCACCATTTTCTATGCAAATCAACAATTTGATTACTTGTTGCATCTTTGCATTGATTAACATGTTTAACAAGAAAAGCTATATTCTTCACCAAGAACATTTTTTCAATTGATGAATTATTTTGAATATCCCTTACTACCTTTAATAAGGATTCTTCTTCATTGTGTATATGGCTTTTCTTTTCTGACTTCGTTAACACATTAAAGACATTCAATGCATTTTCATCAACTCCACTTTTCTTTATTTTCTCCTGAATGATTTCAATTGTTTTTTTAGTTACCAGTTCATATCTAGCCTCAGTTAACCAAGTAAAACCTGCACCTAAAACTTGAGATTCTAGATTAAATAAACTTGTTTTCTTAAATTGCCGTAATACCGTTTTATTATCATCTTTTGATACTTTTACAAGTAGCTCAGAATTTATAATGAATTGATCTGACAAAAGTTTTATCCTGTTTAATTCATTTAAGGCCCATTTTGGATTTTCAAATATCTTATTTGCAACATATTGTGCTGCTTTATTATATTCAGATTCTTTACAATACATCCTTACATGTAATCCATCAAAATGAGTAATTAATTCTTTCATTTCATCGCCGAGTTTAAATTTTGGCCACCAATTCACCATATAATAAGCCATGCAAAAAAAGAATATATGCGTTTTAGGTATTTCTTGAGCAAGCACCCAAAAATCATCCTTTTCCTGATCTATTTTTTCGTTTAAATATTCTACTGAATTATTTTCCCGACTTGTCCGCCCCTTTTTTTAAAAAAAATATTTCAGCTTAGCTAAAGCCTAATTTGTAAAAAAGATTCTTTTTTGTCATACTAAGGGCAGTTATCCACTGCCTATGTATCACATTCGTAAAACCAAAACTGC
>CAISKQ010000067.1 GCA_903885965.1 uncultured bacterium
AAGTGACATTGAAGCTGGTGAAGAAATGAGAAAAGAGAAAATGAAGGTATTTTCTAAAATTAAAGTTAACTAAATTTTTCAAAAATGCCCAATATTGTAGCTTACATTTGAGGTATCATTCCTGTATTGGAATATACTGCAGGGATTTTTTTAAAAATTTTACTTATGTATTGAATTCGCACTTAGGGACTAACTAAGTCCCCAATTGGGGACTTAGTCCTTAAGTGCTCCTATATGCAAAAATACAAAAAATCAATTGCAAGCAAAATCAATTTGGGCTATCATAGAAGAATACTAATAGTGATTATTTCGAACATTTGTGCTATAATCATAAACAAATGCCCGCTAAGAATACTGAAAAAAAATCAGACTCAATCAGGGAACTGAATAAAAACATTTCTCCTATTTTAGTCATAAATAATTCCTCGCTCAAGCCATATATTGAGCTTTTTGAATATGCGCCAGAAAACATCTACCAAAAACCCCTAGGCAGCTTGGTTGGATTTTTTGAAATAAAAGAATACAGTGAAGAATCGGCGTACGTTGTGAATTTTCTCACCTCAGTTTTAAAAAAAGAATACTACACCAATCCAAGAAGGTCCGTTGCTGAAAGTTTCGACAGCGCTATGAACAAAGTCAATCTCGCCCTGTCAGAAGTTGCAAAGCATGGAAACGTGGACTGGATTGGAAAACTCCACGCCTGCATCTGCGTAATTGAAAAAAACAGCATTCATTTCACTGTCGCTGGCAACGCGATGATTTTCCTTAACCGCAAAAAAATATTAACTGAAATAAGCGAAGGACTTTCGTCTAATGAAAGCCAGCCGCATCCACTCAAGACCTTTATCAACGTTTCGAGTGGCAGACTTGAAAAAGAAGATCGCCTTATCATAACCTGTGAAGATATTTTTCATATCCTAAAACTATCCGATCTTAAAAAAAATTTAGAGCGACTAACTAAAGAACAATTCGTTCAGTTCCTCAAAACTGCCCTTTCAAACGAGCTGGAGATGATTGCCACGATTGTAACCGATTTTGAAGAGGCAAAAAAAACTCCCACTGCCAAAAAAATAGCTGATGAAGAGAGTGAATTCCAAGAGGAAACAATTAATGTTTTCAGTAAAACAGCTTTTCCAGAAAAAACTTCGATCTCAGAACCAATTGAGCTTTCAAATCAAGTGTCTGAAATTCCAGCAGTTGCGGACTACACAGACAAAAAAACCGGGCACATCTATGTTCAAGGTGGTGCATTGCCAGAGGAAACTAGCCAAGTTCAACATTATTGGGAGTTAATCGCTGAAAAAATATCCGATGGTTGGCATCTTACCAAAAGTAGTACTTCGCGGAAATATAGCTTATACAAAAAACGACTTGAAAAAAAAATTAAACAAGCTAAAATCAATGCTGAACTGAAAAAACAACAGCGATTAGCAGAAAGAGAGGTAATGGAAGCAGAATTCTTGATGCAACAAGAAGCTGAAGAATTACAAGAAAAAATATCAGAAGAACTGATTCAACAACAACAGATTTCTACATTACCAAACCCAATAGTAAAAAGACAACTAAATGAAATAATTAATCTCAAGGAAAAAGCAAACTCCACAAAAGATTCTTTAAAGAAAAGCACTGAAGGCGTAGATGAAAAAATTTCCAGTCACAGTAATTATTATCAAGCATTCAATGCAAAACTTAGCGAAATTCAAAAGCAAAAATCAAATCCAGACTCAAATTTTCATGAAATCACCAACACACTAAAACTGCAAGATAGTCCTGAAAAAAAAAGAATTTCACCTAACTTAGCCGAAAAAGCCAAACCTTTTCTAAAAAAAATAAACACAGCGACACTATCAGGATTAAACTCATTGAAAAACACAAAAGAACCCATACTGAAGGTGGCAAACGATATTCTAAAAAAAACTAAATCCAACAAATCAAACTTCAAGGATTTGAAAATTGTTCCTCATCTTTCAAGACTAAAAAAGCTTTACCGTTCGCTCAACTCAAAACAAAAAATTAGTGTCTTCTTGGCTTTAATTATAATTTTTGTCGTGCCAATCTTCATTTCCAACTGGCTAAACAAACCAAAACCTGTTGTCATAAAAGACTTACCAGTCATACCAATTTCGCAAATTTCCAAGCTAGCAAACGAAAAAAACATCAGCTTCAACAATGAAGCCACAAATCTACTTTCCAATACTGACCTTGATAGCGTATTGGTTGCTGACAGCAGTATTATTACCTCAACACATAAAAATCTCATTATCTTAAAGAATGGGCAGAAATTTGAATATCCCTTTCCCAGCAACACTGGAAACGCCACTACACTAACCTATATGCCTGCTATTTCAACAGTGCTTATTCTTACCGATCAAAATAAGTTATTGTCTTTTACCCCTAGTAATTCCAAATTTTCCGAAAATAACATCCAGCTTCCAGTAACATCAGTCATAAATCATATTGGGACGTATCTTACCTATCTCTATATTATTGATCCAATATCTAATCAAGTTGCTCGCTACCCAAGAGCTGATGGTGGATTTGGAGAGAAAATAAATTGGCTAAAGGATAATGCTACACTCAATGGTATCTCAGACATGACAATTGATGATAGTATTTATGTTGTTCAAAATAATCAAATTGTAAAATTCTTAAAGGGAAAGCAAACGCCAATGACTCTTGAAGATTCCAAAACGCCAGTGCATTTCGATAAAATATTTACCTCCATTGATTCCCCATTTTTATATGCCCTAGACACACAAAACTCACGCCTCGTACAATATGACAAAACAACTGGCACTATTACTGCTCAACTCTTCAATGATGCATTAAAGGATACCACGTCATTTACGGTTGATGAAAAAAATAAAGCTGCTTATATCACAACTTCGACAGGACTAATAACAATGGCAATTCAATAGGAATTCTCTACGAATTGCGAACCTTTACAGATGTACGAAAAACCCAGTAATCTACAAATAAAATAAGCTTCCTTTATTACAAAAAACCCATTTCTTCCTGAAGTGGGTTTTTTATATTTTCTTTTTCATAAAAGCTACTAACCGACTCCTGCAACCCAGCTCCCAACAAGCTAATCAGCCAGCCGTCTAACTAAAAAGCTGATCGACTAGCTTGCCTGGCAAACTTAGCACGCTCCATGATTTCGCGATTGACGATTTCAGCGTCACGACCATATTTGAGCCGAGAAAGTTCCTTGAGATAATTTGCGATTTCCTGATTGCCTCGCGTTGGGGGATAAAAATTAACATTGAAAGGTTTGGAAAGTTCGCCATTGAGTAGTACCCGCGCAAAACCTTTGTAGTTGTCAACATTAACCAAGTCGCTAGCCGAAAAAATTGGCGAAAATTGTTTTTCCAAAAATTCCCCATCTTCCGGACCAACCCGCAAGGCCACCATCGAACCAACATTTCCAAACACGGCTTTGGAAATTTCTTCACTGAGTTGACCAATGAATTGATGCGCGATCGTAAGACATAATCGATATTTTCGCGCCTCAGAAAGAATTTGTGAAATTGAATTCGTGGTAACATTTTGAAACTCATCCAAATAGAGATAAAAATCTCGACGCTGATCTTCCGGCATGTCGCCGCGCGCCAAAGCGTTCATCAAAATTTTACCCACAATTACCATACCCAACAGATGCGCATTAATTTCTCCGATTTTTCCCTTTGAAAGTTTTACTAACAATATTTTTCCATCATCCATGATCTCACGGAAATTAAGCGTACTTTTTTGCTGAGCAATAATCGGACGCATCATGTCGTTAGAAACGAAGGTAGTTAGTTTTGAAGTAATATAGGGCACCATGTTTGCAAGTGCTGCATCTCCGCCAGCTTTTTCAGCTTCTTTGATCCAAAAATCAGACACCACTGGATTTTTGCATTTGGTTAGTTTCATTTTTCTGAAATCCTCATCAGCTAACACTTTGGAAATTTCCATCAAGGTACTACCAGATTCTGGATCCTCCATAATCAAAAGCATTGCATTACGGACATATTGTTCAAACATCGGACCACCTGTTGCTTTTAAATCATACAACTGATCAAAAATTCCAATCATTTCATTGATTACAAAGGTTTTTTGCTCAGGATGTGATGGGTCAAACTCAAGCATATTAAGTCCAAATGGACGCTCCATATCAGAAGGATCAAAAACAATCACATCCTCTGCGCGTTCTTTCGGAATAGAGGTCAATATGTCTTCAATTGCGTCACCATGAGGATCAATAAAACAAAAACCCTTGCCATTTCTGGCGTCCTGCTTTGCCATTTCTTGCAAAAAATTTGATTTTCCAGTTCCCGTCTGTCCAATCGTATACAAATGACGACGACGATCGCTATCACTTAATCTTATCTCGGTTTTTGAGCCGCGATAATCATTATAGCCAAGCAAAATTCCTCTCTCTGGAATATTCATTGGCGGAGGTGCTGCGCCAGACTTTAACCACTTGATTTTCGGAGTCTCGGTTGTGGAAATCGGGAAATGAAAAATGCTGGAAATTTCTTCCGTTGAAAGAATCACTGAATTATCCTCATCGAAATTCCTAAAAATGTAATCGTAAGCAATTTTTTTCTCTTTTAATCTCTTCTTAACAATGAAGTGATTGACTTCATGATTTTCAAATTGAGCAAACGCATTCTCAATATGAGCTAAGATTTCATCTGCTCGTTGCTGAGTCTTAGCTGAAGCAAGTAAACGAATATTTGCCCTAAAACCAACCTTGTTCGATTTGGTTTCAATTTTCTTGAGCAATTCTTGCTCCTCTGGCGTCAATTGAACAGCCTCCTTTTTATATGGTTGCTTATCCGGAGCAGTTCTAAAGGCCTGAATTGCACCCTTTCCAAGGTCCATTGCCAAAGAACTATTTGCGTCTTTAAGTTGCTGACCTTGTTGCATCTTGTGTGCAATTTCTTTACCATGTTTTCTCCAACTTTTTCCCGCCGGTCGTAGTATAATTTGAATAACAGCACCTTCGTCAAGCGTTTCAAGCTTACTCAATGCGTTTGAAATTTCATTAAGCGGATCAATATCCATGTGCTCATAAGTCTTAATCGGGAGCGCATGATTTTTTTTGAGCGTGAGCGCAGTCGCTGCAGTAAAACTTCCGGGCATGAAAATTGTATAATCAGGAACTTTTTCCACTGAAGCATTTGGGAAATAACTATGCACCTGCTTTTCAACACTTTCTCGAAATTTACTAGGAATAGCCAAGTAAAAAAATATTTCCTCACTGCTGGATGGATTTGCTATTTCGAGAGCAATATACGGCTCGCTATACATAAAATGCCCAATAAGGGATTTTTTTTCTTTAATGTTGGCAAGTGTCACAAGCAGTTGTTCCATTGCGCCAATCTCTTCTTTCCAAGATTGATTATCGCCAGCTTTCTCACCTTTATCTTTAAATATCTTTGTCACCCTAACAACTTCCAGATTCATATTCATACTGCGATTAACCTGGGCGCGAAAATTCAAGAAACTTCGCAAAACCAAAAATAAACCACTCCCAATGGCAGCAATCGAAAAGATCCACAAAAGAGGATTAATGAGAACGTTTAAATCAAAATTGTCCATCTATGTTTTTATTTTTATATTTAAAACTTTTTTATATCTCCTTTATCATTCCCCTTGCCACCAAGGCATCATGAAGTTCATCAGCCAAGAGTTTATCATGGAAATTATCCAAAACATAATTATCCTCCATTTGACGAGCAACTTTCACAGCATAAACCACACCTTTTTGTCCAGCAATATCAATCAAATAACCAACTTGCGATTGAGCGTTAGTTTTCCTAGCAGCTGCCTGTGCATCACTAGAAACGTCACTTGGATCAGTATCATCATCGCTCTGCGTCTGAACCTTTGAAAGTATCCTTCCATAGGTCGAATCCTTTTCAGCTGAACTAACTTCCCTTAGTGACTCTTTTTCTACAGCATACACGGGAATTTCTTTTTCTTGAAAATTATCAGGTGCTACTCTCCTAAATCTCCCTTCGAAATCTAAGTCCTTATCTTCAATTGGCTCAAGGTTTGATTTAATCATAACTCTTTTCCACGAATCTCGCGAAACGCATAGCGCGCAACGCACAACATTCCTGAATTACATATTTATTTATTATAGCTTAAGATCCACTCCTGTTCCCATATGCTCCAAATTTCACACTCCAAGCCTTACACTGCATTCGCACCAAGCATTTCACTCTTAAATTCCTCGATAATGTTTTCAATCATTTCATCGTAGTTATTAATCTTTTCCTTAAAAAATGCCTCTACTTGCTCAACTTGAACATCGCCTTCTGACATTTTCTCATATTCCTCCCGTCCCTGCTCGCCAAGTTTTTCCATTGTTTCAAGAAAAATCCGCTTAAGCAAAACTTCTGTCATTTTAATAATTAATTCGTTTTGTTTGTCTTGAGAAAGATTATCAATTCCTAAATCCTTAACAAGCTGTGAAAGAGCTTGTTGCTGCGAACTGGTTATTTCTTCGTTTTGTGTTTCCATTTACAATGATAAACAAGATTCGAATTCTATTTAACAACAGAAAGCGTCTTATTTTTATAAATTTTTATTTTAAATCATTCATATTTACGCGGTATCTCACACTCATCACTAGGAAAATTTTTATTATTTCAAAAAAATAACTACTAGTTGGCTAGATTTAATTATTTATTCTGTTCAGCTTCCTTTGCCAAAATAACAATTCTGCCCGTATAGTGTTTAAAATTTTCACCATCCTCGGGTTTCACAAGTTCCGAAAAGGCTGTTATTAATTTCCTGGCTTTTCGAGAAAGCCCATGCAGTGATGCTCCATTACGATCACTTATTGCATCATTGACATTAACATTTTCAAAACTCTTAAATTTACTCATACTCCCATCAAAAAAATCTTTTCGCAACGGTATTGCCCCTTTGTAATTCTCAGCCATAACGTACTCAGCAAAGCCTCCCTTGACACCAGCGGCTTCCGTAGCAGCTTCAGCATCTAACGTAGGACCAAATTCATAATCATAAATACCATTATGCTCCGGAACTGGTTCAGCAAAATTTGCTGGCAAAGGCTGTTTCTCCAAATTATCATAAGCAGTATCGTGCATAAACTTTCTATAAAATTCATCATTTGTAGCCTGAGGAGCATTAACCTGTTCAATAGGATTTACTCCATGATCAGCAGCTGCAGCTACTGGAGCGTGGTGCTCGGCACCGCTCACACTCTTAACAAATTTTACATGCTCATCATCAATGTGCATATGCAAACCTTTTGCATCTTGCGTCAAGGTATAAGTTGTTCCTGGATTTATTTTGCTTAATTTTTTCACAGCTTCAGTATAACTAATATTATGACTAGCTGCATATTCCTTTGCAGCGTCATGAAACACCGTTTCAGCTGCTTCTGGATGAATCTCAGAATTCGTCGACTTTAAATGGTCTTTAAGGCTGCGAATAAAACTGTCATGTCGTACGTGCCCCTCGCTAACATTAACGGGATTCTTAATCTCAATTGTCAGTGGCTTATTGATTTCACTATGAGCGCCAGCCGCAACCTCACTATGAGCGCCAACAACGGCTGCAGTTCCATGAGGATTTACACCTAATTTTTCTGGGACTTTGCCAGCACCAGGAATGAGATGCTTACGCCCTTCCAAAGAGTTAGGATCAACCTTACTTGGGTCAAAAGATGCGCCTTTAACGTCAGCACCAACAGCCGTAGTGACATGTTTTACCGCATTAACTGTTCCAGCATTTTCGCTACCATGCCCCCATAAACCCTTTGCCCAATTAACAATATTCCCAATTGCCGTTGTACTAGCTACCTCTTTACCAGCAGAAGCATATGCATTAACACTTGTCAAAATTGATCCCGCAGAAAACAGTGCCCCAGTGAAAGCCAGGAATTTATTACAACTACTCAAAAGACTTTTTTTGTTCAACTTATGATCAAGCTCACCTATTTTTCCATCCAATAACCCTTTCAATTTATCAAAATCCACGTTGCCATTTTCTGAAACATTTCTAAACTCCTTATTCCGCTGCTTTTTATCAACTTTTCCGTCTCTGCGTTGAAAATATTGATCAAGCAGTGCTCCTCCTGAAACTGCCATCATTGAAGCTCCCCATGCCCTCTTTCCAATTGCAAAAGCCGATGCTCCAGGGATGAAAGCTCCGAGAGCTAAAGCTACTTTCACCGAAGTAGGAACTTTTTTACTGTACCATTCTGACATCTTAATCATTCCTTGATTCATCTTATCCCAACCCTTTTTCAAGAACCCCTTTTCTGAACCATCCTTATTTTTATCACTCGCCAAATAATTCATCTTGGCTTCAGTTCTGGCATCATAATATTTAACTGTTTCATCCAGATTAAAAAAGGAATACAGTTCCTTAACCTTAGCCTCAAGTTCTGGACCTGTAACACCATCTTTCTGCAATTTACCGATTTTATGATTCATGAAACCCTTAAGCGCACCATGATGCGAATCTCGCGCTGTTTTTATGTTTGCATTATCAGCATATTTAGACCCAGGAGCTTGGTCTTTTCCATTATTAAAATATTTGCGAAGTCTTTGCATTGTTGTGCGATCGCGAAATTCTGTGTCTGCAAACTTATCCCTGGCGATTCTAAGCTCGTCCAAGAGTTTTTCTTCTTCTACATCCTTCACGTTCTCTTTTTTCTCTTCGGGTTTTTTTGCAGCCTCTGCCTCTTGTTTCTTCTTTTCTTCTTCGACTCGCTTTTCCTCAGCCTTTATTTTTTTTTCATCTTGCTTCTTCTGTTCTTCTTCGACTCGTCTCTTTTGTTCTTCCTCAGCTTGCTTTTTTTCTTCAGCCACTTTCTCCGTTGCTTTCACACAAAAAGCATCTTCCACACCCTTTGCAGCAAAAATCTTCTCATTAATTTCCAATTTAGCCTCATCTTGAAGTTTTTCCCTTTTTTCCTTAGCCTCTAATTTTGATTTACTGCTAATTCTCGCTAATGATTCAACATAAAAAAACTCTAAAAGCGCAGTTGCCTGATTAGCAATTTTGCGAACTTCATCTGAAGTCTTTCCTTCATTGTCAGGATTACCGTTTTTATCAGGATCGCAAATTTCCTGAAGTGCTTTAAATTCTTCTTTCAAGGCCTCTTCCTTTGCCGCATCATCCAAAGAATCATCCTTTAGTGATGAGAATATCTCCGTAAAATCCTTAGCACTAGCTAATTCCTTATATGTTTCAAACAAATCTTCCAAATTTTCTTTATATTCTTCTCGTGCTTTTCTTTCAATTTCATTCTTCTCAGTTTTTTGTCTAGCAGCTTCAGCATGCATTTTTCTCTCCTGCTCAGCCTGTGCTTGTGTATCACTACTAGCTATGACTTCGAATTCAGCTTCAATAATATCTTTTGCGCCTTGACTTGCTTTATCAAATTTTTTCCAACTATTATCCATAGAAGTATTTTAAAAAAAATTACTTTTTTATTTAAAAATTGAATTGCAAACAAATCCAACGAGCGCTTCCCTTTCTTCTGGAACAAAAGACATTTTCTCCAACATAAACGCTTCTTTTTCAGCAATCATCTCTCGCAAAAATCTTCTTGTAAATATTTTTGTTAAGGTATTTATTTCTTCAGATGTAATCGTATTGCCAACCTCTGATTCTGATTCTTTTTCCAAATTTTTCACAAATTCAATAGCGCTTTTTCTAAAAATTTCAACATTCTTTGCCGAAAGACCTGCGACAGTCTCCGCCTTCACTGGCTCTTCTTTTTGCTGTTTCTCTTCTTTTTTAGGTTGCTCATTTTCCCTCACAATCTCCTCGATTATCACATAGGTCCTGTCACCATAGACAACGTAGTCCAACATTTCATTGCTAATAGCATCCACAATAAGCATTTCAAATTTTCGGAAATCATCCACCGTTTTCTGACCCCCAACACTAGCGTCAACTTCAGTCAAGAATTCATCATTGGCCAAAAAATGAGCCAAATCTCTGCGCAAATCAAAATCATAAACCCTGTCCTTGCTCGAAACAGCTCTTTTTGCAAAATCATTTTTGTCGATATAGTGAACACGGTTTCTGATTTGC
The DNA here is from genome assembly GCA_903885965.1 of uncultured bacterium. GTDB lineage: Bacteria > Patescibacteriota > Minisyncoccia > Moranbacterales > GWC2-37-73 > CAIPMZ01. The sequence goes on from CAISKQ010000067.1 coordinate 10,075, forward strand.
TGCGCTGAATTTTTCAATTTCAAAAGTTCATCATTTGTCTTTTTCCCGAGCATCTCACGCACCTCTTCAGCCTTTCTTGATGCTTCTTTATCAATGTTCATTTCTTTCTTTACTGAATCCATTGTGTTGCTTTGAGAACTTTGTTTTTCATCATCATCTTCAAGCGCAACAACCAACTTCCTCATCGGAGCACTTTTTATTGCGCTCGATATTTTTGAACTATTTGAAAAATCATTAGCTGCGCCATTGGTTCCTGCAAAAATTTTATTGAAAAATGCCATAGTGAAAAAGTTTTTATTTTTATGTATAAATTATAGCACAAAAATATTTTTTTTAACATAGCATTTGTCCACAAAATTTTTCCAAGTTTTTTTTGGGAATCAAAAAAGCGCAGTGATGAATAATATCCATCACTGCGCCACACTGCATCATTCCTCATTCAATTCAATTTTGCTGACAAGAACATAAATTCTGTTCCCGTTAACAAAATTCCCCTCCGAATCCGTGGTCATACACAGCACCATTGGATCAGAGTTATTGATACTGATCGGATTTTTGGGGTCAAGCAGCTTAACTTTCTCCCCCTTGCCTAGTACCTGAACAGATTTGCCACTGTTCCCATAGCCCCTTGTCTCCTCTTTTATGGGTCTGACCATAACAGCTTCAGCCACTGACTGGAGTGCTTTCTCATCCAAATTAGCTGCGACCTTTGCTTGCCCGGCAGCAAGGAAATGATTAGAACTCTTCTTCACTTCTGGCGCAAAAAGTCCAAACAGAAGAAAGCCGCCAGAAATCAAGACTGCAAAACCAGAAACGGAGCTCACGAGCATCGCTACTGGTCGCTGGACCACCGCTGACCTTGCGAGGGCAATCAGGAAAGCTGGCAGACTTAGCCAGAAAATCCAAATTGCCGTACCCGCATTGGCATAGTCACCTATTTTCACAATTGCGAAAATAGAAACTAGCCAAAGAATCAATCCCCCAACCAAAACCCAGCGAAGGACTGACCAGATTGATCCCCAACCAATAACTGCGGCGTCACCCAATCCAACCAATAGGTCGCCAAGTTGCCGACGAAGCAAGATAGCAATAAAAACAGCCACAATAACTCCAAATATCATCATTTCTATTTTCTCCTTTTTAACGACCAGCATTGCGACGTGCGCGCATTGCTCGTCTAAATGATTGTAAATCCGCAGAAAGACTTTCGCCTCCTGCCTTAAACGTGTCTGTCGCTTTTGTTGCCAAATCCTTAAGAGAAATGGCCCCAAATGGATCAAGTGCAAATTTTTTAAACTCTTTCGTGCTATCGGAAAAATCACTCCAAATTTTCCGATGCAGCGGATTAGCAATAATCATGCGTCCACCGATGCAATACCTGTATGCTTTATCAAGGTCACCGTTAAACTCAACCCTGATGATGTCTGCGAAAGATTTCAAAAAATCCAATCTAAGGTCAATCGCTGGCGAACCAGCTTTAATTGTCTCAGATTCTTTTTTGCCATCTTTGGCATATTTGATAGTTTTTTCCTCCCGTATAGCAGGGAAAAATTCCATCCCTGCAACGATCAGAATAAACCGACTCCGCTCGTAATCTTTACATTTTTCATCGAGAAACTTCATGATTATGACCCGGTCCTTAATGTCAGCAAGTTGAGCCACTAAAGCCCCAACTATTTGCTCATCAGCAAGTCCGTATCCAAATATCCCTGGAATTTTTTCCTTATGTTCTTGTGGCAATTCCTTATAAGCCCCATACAGCGTACTAAAGATCATTGGGACCCCCTTCATAAAGAAGACGTCCAGCCCAAGCTCCCCAGCATACCCACCTATTTTCCTTAAAAGACTCATGATTAATCTCCTCTTTTTTTCTGATTGTTATTATGAAATTTTCAAGGTACTCCTGCGAGGTCTTTTACTTTGTTTGACCTCATCACAGGACTACCCTATCCTATGACACTCTATCATAGCACAAAAAGGCATCTAAGTCAAGGAAAATTGCCGTAACTCCTCACTGACCCCCAACAGGCATCAATGCCTGGTTGTATAAGCCAAAGAAATCTTGTTTAGATTTTCTCCAAAGAGACATCACTACCGAATAAATGATGCTCAACATGTCAGCCCCTTTTTGAGTTTTAGAGCCA